>NZ_NPDI01000029.1:0-109903 GCF_002251265.1 Rhodopirellula sp. MGV | reverse complement strand
GGTCAATTTCGTATGCCGTTGCAGTCAGGCCAACAAACACATGCAACCATGCCGGACGTCCATCGACACGCCAGCCTGTTTCATCACCAACAACTTGGGGCGAGCCACGTACGGCGTGGCGAACCTCCTCATGGGCCGATTTCAAACGTTTTGCGGTGCGAAGCATGCTTCGGCAGCTCGTACTGCGTCCGACGGTGATTTCGAAAAGCATTTCCAGCAAACGCTTTACCTTGCCGTGACTGAGCCCCAGTTCTTTGTTAAGCAATGCCATGGCGGCGTGAACGTTCGGTCCGAGCTGCACAGCTGCAGCTCCGGTCGCATCGGATGTTTGCAGTTCGTGCCGACCTTGCACCGCCGCGCCGCAACCGGTGCAGGTTCCAGCGTCGATATTGAACTGTCGATGAATGACGGTCCGAGGAATTTCAGTTTGATACTGGATTCGAGTTTCGGTCTTCGTCAGTTGATCGCATCCGCAACCAGGGCAACAGCTTGGCAGCGGCACATCGTATGCCTCGTCGATTTGCTCCGGAGCAGCACGACGATGGTGCTTGCCGTGGTCCTCTCCGCTCTTTCGGCCAGCCTTCTTTGGATCCGCCTTGCGCCCTTTACGAAATGGGGCAGCTTGGCGTTTGCCCTCGCGTTCGACCTTCTCGAGCCGTTTGGTTAGCTTTTCAACTTGTTCGACCAAGGCATCGATCACAGCTTGCTGCTGCTCAATGATTCGTTGCTGCTGCTTGCAACCTAGGCAATCGGTCGTGGTCTTGGGAACATCCATGATCTCCGAATTGTTGTCGAATCATGCAGAATTCACCAACACCAATTTTTAGCTCGGTAAACAAGTACCGTCGGATTTCATTCCACCGTATTGTTTTTTCCAGCGTCCCCAGGTCGCCACGCTAATCTCAAGTGCCTGAAAAACTTCAGCCTCGGTCTTGCCCGCCGCCATCATCGCTTCGCCTTCTTGGAGGGCCTTCACGATCTGCTCGGGTTTCCGCCGTTTTCGTTTCTTCGTCATCGAAAGTCTCCTTTGGCCGTCGTGGCCGGTAAACTTTCATAACCGATGAATCAGTTTCTTGGGAGCACGCCAATGGTGCTGGTTAACGGTTACTTTGCACATGCATGTCGAAATGTGGTCGCTTGATCGGATCAAGCCTTACGAGAAGAATCCTCGAATCAATGGCGACGCGGTTGATCCGGTCGTCTAATCCATCAACGACTTCGGTTTCCGGCAGCCGCCCCTCGTCGATCCCGACGGTGTCATTATCGTCGGCCATACCCGTTGAAAAGCCGCCAAGCAACTGAACCTCGCCGAGGTGCCAGTTCACGTTGCGACAGATTTTGAGCCGGAGGCGGTGAAGGCCTACCCCATCGCCGACAACCGCACCGGCGAGAACACCAACTCAAAGAGTTTCCGAAAACAGCTCGGTTCATTTACTTGCCTTATGTATGCGTCTCAGTTTTGAATCCGCAATCGCTAAAGCCAGCAAAATCAATCTAAAAGTAAACTTCAACCCGAGCGGACTGATCTTCATCACGAATGCCTGAATTCGGTGGTTCTAGTAAACATCTCTTGACTACAGCCCCTTCAGAGACGAACCTGAAACTAGCGGTCTATCATTCTCCGCCACTTAGCTATCAGCATGCAAAGATTACGGTTCGAAAGCGAAGTTGATCCAGAAGTCGTAATTCGATTTCTCCTGCATGACAGCGAGCCCAGTCGCATTGTAGAGTACTTGAACCTAGAGATTAGACGCGATTCATCAATTACGAATCGAGTCGAATGTGTGCTCAAGGCGAAAAAGGAGGAGACTTTGCAAGTATTCGACCGAATGCGAATATTTCCTGATCGCATCCGGCGATGCGCAGACCATCTACGATATCTCGCGGTGACGAGTGAAGACTCTAATAGATCAGCAGAACTTTTCTTGTAGCGTCTGTGAGATGTCGCCGGCGAGATATCGTCAATTGTTGTATCCTGAAAAATGATCAGGCGGCGATTTCTTCCTGCATAACTCGGTCTTTGAAGGTACGTCCTTCGATGACGTGGGCAATCTTTTCTTGGCAGTTCAGTCGCCTCCATTTCTTTGAAGCCGACTCTTCGAGCTTGAACATCATCGCCAAGCTTGCATGTCTTGAGCCGCTCCCTTTCACCTTACGGTGCCGCAGGCGAATGATGGCGAACGTCGATTCAATCGAGCTGGTTGTTTTTAGGTGACTCCAGTGTTCGGCAGGGAAGTCGTAGAAGGTGAGCAGCACTGACCGATCTTTCTTTAGGCAGTTGCACGCGTTTGGATACTGGGCTTCGTACATTTCGCAGTATACGTCAAAGGCCTTCTCTGCCACTTCTTTCGTTTCATCTTGCCAAATTTCGCGCAGATCCCCCTTCGCTTTGGGCTGAACACTTTTCGGCATTTTGTCGAGGACGCTGGCCGTCTTGTGAACCCAGCATCGCTGCTCACGAGTTGCCGTGAAGACCTTGCGAATCGCCGCCCAAAAGCCGAGAGCAACGTCGCCGATTGCAATTTTAGGATCGATCGTCAAGCCACGTTGCTTGAGACCCAGCAACAGCTCCGTCCAGCTTTGCTCGCTTTCCGGGTAGCCATCCAGCACTGCGATAAGCTCTTTTTGGCCATCAGCGGTTGCCCCCCAGCAACACCAACAAACACTGCTTTTTATTGGCATCGTCCTCGAGGCGAACCCTGGCGTGGATCCCATCGGCCCAGACGCAAACGTACTGCTTGCCCGACAAGTCACGCTTGCACCACGCATCGTATTCTTGACACCACTGCTCCTTGAACCGCACGACAACGCTCGCGCCAAATCCGGTAGCTCGTTCACCAAACAACGACTGGAGGGCTTCGACAAAGTCCCCGGTAGAAATTTCTTTGAGGTAAAGCCAGGGAATCAATTCTTCGACGGCTTTGCTCTTTCGTAGATAGGCAGGCAGAACGCTCGGAGTGAACGTGACTCGCATCTCTGGATCAGGGTGGTTGTCTCGGACACGCCCCTGAGACACCGCAATCGCACCGGCACCTGCCATGATCTCCCGTTCAGGTAGTGTGCCGTCTTGACCACCGAGCGTCGCCCCTGCTGGTCTCGACGGTTCTCGTTTTCGTCGATGAATGCCTGCACTTCGATATTGATCGCCGACCGCAGCATCCGCCCGGCTCCCTCACGAACGATTTCGTCGAGCAGGCTTTTCTGATCAAACTGAGCCCGATATCCAATCACTTCAGGATCGAGTGACTCGTCTACTGGTGCCGCAGTTCGCTGTGATTTAGTCTGGTTCATGGCGTGTCCCTCTGCCCACGCTGGGCCGTTGAAGGGTGATAACTTCAACAGGATACGCCGCCTTTTTTCTTTCTTTCAAGAACACAACTTTTGATCATATCTCGTCGCCGGCTTTAGAAATGCTTCATCGAATCAGGCGTAAACAAATTCACAGCGTCAATAATTAGCGTATTAAATTGAAGACTGCTATTTGACAGACTGGCCCAGTCAAGTTCTTGCGAGCGATTGCAGAATCTGACGGAGCTCTTCCTCGTACCTGTTTGTTCGATCACCCCAAAGAATCGCCGCTGCCAGAGAAGCTGAAGGACGTCGTCAGCCGTCGCCTCATTTTCCGTTAGTTCGCGTAGGATCGCTGCTCGCAACTCATGAATCTTTGCCTGCTCCGACTGGAATCCGTTGAGCAAGCGTTTCAGTGCATGTCCGTTCCCAACGATATCTTCATTGCTACCGTCGTACACATTCAGCGAAGATCGCTTGAACTGCCTAGCAATACCTTGCAAAACAAGTTCACACGAACAGTCCAGTATCATTTCCCTCGCGAAATCTCGGACCGATTTGTGTACGATACCGTGGATGGTTTCTCGCCCAATTCTAATTCCCCCGGCTCTTTTCGCATGCTGAACTGATCGGCACAATTCATTCCCAATGCAAATAATCTGACGAGGCATCAAACGAGTATGACGCACTACGTAGTCGGCAACCTTTTCTCTTCTATTCCGAGAACGGTTCATTATGCTTCCAACGCCGAGCCAATCGCGAAGTTCATCGCTCGATGAATGAGTGAACTTAAACCGCGTTGGGAGTGAACTAACTTTACGTGACAGGAATCTCTTAGCATCTCGAGCTTCCCAGGCTAGCGTCATAATGTCGGCACGCGAACTATAGTTAAAGTATCTCGGCTGCCGTGTAGCTGCGCGATGCACTCTTGCAGAAGATGTAGCAACTAAGTCGACGGAGTGAAACAGTGAGTCCGACTTTGATGATAGCACAAAAAACATCAACCCCTGAAGACACTCAGACCATGCCACAGGTGCATTGTCAAGAACTTCATCACTCACGTCCAATAGGATCGGGAATCGACTGCCTGATCTGAGTGCTTGCTCAACCGCCACAGTCGCGCGAGCAAACTCATCAGAATGATAGTATTCACGGAACTCATTTCTGGTCATCAAGCCCTGGCAAATATGAGTTAAAGAATCCGTTACGCAAACTGGGACACTCGTGGCTCGCGCCCGCGTAACAAACGTTCGCAATGCTTCGATATCAGATGAGCCATTGCCATTCTTTTCCCTGCCGAACAAAATGTGTGTGGCGATCGCGCGGATTGTCGCCATTCTCCAATACTTCTCCCAGTATTCAACAGTATTGGCTTGAACAGGTCGAAGAGCTCTATGGACCCCCATGACCCCTTCTGTGTCGGGGTGCAGCCCCACATCAACTATCCCGATGTTGACTGCATCTTCCGCGAACGGGTGCTGTAGCAAGGTTCGCGTTTTACCAGCACCTGGTTCACCGACTATCAGCCTCGTGATAGACGGAGGCGTGCGAATCACCGACTCATTCGATTCATCATCTAAATCTATGAACTCAGAGGTGCCGATATCACCAACACGCCGCAAGCAGGGCAATCCGAAAGGAACTTCATCATTAAAGCTCATTGACAAATCCGCTTCTGAGCTTAGTTTCTTGCTGGGGTTATTTTGGCCAGCGTTGGTGCGAGCTGAATTCTTGCTGCACGCACACATCCCTCGTAGCCTGGAAATAGCTGGGCGTGATGAATATCCATCGTGTGCAAATCTTCGATAGCGACCGCAGCCTCTTCCTGAGGTACGAGAAACTTAGTGAGCGCCGGTGAAGCAGGATCCATCGAGCGGTGGTGATCTTCCAAAGAAGCCAGCGGAATCACCGACAAAGAAAAGAGTCCGCCCTGATTTCTTATTCTTTCATCGATATGCCGGGGAACTTTTACCAGGCGAACGCCACAGTGCTCGCTCCATATTTCACTCGTCGTGTCCATTGCCCAAATGGCAACATGGGTACTTTCACAACTCATTCCCGAAATCAACAAGTCCGTGAACGCGAAATAGGAAGCGATATACGGACTACGGGACCAGTCCAGCAATCTCGTTGGAAGACCGTGGTGCTGAGCAAGTGCCATCAACCACATTTCGTCCTCGTCCGGACCAATACGACGTGAGCGAATCGATTTCGGATCGTATTCACCAACGTATCTCGTGAAGTTCTCCATCAACTCCTTCGCTAACTTAGGCCTACGCTCAAGCGGTATTGAAGAGTATGTGCGATCAAAACTCGGAGTCAAGCACCAGTCAGCCGATTGATGCCCGCGAAAGACAAACCGATCTCGTTCCATAATTGATTGGCCTGCCAAGTCCTGAACAAAGTCAGACTTGAAGTGAGGCCAACTTTCATACTGGACGATCCTTATACCGTCACTATTCTCCATATTGTGCTCCCCGCCCAGGCAATAGAGGTCGTTTCAAAACAGAAGTTAGCCCCACAGAGTCAATCAAGCATGGATGAAGCAAATAGCGAGGCTTGTCACGTGGAAGCCGGAACTCACTAAGGTTGTGTTCGGAGTAGAAGACTTCAGAAAACTGCTCTTGGGATATCGGAGCGTCGCTGTAACCTAGCAAGCGATTTTGCCACAGTACGGACATAGCATCCGAACTTTCGCCAAACTTCTCCATTGCCGCTTCCTCAGCTTCCTTCAAGTCGTTCTGAGAAAACGAGTCCTTCCCCAGCAAGCGGAGCACTCGTCGTAACTGCTCATACATATCTTCTCTGTACTCAACATTTCCTGTGTACAAATCTGAAAATTCATATTTGGTCGATTCGTTGCTCAAATTGCTGGAAAGGATTTGGTTTGTGCATATCTTCAGTTGTTCTTCACCAAATGACTTTGCCTGCTTTGAAACGACATCACGGATCTGCTGACTTGCTATATTTTTGCGCCCAGACATCTTTGCTGCAACTACTATCGCTGCAAGTGCATTGCCGAGTTGCACGATATCCCTAGGGAGCTGACGTGTATGGCGAATGAGATATGCCTCTAGACTCTCCGTGACACCTAGCGACTTGTTTTCGATCTGGTCTTTCCCTAGCCATCGTAGTAATTCGCCGCCCGACGCCATGTCCGGATTCATGCAGAGCAACTCACTAAGTCGCCCGATCTTCGTTCGCAAGAGATGACTTATTGAGTCCCACCCCCAATCGAGGACTTTGATGTGAGGCTCACCGCGATACCGATTTTGATGTTCACTGCGCAGCACCGACGAAAAGACGTGATCTCTAATGGCAATGATGACATGCAACCGTCCGCCCAATCGATCGTGACGGAGCAATCGCATGACCGCGTAGAACAGCCCTTTCTGCGCTCTCAGCCAATGCATTGGTGCATGCCCGAACTCTTCGTCAACGGAGTCAAGCAAAAAACAGCAAGGAGGTAGATGGTGGATACTCTCGGCAAGATAGTAAGTGATTGAATCCCATGCAGGTTGGTTCGCAAACCTTGTGAACTCTTCTGAATGCCGACATGAAAATAGAATGTTCTTTGCTGAAGAGTAGATCGGTTCCGGCGTACCGATTGACAAGCCAACCAGCTTGCGAAGCTCATCGAAGGCCTCTAACACCGTCCTATCCACCTGTTTTCTGAGACGCGGTGAAAACAGCACGTGCGAGAGGACGGAACGAAGAATCGCGCAACGCCAGAGAGTCATCCACTTCTCAGTAAGTATTCGTTCATCGAAAAGCGAACAAAAGCGAAGAACTGGGTCTGTTTCTGGTGGGCTTCGCCCAATGTCTGGATCAACATATATCGACTGATTTTCTTGTCGGCTTATGCCGTCATGAAGCCTTCTTAGGTAGGCGGTTTTACCGGATCCCTTCGCACCGACCAGAACTCGAACAGTCAAATCGGTGGATTCAGCGCTTATACCGGAACTGTACTTCGATTGATCGAAGTGAACGAAATCTTGGTTCAGCAGATCACTGAGGTTCGCGTGAGAACCATCGGGATTACCAAATGGAAATTCGTCGATCATAACACTATCACCCGTTGGGAACATGCCGTTGGATTGTAGCAGACTTTTGATGATGGGTGGGATGGTCATTAATCAGCAGGCCCCGGGCTGACCGTTTGAGACCACGATTTGTTGAGTGGTCCCTGGAATTTGGGAGCTGCTTGGCGAGTTTCTGCTTTGCATTACGGCCAACCCGCGCCTTGGCTACTTCGCCTTAGGGTTGCAGATGGCATTTCTTAGTTGGCAGAAAGACTTGCCGGATATTTTAACGCGTAGCCTCTCTGTCGCTCTCTTTCGAAAACGTCATTTTGACTCGTGCGGATCATGGTTCGGACGCGGAGCACTACGGAGGCAGCGTGCGATAACGGCAGCGATCGGTCAGGATGGCTTCCAAGATCGCTTGGTAACTTTGGAACACGAACGATTCGATCGCACTGCAAGTCGATGCCAGGGACTGCGGCAACTCTTCAGTTTGGCCAACACGGCCTGAAACAGAGGGCAGCAGGCTTGCTGGACTTGATCGACCACAAACGCGAACATCATCAAGATCAGAAGGACCGTACTTAAGCTCTTCTTGCGATGACCGCAGTTGTGCTCGAAGTGGTAGCCTTGGTTTTTAAGTGTGTTGAACGTCTCGTTCTCGATCCTCCATCTACAGCGGCAATCACGAGCTATTTCGAGAACCGTTTCTGCGGTCAACCGATGATCTGCTACCCAACTAAATATCGACTTGATATCGCCGTCGGCAGTCAAATCGCTCCGCCCGACATAGTTAACCAAAAGATCAGGATTGCTTTTGTTGAGCGGGACTCGCTTGGCCAATTGCGTCTCGCTCCGAGAGCCTTTCTTGTCGACCTTCGCGGTGCGAATGACGTGCAAGCGTGATTGATCGCCAGCATCAACGACTTGCTCAAACAAGTGTGCGTGGTCACCGGGCTTCGCATCAAGAATGAAGTGGTAGCCGTGTTCTTTGCAGTCTGCGATGTGCGGCGTGTTGCTTGAGAGGCCATCTTCGGTAATCGTCAACTTCAGCATCGGATGCTGCTTCTTGATCCGCTTGAGCAAGCATTTCGTGGCATTTCGCTCGCAGTCGTTCTTCGCTTCCCCATCCTGCTTGACGATCGGTTCGACTGCCATCGGGATCACCACACTGAGCTTGGGATGAATCATCGCCGCCACAACTGCTTGGTGAGCGTAGCGAGTGGTGCCGTCCTTAGACTTCTTCTCAAGGCAGTTCTCGCAACGCACATTGGACGAACCGAAGTAATCCGTTCCATCGATTGCGACGAGATAGCCATCGCCGATAAAGCGAAACTGCTCCAAGACGCCGCCACGCTGAAGTTTAGCAAACACGTCCGCGAACGCTTCATTGAGTGCGTCGACCTCGATCGGATCGAGGATGTCTCTGAATTGCGTGTCACTGGGGATCGATTTGATTCCGAAAACGTTTTTCAGCGACGGATCATCTTGCCGTTCGCCGTAGGCAAGTAACGACGGATCTTTGAGTGAAAACATTGCCAGGCCACTGGCCAGCACGTCAGGCAAAGTGAACGTAAGGTGCGATTGTTTGCGAGGGTCCTGGACCGTTTCGAAACGCTGTCGCAGCAACGCAAAAAGGGTGTCGGCAGAAAGATAGCGTCTGGTACGTGGGGAAACGGCAGGGCCGGACGTGGTGCTTTCCACATGGCTTGCGAAAACTGTCAGACACTATCATAAAATATTTCGGCGTAACCGTTCACCAGCACCATCTATTTCTGACGGATTGACTGGCTTAGCAGACGACGGCGGGCTCGGCGAGTTTTCTTGCGGTCGACGGCTTGGCGACGTTCGTCTTGGCGGTAGCTGCGCACTGACTCTGGGTGCTCGGCTTTCCATGCGTGAGGTGCCATCGCGGCCCAGCCCGTCTCGTCAGCCAGCGATCTGCGGATCACGTCGTCCAAGTACGCATGCACGTCCAGCTCATAACAAGAATGGATGGTGCCATCCATCATCCAGAAAAGCGAGTTATATTGGAACCACAGCTCTCGCGGTACAAAAGGCGGTCGCTGGGCCTCTGCCGCGATTAGCCAACTCGCGCAGCATCAAGCAACTGAGCTTTGTTCCAGTGTCGGCGCAGCGTGGTACCGACGGATTTCACTTTCATTCAGTGGCTGGTGCGTTAGCGATGGCTAATTTGATCAGCGACACGCTACTCGAAGCAGGCCGCCGCGATTGCTTGGCCGCGATGATGATGCCGGCCTGTTTGCCTTGCGTGCTCTCGCATGGATTCTGGGCTGCCGATGCACGAGGCCTTGCCGAAGAACTTGGGCCAGTGCCAAACCAAGTCACGCCACAGCGAAGCATTGATCCGGAGTTGCCCCAGAATCTTGGCAAGCGATTTCGGGACCTTCGCCGACACCCCGTCGACACTCTGCTTCGCCGTCCAACGAAGCAATTCCCAGTACGTCTCCGGGTCCACATTCAAGAATCCCCGGTCACTGCTGCGCACGCCTTCGGTATGGACTTCGGCGTCTTCAGAAAGCCTATCGGGTTTCAGTCTCAGGGGCTGAGCCAAGCGTCGCGCCGGATGCGTTTCCCTGGTGGATTTTTACGGCATTGCTTTCGCCTTTCGCGCAGTTCGTCGACTGGTGTTTCGCGGATCTCACGCCCCGCCTTTTCGGTGCTCACTGGCTTGAGATCAAACGCGGCGGATGGGATCTGCTCGCCGCGTTTTGATTTCGCCCGATCGTAAGCACTTGTGTGGGGACATTGGTCGGGACTCTCTGCAATCGCCGCACGGACCGGATTGAGATCAACGTACTGGGATCAACGTACATAGCGCAGGCCAACAAGCCTGCACCATCCACAATCCGCTGCGCTTTAAAGCGTCCTTCCCAGAACCGCCTCGTGCAGTCGTCTTGCTTGTTCGCCATCCGTGCGATCGGTTCGGACAAGGAACGCATGAACCACGACAGATCCGATAGGTGATCGCGAATCAGCTCGATCCGCTTGCCGTCACGCACCAGCCTTTTGACATCGTTTTCGTTCGGTTCGGCGAGGTGCTCTTCCAGTCGTTTGCCAGGGAAGACACGCAGCCAGCGGATCGCGACTTCTTCGTCGGTCCACTGAGCACAGACATCCGGCCTGTTGCGGAGGATCTGATGCATATGGTTGCTCATGACCGCATCGCTGAGCACATCAACGGCAAATACCGAGGCGAGCGATTCGAGACGGCGGCGGATCCATTCTTTGCGAGAGGAATAGTCCTTCCCGGAAACGGGATCGACGCCGGCGAGCACAACGCTGCTGGACATGGAATGTACAAACATCACCTGAGGTGAACTGTTCACATCGCTGAGGCGGATGCTTCACACTCTCCTAACTGGGGGTGTGAGCAGTTCACCGGGCGAGCGGATCGAGTCAAGCGTTTGATGGATGGCACCATCTATTAGATGATTAGATCGATGACGATATTTCGTTTTCTTGCAACGGTTTTTCGTTATCCACGAAATATCGTTCTCGCAGCCGAGATCGCAGAAATTCCGTAACCCCTTTGCATTTAACGCCTTGCGAAAGTTTTTGGTCGGTTGGCATCCGGCGTGCTAAGAGAAAGGCCAACGAATTAGCGAGCGACGCTAACCAATCGAACGGCTTCCTGAAGTCGATTTTCCACCAGCGGAGCAACTCGAACTGCCCGTCCTCAGCAAAAGCAACAACGAGTAGCACGCCCTCGAGAGTTTTCGTCGCATTCGAAGGAACTCAGTTTCAACGCCGAACCATCACCACCGGTATTTTTTTTTTCAATGGAGCCCATCGTGCCAACGCCAACCGACATTAAGCCGCCGTTCACTCGCCAAACAGCCATCCAAAAAGTGCAAGCAGCCGAGGATGGCTGGAACTCCCGCGACCCTGCGAAAGTTTCACTGGCCTACTCGATCGATAGCCAATGGCGAAACCGAGCCACGTTTGTCACAGGTCGCAAACAGATTATCGAGTTTCTGACCGGAAAGTGGCAGAAGGAGCGGGAGTATCGTCTGGCGAAGCAGTTGTGGGCCTACACCGACAACCGCATTGCCGTGCGTTTCCAGTATGAGTACCACGATGCCGACGGCAATTGGTTCCGGGCCTATGGGAACGAGAACTGGGAATTCGATGACGACGGACTCATGCGTCGCCGTGAAGCCAGCATCAACGACTATGCGATCGAAGAGTCCGAACGCAAATTCAATTGGCCGTTGGGACCTCGTCCGGCAGGTGATCCCGGTTTGGAGGAACTCGTCAGGTAAACACGACAAATTAGCGGACGCACTTTGCTGATTAAAAACCGAAATTGATTAGGAGTTCAACATGTCGAGTATACCACGGCCAATTCTTTCCCCTGTCGAACTGTTCGGGCACAGGCTATGCAACCGTCTGGCAGTCGCCCCGATGACCCGCGTGAGTGCCAGCGTCGACGGACTCGCGACGGATCGCATGAAACGTTACTACTGCGAGTTTGCTCGCGGTGGCTTTGCAATCGTCATCACAGAGGGGACCTATACGGACAATGATGGCAGCCAGGGCTACGACCGCCAGCCTGGTATCGCCAATCGGCGGCAAGCCAACTCCTGGGTGCCGATCGCCACTGCGATCTCCGATCACGGGAGTTTGGCCATCATGCAACTGATGCACGCGGGCGCGTTGTCGCAAAAGCGGGAACCCGGTCGCATCATCGCATCATCGCACCGTCCGCCGTTCCGCCGCTCGGCGAAATGATGCGAGAATACGAGGGCAGCGGTCCGTATCGGTTGCCTTCGGCCATGACGACGACTGACCTAGCGGAAGTTCGCAAGGGCTTTGTATCAGCGGCAAGACGCGCACGGCACGCCGGATTCCACGGAGTGGAGATTCACGCTGCAAACGGTTATCTGCTTGACCAGTTCATCACCGAATACACCAATCGCCGGAATGATGAGTACGGCGGATCAGCATCGGGACGGATTCGGTACCCGGCAGAGATAGTTGCCGCTGTTCGCGATTCATCACCCGCTGACTTCGTGGTTGGAGTGCGCGTTTCGGAGGCAAAAGTCAACGACTTCAACTATCGCTGGGGTGGAAAGTCCGTCGCCGAGACGTTTTTCGTAGCACTTGCTGAGGCTGGAGCAAGCTATATCCATGTGGCTGGCGAAGGCCGCGGTTTCCGCGAGTCGAGTTCAGACAAGCGAGAGCCGCTTTCTACGATGGCTCTCAGGATTACCGGACTGCCAGTGATCGCCAACGGTGGGCTAGCTGATCCGGATCTCGCTGATGACGTGATCCTTGACAAACACGCTGACTTGATTGCGCTCGGACGCGCCGCGCTGGCAACACCCGATTGGCCTCGAAGGATTGCCAATAGTGAACGGGTCATCGCATTCGAGAATGAGATGATTTCGCCAAGTGCATCGATCGAAAACACCGACGCGTGGTTCACTCGGAAACTTGCTGATGACGTGTATGGCTGACTCGTTGAAAAGCATCCGTATGTGAGTCCCGCATTTTTCCTTCGCATGAGACAATCGAAAGGGCCACATCGCTTTTCGCGTTGGCCCCGATGTAGGGAGACGTTGACGACAGATTCGATTTAAGCAACAGCCTGCTAAAAACAAAGTGACTACCGTGCAGGATGAGAACGGGGTGCGGTCGCGGCACCACTCAGTTCGGCGTCGAGGGAAATGAGCGATTCTTGCCAAGGTGATCCCCAGGCTGTCTTCGTCGGTGATAGCGACGTGCAGCCCGGGTATCGATAATTAATGGATGGTGCCATCCATCATCCAGAAAAGCAAGGTGTATTGGAACCACGACTCTCGAAGTGCAACAAACGGTCGCTGGCCTTCTGCCGGAAAGTCACAAAAGGTACGCGGACTCGTTTTGGTCGATTGATCGTCTTTCCGGGGCGTTGGTACAGTTTTGAGGATAACGATTACTCATTCCTTCAATCCCTTTTCCGGCTGGATTCCAAGGGCGACGCCCGAAAACCACCGGGTGAAATTGACCTTCGGCCAATCGTTGGCTTTGCATTGATGTTCCTGCGGCGTTGCCGCAGGCTACGATGATTGAGGCCTTCGGCCAAAGTTGAGCGGACCGACGATGGCCCCGAAATCGCTTGCCATGATTTTGGGGCAACTTGGAATCGATGATTCGGTGTAGCGTGACGTAGTTTGGGCCTGGCCCAAGTACTTCGACATGGCCTCGTGCATTGGTCGTTCGAACTCGATGCTAGAGCACACAAGGCAACAGGTCGCCAGTTTTCATCGCCGCCAATCGACCGCAACGGCATGCGTCGACAAGCAGGCTACGATGATTGAGCCTTCGGCCAAAGGTGAGTGGACCAACGATGGTCCCGAAATCGTTTGCCAGGATTCTGGGGTAACTTGGAATCGATGATTCGGTGTGGCGTGACGTAGTTTGGGCCTGGCCCAAGTTCTTCGACAAGACCTCGTGCTCCGGTCGTTCGAACTCGATGCTAGAGCACACAAGGCAACAGGTCGCCAGTTTTCATCACCGCCAAACGATCGCAACGGCATACTTCGACAAGTGCGGCTCTGAATTGGCTTGCCATTGGCAGCGCATCCCAAGGCACCAAACCCGGGTGGATCGCTGGGCAATCGGGATCGTGGTACACCAACCGACTTTCGGGGCATCTTTTGCAAAGGACTTTGAAATAAATATCGAGATAACCGGCGAAACCGAGACGCTGATCCAAGCAGTTCTCGCGGAACGTGCCAGCTGCGGTGATGCCAACGACTCTATCCGGATGCTCATTCGAGAAGACCAACTCACCAGAGCCTCTTTGCCGGCAGCACTGCAAGACCAAGCCGCTGCCCTGGAGAGCCTCGCAGTCGAAGGCCTCGAAAGCGGAGATTCGATCGCCATGGATTCAAAGTTCTGGGAAGAACGGCGCCGGCTGGTAAACGATGGTGGCCCCGCTGAATGAAGCGACAACTGCGCATTCAGCCTGCTCACCGAAATGCCGTTCATCGGTGTCGCCTGCGACGGATTCTTCAACTCGCCAAAAACGCAATGGCTTCGAATATGGCGACTCAAACGATTACCCAATCATCAGATTCTCTCTCGCGTCTCCGATGAAACCGTCCTCGTAGTACGAATCATCCACGCCGCACAAGACAAGAGCAATCTGACCGAGTCGAATGAGACGCACCGTTGTAAACACCGAAGAAGGATGCTTGAAACTCGTGTCGGTCTTGATGAGCAGTCCTTGCCGCGATCGGCAGTTCATTCGACGTCGTAGAGTATCCGAATCAGCGATTCTAGTTTCGCAACTTGAATCGGGAACGCGGTCCGGCATTCGTCAATCTTGCGACGCGCATGCGCCCCACAGGCTGCGAACGTGATTCGCGAGTCATTACGGAGATCGATGATAAGTTCACTTCGCCGATCACGCCAACTCGGGAAGACCGAAACGGTTTGCCGAAAAACAGCTGCCCCTCGGCGCCCCGCGCGACGATCGACTCGACGCCGATACGATCGCTGAGCTGTGGAGCGAATGCCCCGAAACGAAAAAAGCCCCGATCGAAATCGGAGCTTTGAGCGACGCGGACGGGACTCGAACCCGCAACCTCCGGATCGACAGTCCGGGGCTCTAACCAATTGAGCTACCGCGCCTTCGGTTCAAGAACAATGACGTTCTCAACCTGGGGTTTGATTTGTGGTGCAAGCGAAAAACGCGAGCGTCTTTTCAGCTTTCCCTGCACTGGACGATGCCGTGCGCAAGAAAAAAGCCCCTGAGTGTTTTGGGGGCTTTAACAGCCAGCGACGCGGACGGGACTCGAACCCGCAACCTCCGGATCGACAGTCCGGGGCTCTAACCAATTGAGCTACCGCGCCGAAGTTTGAGAGGTGAACAACTGCCACTCTCAACTTCGTAGGTGCGGGATTATATCGCTGAGGAATACCGCTGCAAGACCAAGCTTCGGCGTATTGTAAATGTTTCTTGAATGTTCCCTGTCCGTTTTTTTTCGCTGTACACCATTCACTGAAAACGCAGTTGGCGACGAAGTCGGGAAACCCCGAGAAAGACCGCCTTTTCAGAGCAGCGCCGCTAAGCACAACCTAAAGTTGCTCGCTTAGAAATCTTTTTGGGGCAACCAATTTGAACCCTCTAACTTCGCCATCCACACATGTCTGGTCTCCCTCTGCTGGTTGCATCGGTTAGCTCACTCTTCCGTGACTTCAGCAACGAATTAAGCTCGTACATCAGTCAAATGAACACGACGCACTGGGGGATTGTCGCGGGTTGTGCCGTCGCCTTCGGTTTTTTGTGCTTGAAAGGCACGAATGTGAACCGATAAGACGTTAGAGAACGTAGTACAACTAATCCCCGACAAAGCTCGGTTTGTAACTTCCCGATGGCCGCACCATGACAAGGTGAGACGATGCCCCTGTTCGAAATCGAAACGAGTTCACACATCATCATCACCTGGGCGGAACACGAACAGGCCGCCCGCGATGTCGTTTTCGATGCCTACCCCAACGACGAAGTCATTCGATTGACGAAGCGTCCACGTGATACCTGGGTGATCAGCAAAGGCGCTTTGGGATTGACGAACACGACACTGGATCCGTGCTTGGTCGCTCGCGAATGCCTCAATCGCTCCGCAGGCGACAAAGTCAACGCGATCCGGTTGTACCGAATGGAAACGGGTAGCGACTTGGAACAGGCCCGAAAGGTGATCGAGTCCAACATGGTGATGGGCTGGTAGTTCATTCTGTTTTGCCGGAAGGCTGGTAAGACAGGCCACCGACACCAGCCGCGTTTTTTCCGGACACCTCCGCCGCTAGCTGCGCACAACTGGCCCAATCCTGACCCTGGCACATCCCGGCTAGAAATGCGCCGTGAAAGGTGTCGCCACAGCCAGTCGTATCCAAAGCCTCGTCGCTCCCGATTGCGGGTTGATCGAAGCTTTTTCCCGCACTCGATACAAAGTGGCTTCCGCGTGCACCGTCCGTCACGCCTACGACTTCGCAGCGTAGATCTTCGGCCATGAAAGCTGTCAGTGCCGCCAAATTTTGCCTGACCGCGGCGCGCTTGGTGACGGCCTCGAAATGTGATTCGGCAAACTGCCGCGCAACAATCACGACGTCCGACGCTCGCATCAGCGGCACGACTTCATCGCGATAGCGATAGGCACCACCATCGAACGAGACAAGCGTGCGGTTCGCTTTTGCGACCTCAACCGCGGCATGGCAGATCTCTGGATGTCGTCCATTGAGATGAAGCACTCGGGCCTTTGCGACCGCTTCAAAAATTGCTTCCTGCCATTTGATTTTGTCACAAGCGGTACCGGGCACAAACACAATCGTGCGTTCGGCGGTTCTCGAGTCGGACCAGATTGACGCAACCGAAGTGGTTCCACCGGGCAAAACTTGCATCAAATCCGTGTTCACTGCTTCGACATTGAGGCGGCTCATGATCGCTTTTCCTGAGGAATCGTCGCCAACGCAATCGACCATTCCGGCCCGACAGCCCAGACGCGATGCCATCGCGATCGCCACCGTCACGCCACCCCCAATCCCTTCGACCAACCGCTCTGCACGGACGACTTCACCCGGCGCAGGCAGGCTTGGCACCAGACAAATACTGTCCCATACGGACACTCCAATTCCAATCAGATCCAAAGTTTCGCACTCCAACATCAGCGGCGATTTTTCTATCAGCGTACACTGAACCGCCCTTTCGATGGCACAACATGACGTTGCTGCCATCATGTTCGCTAGCCGCCCTGCCGCATGCCTGATTCGATCAACCCATTCGCACCACCGCCTGAGATCGAAACGCCGCTTGAAAAGCGCTTTCAAGACGAAAGCGATCCGCTGCAAAGCGGCAGCTGGTTCAACAGCGATTGGTCACGCGATGGGCTGAAATCCCGGATGGTGGACGATCGAAAACAGGTCTACTTCGTCTGGCTGATGGTGACCGCCTGTTTGTCGGCGGGACTTGCGGCACTCTTTCAGCCTTCGTTGTTTGTTCTGATCTTGCCAGCGGCATTTGCGCTCGCAGTCACTTGGATTGCGAACATCGGCCTTTGGGACGATCGGCGATTCTGGCGGCGATACCCTGCGTTTGCACAACCCGTCGAAGGTCGCATCACCAAACGTTCAATCTTCGTCCGCAGCCGGCACTGCGTTCTCGCCGCCCTTTTGAATCAGTCCCAGGCCAAATTTGACGATCGAAGTAACACGCTACGGTTGTTGCTACCTTTCGCAACCGAGTCGGTTCGGTTGGTTGCCAGTGACTTTACCAGGGTGCTATCCGATTCCGAATCGCTGGACTCAGAAGTGCCTTTGGAGCTTATCCGTCAAGGGCTTCGATCCAGCGAGACAATCGACGTCACCTTTCGATTGCGCGACAATGATCTGAATGATCGACCGCGTCAATTCAAGCGTTGGTCGGCCGTCGCGCTGATCCAGCTTGTCTGGACGCTACTGGTGTTTGGACAATTCTTTCCGCTCGCATGGCTCAACACTGGCAACACGGCGTCTTTGATTCGCTTCCCGGCAACCTGGATCGTGGTTTATGGCATCGGCGTCTTGCTAATCTTTGCCTGCTTCTACTCGATCATGCGGGCTGACCTAGGCGAGTTTCGATGTTCCGTTGCGTCGGATTGCGTGATTCTTTCCAGGGCTGCCTACCAAAGTTGTTACGGTTATACGAACGAAGCGCTCCGACACTTTCGCTGGACAACGGCAGGTTTAGAAGTCCGGCTGCGCCAGGGTCGTCTACTGATGCTGGTTCCTCGAAACTCGTTCAAGCGATCCGATCACGACCGACTCGCAGTTTGGTTCGATAAAGAACTTGAGCCACCCGACGAAGATTACTTCATCGGACCACTGCTGTAGCGTGGCCCGTGTCGCTGTTGGCTAAGACGCGGTGTCCGTCCCTTGATCCACGTCCTGGTGCTCGGAGGCAGCTACTTGCCGTGGTGAACTTGGCTGTGCTTCGATCAGGTTTGTCACCGAACTCGAATTGGCGACCAAGTCATCTTTACGTGTCATCGGATGAGATTGCCGCTGGTCCGTTGCACGCCGCGATTGATCGGACTGATCGCCGACCCGACGATTCTGTGTTTGCACGTGGTCACTCCACCGTCGACGACCGTGTGACTGTGCTGGCCCCGGGGCAATCAAAAACACCGTGCCGAGCCCAAAGATCAGCCCCGCCATCATGGCACCCATCGTTGTCGTCACTGTCCCCGGTCCGAGTGGATTCTCGGAGACCTGTGGGGGCCCAAGCTCCGCAACCAAACTGGTCGCCAAAGCAGCAGATCGATTGGCGCGAGCATCAGCAAGACGCTGGTCTGCGGCCGCAAGCTGTTCGGTACGCTGCGTCAACTCCGCATCGATTTCGGCATACGATGTTCGTGCGGTGGCAAGCATCTCAAGCTTTCGCGACAGATCGTTGACCCTGTTGTTCAGCTTGTCCAGTTCGACCTGCTGAAGTTTCAGCGACGGTTCCATCGCAGCAATCACAGAAACAGTCTCCTGCATGATCCGCTCACGGATTTCATGTTCCGTTGCGATCGCGGCCTTCCGTTTTGGATTCAACATCGTGTAGACGCCTGACAGTTGGCTGGATTTCAACTGGGCGTCAATCAATCCGTCTTTTAATCGCAGCAGGGACGGCTGACTGGTCAGCAAATCACCGCCACTGATCAACAATCGTTGTGGGTCTTTCGAACTGGCGACCAACAGGTCATACAGCGCTTGCATTTTTTTCAAATCCAATTCGGCAACCCGCTGTTGTTCCTTGGTTGTCTCCAGAATTCGACGCAGGTTACTGTCACCGCCGTAGGTGTCGTTCAACTTTCGAAGCTCGCCGAGATCCGCACCGAACTGAACTTCGATTTCGTGTATCTGCGATGCCACGCGATCCAAGTTGGCTTTCGCCAGATCACGGGCATGGCTCAATTCAATGATCACGCTGTCCGCACGAACGCGCCGAACGTCGCGCAAGTGTTTGGTCAGATTGTCGAACATCGCCTGACAGAAACTGATTGCCCGCTCGGGTGACTCTGCCTTGACGGCCAAGTAAACGACCTCTGTGTTGCCAAATTCAGCACCTTGCGGGGCAAGAATGTTGACGGACTTTTTAATCGCGCCGTCAACGTCCGAGATCGTCGGCCAAGTCGCCGAATCTGCACCTTCTGGTGGTCCGATTTGCCGAAGTGCGGCGGCGACAACTTCGCGATTCTGGGCCATTTCCAAAATCGTTTCCTGTGCCGCTTTCAATTCCGTCTGACTCGCGAAACGGCCCAATCGATCGACCGCACGCGTTGCTTCATCACGGACAACCAGTGGCTGACGCGCCGAATAGACGTCTTTCGAAAACAGAGCGTAGACACCGCCCAAAAAGCCGAACACGATCACGGCGCCAATCCAGAGCGGTGCGAACAACACCAGGATATTGCGAATGTGTTTCCAAGGAATAGGCGGTGCAGACATGGTCAGCCGAAGATGGGTATGCGGAACATTCGCAAAACCCTAGGAGCGCAATACCTTGCAACTCGAATCACCAGACTGCACTGTGTGGCGCGATATCAGGGAACCGAAACGAATCTGTCGATTGTTCCGGTTATCCCAACTGGCCCTCTAACCGTTATACCGCTTCGGGTGGGGACGGCTTTCGCAGGAAGAACCCGATCACGAGAGCGATACCATAGACAACCAACATGCCCATCACCGCAGGAAAGGCAACCGGATCATTGATCTTGTTGTAGATCGCTGACGAAGCGGCGACCACAGCGCCAGCGACCGCGAACAACATCAGCACGTTCCAAATCAGCATTCGTGCCCCGGTCGGCTTTTCGTCACCCAGAATACGCTTGTTGTTCATCATCAAGAAGAACGTGATGTAGGCGATCGGCAGCAACATCATGCCAAAGTTACTCGCAAAGATCGCCAACCAGAACTTGGTATCTGGGTCGGCCCAGAACTTCCACCACATCGCGCCGCTCAAACCGGCGACCAAGCAGCCGATCACAAAGGGGGCGGTGCCATCGGGCTTGCCAAGCATCTCGCGGAACGCGAATCCGTTGATCAACATCAGAATGACGATCGTCGAAAATCCCATGCCGAATACACCAAGCCCGAAAACCAAGTTGGCAAGCTTGGCCCCCAACAGTGGCTCTAGCGTCGATGACAATTGAAACGCGTCACGTTTGACTAGCGCCAAGGCCACTCGTTTCTCTTCGATCGAAAGCTCAGCGGCCTGGTTGAGCGCGACCACCTCAGGAAGTGAGCTGACCGCGGGGAACTCGATCACCGGCTGGATTCCGGCGACCGCATTGATTAGGTCCAGCGAAGATGGCGCCGGTTCATCCGAGACCGACTGTAATGCCTTCGTGACCTTTTCGGAATCATCAGGTGACAAGCTCGTGCCGACGGACTCATTCGCAGATTCGATCGCCGACTGCACGTCCGCCAGATCGCTGCCATTGGCGTCCGAATCGAACTCGACACGAGCGAGTAACGATCCTTCGACGCCTTTGAAATAAGGACTCGCGTGCATCGTACTCAGCTGATCGCTCGATAGCTCGGCATCGATTTTGTTGTGCATCGATGCCGCGGCGGCAATGACGACGCAGCTGGTCACCAAAACATAGGGGATCGCCATTCCGGTCGACAAATCGAACCGGGCGAGCCCACGGAACGGCTTGTCCCAGCCGCGAGCTAGCATCGAATATGGCAACAAGAACGTCATATTGATACCGACAGCGGTTGCTGCCGCAGCGATCATCACCGTCCGTTGCTGGTCAACCAATTTGCCGCTCCAGAACTCAGACGCAGCCGGCTCCAGCGAAGCGACGACAGGCCCCATCTCGCCTGCCGGCTGTGACCATTGTGATAGATCGGGAATGAACCCGGCCAAGATCGCTGCGAAATCGAGCTGTCCCTTGGCGGCAAGAATAATCACGACGCCGAAAAAACAGATCACAACCATCCCTACCAACGACTTCAGGACGATGTCGAACGCCTTCGCCGCACGTCCCTGCTTCGTGTTCAACAGGACGACAAAACCGGCCGCGAACAACAGGATGATCGATACAACGATTTGTGTGCTTTTGTCGTTGCCAAGTCCGCCGCCGGCAACAGCGGCTAGGTTTTTGTCGAGCGCGTCGTAGCACAGACTGAATTGCGGCATACACCAAATAATGTTGGCCATTGCCGTTGCAATCACCCAGCCCCAGCCGAGCGCCGGGTTGATTTCGCTGTTGATGGCTTCAAACGGACGACGCCCCGTCGACAGGGTCACATAACTGATCGCCGACAACATGATGACGCCCATGATGATCGCCATCAGCTGCAACCACATCATGCTGGTTCCGCCGAGCACGCCCAGAAACAGTGCCCCTGCGAGTGAGCCTCCGCCGAGGGTGATCGCGGCTTGCAACCAGCCTGGTCCCGATAATTTGATAAAAGCCTTGAGCGGTCGGCCGGATGCCTGGGCATCTAACAGGATCTGGCGATTCGCTTGGACTTTGGCATCACCGGCACTGGTTCCGGCGTCGTGAGTCTCGGGAGATTGCGACGGACGATCGGACATCGAAAAGACAAACCTGGAGGGGAAGGAGAGGCGGGAGTGCAGATTCGCAGGTCGAAATATAATCGATCGCTCTGCAAATGTGTGTCAAGAAGCTGCGTCCAGAGGGGCTAGAGAACGCATGAGCGCACACACGAACCGGCCAAACCGCAAACTTGAGCGACTGTTTTAAGCGACAAGTTGAAATTGTCCCAGCGGGGGATCGAACGCGATTCCATACGAGACCGCTTCGGCATCCGCTCTAGTCTGGCCGCGATTCATCAGAGGGCTCGCGAGTATCGCAGGCTTCACGATCCAGCATCTCAGCGATCACTCTCGCAGGAACCATTTTTGATAACTTGGCGCCACTCTCATCAGCGACCACGCCGATGTACATGCCAATGATCTGGAACGACTCCGTCTCCGCGTCTACGACGAAAGCGGGACCACCGCTGCAACCTTGGGCGACCGTGGGCGTGGAAAAAATCACGGGCTCTTTCCCCCAGCGGTTTTTGCTCGTCAGTTCCTTCGAAGCGATGTTCCCAACGATCACCAACGCTGACATCGGCGGCGCCGCTCCCAACCCTACCGGATAACCCACCGATTCAATTTGTGTCGTCCGCCGAGGAAGTCTGCCGTCGAGTACATCTCGCGGCATCGCAAGCTCAGACAACTGCAACAAATACGGCTGCCCTTTTTCACTCGCAGCCAATTTGGCGATCGCCAAGTCGGATGTCTTGTGCAGCGTCCAGGGATTCGCATCGGACGGAACCAAAAGCATCAGCGACACCCATTGTGACTTTCCTTTCGAATCGCGATACAAAACCCGGCTATTTTGATTCGTTTCTTCGCTCGCGTGCGCCGCCGTGATCAGGTACAGGTCACCCTTGTTTTCAATGAGGAATGCCGAACAAAGTTTGCCAGATTTCTGTTTCTCGGAGTCCGGCGATTGGATCGCAACCACACGGTCCCAACGTTCAATTTCATCGCCACTTTCTTCGTCGCCAGAACACACGCCGAAACAAAGCGATTGAGCAAACAAGAGCGTGACGACGCAGCGTACAGCAGTCATATCCCAGTACTTCTACTTTTTGAACCAACCTATTCCGTATTGCGGGCGTGAATGGTAGCACAAAAAAGCTGACTTCACGCGAATCAGTGCGTCACTGGCAATCCGTTTTGCCTTTGGAACCACCGCGAATACCCGATTCGTCGCAACGCTTCGTCTCCCGCTTCACTCCACAGATCACGTTCCTTTTTGAAATACCAGGGGATTGCGGGGCCTTGGTAACCATGTTCGAGAAGCACACGATACGCCTTGGCGGCGTTGCCCCGGCGACGTTCAAAGCGAACTCTTGTGAGCACAAATCGCCAATCATTGATCGGAACCACTGCCGACAATTGGTGATATGCATCTTCGTACGCTTGATTCTGCAGTTCCAAATCCGCAATCGGATTTTTGGCCAGAACTTCGGGCAGCTCGCGGTATCCGATCGCGCGAACCCGACGGTAGAGCGCATCGGCCAGCCAAGCAGAATAAATCTGCACCGCCTCGACAGCAGCCTCGCCATCATGCAACACACCTTCATCGCGTAGTGCACTCAAGCGGTTTTGACAGTGCTTCACCACCCAGTCGCATTGTTCAACGATCAAGTCAAGTGATTGCTTTCGCAATGACGGCTGATCGAGCGCCAAGAGATAGCGCCGTCGTGCGGCCAAATCGTCAAGACGATCGGCGGGCAATCGCATCGAAGCCAATACTTCATCGGGTGTGATCCCCGCTTCCACCAAACGCTGAATCTCGGCGTCCAACGTGTCGTGGTCGTAGTACCATAACCATGTTCGGGCCACTGTCTCGGCACTTGGCGGAAACTGCAACCGGATGTTTCCGATGACGGACCTACTGTCGGCAGCGTGCACCTGATGCCAAATCTCATCAACACCATCTTCGTGGAATTCGCCCACGTTAGCGCGAAAGTGAACGACCGGCATGTCAGCCTTTGTTTCGCGTTCAGGAAGTCGTTTCCAATCCAATCGGTCGGCAGATTGTGGCATCGCGGTCGTTTGAACAAAACGCGGTGCCTGAAGTTGACTACCGCCGCCAAAGTCAACACGCTGCACTAGAATCCAATCTGCTTTTGGGTATGCGTCCAAGTATTCTCCGATTGCCGAAGGTTCATTGGAACGCCACCCCGACTCGGAAAACGCCCAGATGACAAAGTCCGAGGATGCAGCGTCTGCGATAGCGCGGTCAGGATCGAAGAAAACTTGCAGCCCCGGTCCTCCGGTAGCACGACCTCCGGTAGCCTGTCCGTCGGTAGCACGACTGGGACCGTCAGTTGAAACCTTGTACCACCATGAAGCGACGCTCGATCCGTTTCCAATCAGCGACTTCGCCGCGTTACGAACAACGTCCGGAACAAGCTCTGGATCAGAATCGATCAATCGTGAAATCGCGAACTTCGGCTCACTCTGAAATGTTTGCAATCGGATCACGCCTTCGTTGTGACCTTTCGCACCAGAAAACTCCGCTTCGATCGACTTGGCCTTCTTTGGCACCCGAACCCTTGCCGTGAAACCATCACTCGCTGGCGCTGGATTTCCGAACGCGGCAGATTCATGACCTGCGTCCTCTTTCAAACGCACCTCAGAAACAAGCCGGTATTGATCCCTCGGGAAGACTTTCCGCCAACCTTCGCTTTGAGTCGAATTTGCATTTGTGGTCGCTAGCGCAATCTGCTTTTCAGACCATTGCCCGTTTTCGATTGTGATTGGAATTGGCGACATCGCAGCCAACCGACCGAGCTTCGCCTTTAATGTAGATGTCGCTTCGATCTGCGAAGGCAATGTAATCAAGATCGCTTCGCAATTCGCTTGACTCGCCGCCAGAACTGCGGGGCCAAGTTGCCCCAACAATCCAGCTTCATCCAAGTGCGGCCCCGTCAAATACACCATTTCAAACGCGAGCCCGTCACTGACCTTTTGGCTCAGGTCGACGCACTCTTTTCGAATCGCGGTTCCAATTTCCGCAACCGACAGAGTCAAACGCGTTGCCGATTGCAAATTAGTTCCTGAATCAGATTTAAGCTTGACGAGCAACGTCGTATCGCCAGATTGCCGTACGCAGCCCCCGGTTCCTTCTTCAATAGCCACTTGAAAACATTCCCCGGCGTCCAGTCGCAGATCACAATTCCAGTCAGCAGCAATCGAAACGACGCCTTTCTCACCGATCCCTGCAACGAGATCATTCGGCAACTGTGATTCGCTGATCGTTGGAAGCAGTGTTTTGAGTGACTCCGCTCGCTCAAGCTTGGCCAAAGTGCTTTGGCGTCCGTCCTGATCCGGCCGATTGGTTCCATTGGCAACGCCCAGATAAACGCGACTGGATTGATTCAGCACCCAAGAGTCCGGAAGCTGTAGCGTTCCCCCACAGGCACCGCTACAGGAACGCCTCGCGGCATCAAACGCTTGATCCGTTTTCAAGATCAGCTGGTACGTACAATGCGATTCGATCCCTGGAATCCATTCGACCACCCGCGATTGAAACAGGTCTGGCCCCTCAGGAGATTCCGCCAGATCCAGCCAACCGACCCGCGGCCCGTCCGCGAACGCTGGCACACTGCCCGAAACACCGAACGTGTTAAGAAACAAGAAACCTGCAAAGAAAGCGAGTGAGGTATCGCGAGCGTAGGAACGAGCCGGGGGCCTCGACATAGCACAAATGATGATTCGATGGAGATGCGTAATTGATGGAACCGCACCTACATCTTAACGATCGATCAACGCTTGTCTCAAACCCCAGGTCGGACCGGCGGGTTGGCTAACGATCAGTCGGAAAATGGTGTGTCTTTCGGAGACTGAGCCGGTATTCCATGGCTGTGAACGCGAATTGGATTGACGAACGTCGAGTCCTCGACGACGCGTACACCCTGTCGGCACAGGACACCAGTCCGCATCATCGCCTTCGTTATTTGCAAACCTTGTGCAAAACCGGACTCCAGCGGGAGGCCAACTTGGTTCGAAAAGCTCTCCAAACAATCAGCCACGCACAGAGAACCGTCGAACTTCGCCAGCAGACTTCGGACGTATTGATCAATCCCGATCGATACAGGAATTCCTTCGTCAACATGCAACACCATCGAATTGTTTTCCCAGCGAACCCCGTTGAACGATGACTCGTCCACCATGCGGGTTCCCTTAGCGACCGTCAAACGACTGTTCAAGATCGCCGCATCACCGCTGGGATCAAATAGCAAGTCCCTGGTTTGGAACCCTTGGCGGACAGCGTCGCCAATTTGTTGACGAATGGGCTTGGTCAATTGAGTGACGTCAAACCAATTTGCACCATTGCGTCGCCGCATAAAGATGAAGCCGCCTTGGATCGCTTTCACCTTCTTTTCAGCAAAGTACGCTTCCCATTCGGCTTGCTTTTCGAGCAATTCCTTCCGATCCGTCGTCGACTGTCGAAGCGTCGCGGCGGCATAGGTCGACGGCAATTGGCGATTAGCCGGCAACACCCAAACGTCGCAACCATTTTCTAAGAACCACCCCCTCAAACGTTCCTCAGGATCTTCATCTTCGGTTTCGACCCACTCGCAAATCGTTTGGAAGTACCCACCGTCTTCTAAGTAGTCGGGAATCGCTTGAAACATCGTCCGCACGAACCCGTCGAGCTCCAGCGGATTGAACCGATAGCTTGTAAGTGATTCGGGCGAAATGATAAATGGCGGGTTGCTTAGAATCAGATCAAACTTCTTGCCACGGACCGCACTAAGCATGTCCCCTGTCACCGCAGTCAGGTTGCGGTATCCGTTTAATGACGCGTTGAAGCGGGCATAGAATTCCGCGCGTGGATTGACGTCGGTCGAATACACGTTCTCCGCATACTCACAAGCCATCATGCCGTGCAGCGAATAGCCACCGCACAGATCGAGTACGCGTTTCACCGGTTGGCGAATCGATACCGCACTGAGGTGCAACGCCGCATCACACAGCGTCGGAACGTAGCCTTCTTTGTCTTGGCTTTCCAGCGTTTGCAAGTCTGACGCCATCAAGTAATCGCCGACCGGAATGACCAGTGAGCGTGGCGTTACCTTCAGTGAATGCTCTTCCAGCAGTCCACAGCGGCAACACAGACGTAAAAAGGATGCCGGAAGAGTCTTTCGAGCGACTGCCGAATCAAGGGTGCGCCCCAAGAAGAACAACTGAGCCAAGCAACAAAACAAATCGTCTTGATCCGCAAACGCTTCCAGCACCGAAGGCGGTGTAAGCTCTGCCGGTGGTGGCACGAGTAACCCCGATCGCTCGCGAACCGCCGATTCCGTATAGCCCGCGTTGGCAAAAACTTCGCGGATCGCCTTGGAGTCTTCAAGGTTCAGCGTTCGCGGTGTCGGAGCTTGCAACATGTCGGTTCGTTTCATCAGACTTCAGCGGTTTAAATTGCAGAGGGATTGCGATACAGCTTTCTAGGACGACTTACTTGGTCGCTCGCTTTGTCGCCACAACAAGGTATCCCGTCACCGGAACCTTGCCTTCATTACGCACGTGCTCTTCAAGAATCTGCTCGATCTCAAACCCGGATTCTGACAGCCACTGCGAGAACACGGTTTTGTCGTGTTGATAGCGTCCAGATGTTCCTAACCGGTATCCGTTGGGGGATTGATCTCGGTCGGATTCATCCATTTTTTCCATGCTGAAGATCAGCCCACCATTGGGTCGTAATGCCATCGAAGCGGCTTCGAAAGTCGATCGGAGATCACCGATGTAGATAAACACATCAGCCGCAATCGCTACGTCAAACGGCTGGCCGCAGGTCGACAGATAATCGGTCAACTCCGCCTGGACCAACTCGTCATATCCGCCACGAAGCTGCGCCTTGGCGAGCATCTCTTTGGAAAGGTCGACGCCGACAAGTTGACTTGCGACTTCGGCAAGGTGGGGCTGACAAAGTCCTGTTCCACAGCCAAGGTCAACGATGTCCGCGGTTTGCTTGCCACTTCCTTGGACAAATTCCTGAGCCAATGCGCCCAAGCGTTCTGGCACCGAATACTCGAGATCTTTGAGCACTTCATCAAACGTTGCGGCAAACTCGTCAAACGCTTCCCGCACATACTCTTTCGAAACTCGCTCCGGCATTTCGGTTTGGTCACCGCAAACGGCGAGAAAATGCTTTGCAATGGGGTCTTCCGGTGACAACACCAAGCACTCGCGATAGATCTCCGCCGCTTCATCAAGTCGATCGAGTGATCGAAGAACCATGCCCTGCCGGTGACGAATCTTTACTCGCTCAGGTGCCGCCTCGACCGCCGTGGAGAATGCGACCAACGCTTCCTCGGAACGCCCCAGTTTATGCAACGTGTCGCCAAGTGAATCCCAACCATCAGCATTTTGCGGTTCGAGCTCAGTGACTTTGCGATACGCGTGCTCGGCATACAGCAGATTGTCTGCCTGGCAAAGGACATGCCCAAGATTCAACGAGGCTTGCGAGTAGTCGGGTCGCAGCTGAATCGCGTTTTCGTAGGCACTGATCGCTTCCTCGAATCGATCGAGTTCGACCAGCATGTTGCCAAGATTGTTGTAAGTGACAGGCTGGTCGGGGTACTTCGACAATGCCAGCTCGGTACGCTTGACCGCCAACGGCAAATCGCCAAGCTGCGCCGCGATCACCCCCAAAAGCTGCAGCGAATCGGCATGATCCGGGTCGTCTTTCAAAACCGCTTGATAGAGGGATTCGGCATCGGTGAGCTCGCCTTCCCGATGCAAGTCCATCGCTTTTTGAAAGCGTTCCTCAACGTCGACTTGAATCTCACTGCTGGTCATCAAACGGTTCCTGACGGCTAGTTTTATTCGTTACCCAGAATCGATAAATCGACCTTTACCGTTGCAGGCTTCAATGTCAGAGAATCATTCGAATCAGAAAGGCGAGAAGTTGACGCCCTACCGTCACCATGCGGGTAGGGTGAAAAGAGCAGTCAAACTGCGAAGTCTAGGGCAAGCCTGAAGCGGGGAACAATTGATGGCAATCAACATCGAATCGGTATTTAGCTCCGGCGGAAAACCGATGCTGGAAATGCTGACGCACTGCGTATTTTCCATCAATAGCGACGTGCTTTTCTCGTTTCTCGTCCGCGAGTTTCAGACGCGACCGACCGCACAGGCGGCTGTCGTGTTGCACGACGTTTTCTGTGTGACCCAATCGCCGATGTGTCTGTCCGACAATACGCTGATCGTCCCCAAAGATTGGCGGTTGGCCAACGAAGTGGACCGATTCCGAAAACAAATCGAACGCGCAAACGACGAGGCGAACCTCGAATCGGAACCGTTGGCTGACGAAGCCGATGGCGACGTCGGATCGGAACAGACGGTGGAGCCAGTCACCATTGAGATTCCGCCGCGATATCTGTTTGACGCAGTCGCCAATTTCGTCAAGCGTTTGCCTGCGGGAGGCCACGCGAAGCTGCAGGGCTACTACGACAGTTCCAAGTCGCCCAGCGAGAATCTGCCCAATGGCGAACTGTCAGCCGCCCAACGAATTTTTGTCGACAATGTTTGGGTGCCACGCGTACGACCGGCGCTGATTGCGGCCGGATTTTGGCGAATGTCAACCGTCGGGTAATTCTTGTTACACCGTGATCACTGCTTTGATCACACCCGTTTCTGGTTTGGTGTACGAATCAAAGTCAGTCAAAATCGAATCCATGTCGCTGCGATGTGTGATCCAAGGGTCGGTATTGATAAGTCCCTGTTCGATCAGACCGATAATCCGCGTGAAATCACTGGGCAACGCATTCCGTGAAGACAAGATCGAAGCTTCGGGTTTGTGCATCGCTGGATGCCGGAAGCTGATCTCGTCCGTTGTGATGCCAACGTAAACCAGCGTTCCGGTCGGTGCCAAATACGACAGTGCGTGCCCCATCGAATGGCGGTTCCCCGTCGCATCCACGATCGTTTGGTAAAAATCACTATCGGTCAATTGACGCATCCGGTTCTCTTCGCTGCCATCACCAACAAACTGAATCGTGTTTTCGATACCGTAGTTGCGGCGTACAAAATCCAGTCGCTCTGGATTCATATCCATGACGCTGACCTTGGCTCCGGTAAATTTTGCAAACTCGAGCGTAGCCAACCCGATCGGCCCCATCCCGATGATTAGCGCGTGGTCAGCCGGACGTGGATTCGCCCGATCATTCGCATGGCAACCGATCGCCAGCGTTTCGACAAGTGCAAGCTGGTCATACGAAAGTTGTTTTGCTGGATGCAGTTTGTCTGCACGCACTAGAAACGATTCGCACAGGCCTCCGTCGCACATCACCCCGATAACTTTCAGATTCTGGCAACAGTTCGTCGCGCCACGCCGGCAGGGATAACAGGTTCCACAGTTCATGTAGGGCTCGACACTGCATGCGTCGCCTGCCGCAACATTGCTCACGCCTTCACCGACAGCGAGAACTTCCACACCGAGCTCATGTCCAGGAATTCGGGGGAAATCGAAGAACGGGAACTTGCCGAGATAACAACTGATATCGGTCCCACAAACGCCCATCCGATGGGTTCGTACCAGTGCTTGGCCCGGTCCTGGCTGTTCGGGTGCGTCGATTTCAATCGGTTTCAGCGTTCGGACTTCACTGATTTGGATGGCTCGCACGTTCAGGGTTGCTCCAGTTGATAGGTTTCGATGGCAGTGGAAGAAAACAGTTGTTGTTGTTCGCTGCTCGACAACTTACCGGCCAATGATTGGGCCGTGTGAAGCCATCGCGTGTAATCCGTTCGGAGCAAGCAAACCGGCCAATCACTTCCGAACATCAATCGCGCTGGGGTAAACAGCTCAAGAACGGTTTCCCAGTACGGGCGAATCAGTTCCTCGCTCCATTCGGGATCTCGCACTTCGGTCGCCACGCCACTGAATTTGCACGTGACGTTTGGAAAAGCGGCGAGTGCACTCATGTTTTCCTGCCACGGGGAATCGAACACTTGCCCCGCGATGGTGGGCTTGGCGATATGATCGATCACCATCGGTATGTTGGGATGACAACGGACAAATTCGATTGTCGCGGGAAGCTGCCGGGCATAGACCAACACGTCGTAAACTAACCCGGTGCCTTCGAGCGCATCAATACCACGGTTAAATGCATTGTTCAGGATGAATCGATCATCGGGCTCGTCTTGAACAACGTGACGGAAACCCCTCAGCTTTGAATGGGACGAGAAGCGTTCGATTTGCGATTCAATGTCTGCCGACTGAAAGTCTACCCATCCAACCACGCCGTGAACCAAGTCCAAGTCGTCGGCAAGATCCAATAGGTCTTGAGTTTCATCGAGCGTTTGTCGGGCCTGCACGGCTACAAACCCATCAACGCCATTTGCCGCCGCCAATTCGCGCAGCTCTGTCGACCAAAAATCCTGCTTCAATGCGGGCATTGCCTCACTAATCCACGGGTAATCCGCTGAGGTATAACGCCAAAGATGGTGATGGGAATCGATCAACATTTCGTCTGAACTCGATGCAACGTACTGGCTATTACCGACCCATATTCTTGCGAGTCGATCAGTAAACGTGAAGTTGGCCTCTCCGGCAAGACGCGACTGACACAGCGACTCGGCTTCAGCCGCGTTTTGTGTGTAATCGGAAGCACATGAATAATTGGTAAGGGCAGCAAACCCATACACATTTCACGGATACTTCAGTCGGCTGGCGGTTGCACCCGATGGATTGCGTACGGCGATCAGTGAGATGATGTTTGCGTTCGAAGATCGGTCACCTTCCCTTCCGATCTCTTCCCTCGAACCTTTCGAAACGCTGATGGTTGTGGCACCAAACAACGAACAATTACTGTAAGAATCTCCATGTCCGATTTTGCTGCTCCACAGGTCGATCCTGATTTAGCTGACGTCAAAATGGTCCGCAAATCGACCACTCGCAGGACTGATGCGGCACAGTCTCCGTTGGAAACGTACCTCCGTGAGATCAACGAAACCGCGCTGCTGACCGCTCAGGAAGAACTGGACCTCGCGTCGCGTATCGAACAAGGCGACGTCGAAGCCCGCGATCGGATGGTTCGTGCGAACTTGCGTTTGGTCGTGAATATCTCACGCGGCTACACCGGCAAAGGCCTTAGCCTGCAAGACTTGATTGAGGAAGGCAATCTTGGTTTGCTTCGCGCTGTCGAAGGGTTTGACCCGACCGTCGGAACCCGCTTCAGCACCTACGCCAGTTACTGGATTAAACAGTCCATCAAACGCGCGTTAATCAACAGCGCCAAAACGATCCGTATTCCGGCCTACATGGTCGAACTGCTTAGCAAGTGGCGACGTGCGACGGCGCGGCTGAGCGAAGAACTCGGACGCACACCAACCAACGAAGAAGTCGCGCGCGTTCTGGGGCTGCCCAAAAAGAAACTGCCGATCATTCGCAAAGCGATTCGAATTAGCAACAGCACCCCGCAAAGCGATCAAAGCGAATCCGGTTGGTCGCTCGGCGAAATGGTGATGGACGAGCGTCTGAAAAGCCCCGACGAGATGTTGCTCGACCACGACATCTTGCATCACGCGATGGAACTGCTTGACGACCTCGAAGAACGCGAGGCGATGGTGCTCAAACTTCGTTTCGGACTTGACGGTGCCGAGCCAAAGACGCTGAAAGAAATCGGCGCCGAACTTGGTTTGACCCGTGAACGTGTTCGCCAAATCGAAACCGAAGCCCTCCGCCGTTTGGCCGATGGCTTGACCGACCCTCGCGAACGCTTCCCCGGTTAGTTTCGCTGTCGCTCCTTCCTGCGACCGAATCCTCTCGCCAACAACACTGGCGTCCAACGAACGGATGGCGAACTCACCTCGCCATCTTCAACTCCGCTCGGTACTCAGTAGCACGTTGTATTCGATGCCTACTGAATCTGGACAAACATTGCTGGCAGCTTTCGCGATTCTGGACGTGTCTGCCGCGAAGGCGATCGAGGAGCCTCGTTTGCGATACGGCGATTCTGGTGCGACTTAAGCGTGCTGAGCTGACGTCGCAATTCCGGCCAGCGACTGCCAAGTCGATTCCACTCCGATGCCAAGGAATCGGCAGCCGTTTGAACCGATTGATCAATTGCCCGCTGCAACGAATTCGCTCGGTCGAGCTGACGGCTCAGTTCCTCTAGTCCAGCTGGAGGTTTGATCTCCAGGTTCATCTTCTTCAAGATCGGTTGCAGGGCCTTGTCCGCCAACAATTCGAGCGGTTTCAAGACGACACCAAGGATCTCGCCCGGCTTCTCCAAAATCTCGCGGATGCTGAACCGTAGCGTCTTCTTGGAAAATGGCACCTTGATCGACAACTGCTTGCCCAACGTCCGGTCCAGTTTTCCAACGGTTGTCTCCGCTGGTTTCAGCTTCTTCTCAAATTCATTCAGCGATCGCTCGAATTGGTCGTAAGCCTTCATGATGCTCGCGAATTGATTGACACGGTGGACCATCGCGGTACAGCGTCGGCTCGCTTCGTGCAACTTGCTAGTGACGTTGTGAATGGGACCGCTCACAGAACCGACTGATCGATCGAACAAGTTAGACGCACCTGGGATACGTCGGCTTTCCATCGCCAAGGCGACCAGCTCTGTCCGCCACGATTGGACGTTTGCTCGATAGGTGCGAACTTTTATCCGCGACGATGTGATGCCTTGGTCCAAGTCAGACAACTTGCGTTTCAGCGGCTTGAGCACTTGCTTCTCGCACTCGTCCGACTTCTTCCGCAGCGCATGCAACTGGGTTTGAATTCGTTGCAAGTTTTTCGACAGTGTGCGAGCGAACGTGCGGACTTTCGGAATCGAATGGTACGGCTTGAGTTGATCAACAAGTTTCTTAAGACGATCATCCATCGAACGAATCGCCCGTGCGGCGTTAATCGCATCGCCGACGCTGCTTTTAGCCGATCGGACGGTCGATTGAAGCTCCGCCAACTCGTGATCCAATTTGACGGCGTCCGATTGCAAAGTCCCTAAATCGGTTTCAACCCGCCGGCTCTGCGGCATGTCGCTGGGAATTCGTGACGCCGGCGCATTGCCCGCGGTCATAATCAGCAATGCGACAGCAAGATATTTCGCTAGTCCAGTGTTCAGGAGTTTCATCGTTAGGCTCGTGGTGGTGTGGATTCGATTTCTGATCACACACACCTGCGTGCCCAAGCCCCAGACCCCTTAACAGCTTTTTTCAGGGGTGAGAAAAAAGCGAGCAGCCGGAGCCGCTACGCCGCGGGCCCCAACCCCGACACGCCGCGTCCGCTCCGCGACAGGTGCGGCAAAGAACGATACTTTCGGCAGAGAGCACAGCGACAATGGAGAATCAACCGACCACTAAGCCGCGCCGGCTTGCTCCAGTCGTTCCATGACCTTCTTCCAGCCCAGACTCTTGGCGAGTCGGTACGCCGTCATTCCGTTGGGTGCCTCGTGCTTTGGATCAAACCCTTTTTCCAAACAGACCTCGACGCCATCGAGCGATCCCGCAAGGGCGAGCTGCTCCAAGAAGGTGTAGCCATGGTCGTCTGCCTGTCGCATCATCTCAGGGTTTTCGTCGATCGATTCGGCCAACGACGAACGCATATTGATGGACATCGGGTGTTCCATCGCTGCGACCTTTCCATAGTCCTGCGGCGTCGGTTTGGTTTTCCCAAAGCTGAAAAGACCTTTCTTTGCCGATGCGGCGTCTCCAAGGTAGTCCGGTGGTACCAGGTTGATCGTACCGACTTCTCCAAAGTCGTAGCCCCAAGCGTTGTCATGCTCCTTCCGCTCACCTTTGCTCATTCGCGAACGCAGCACGTCGACGGTGAACCCGCCATACACTTCGCCGCCAACGACGTACATCCAATCGAAAATCTGTTTTCCACGGATCTTCACCCTGTCGCCCTCTTTGACAGACTTCAGTGCCATTGGCGAATTGATCAGCGTGCCTTCGACCTCGCGTCCGTCGAAATCGATATCGATCAGCCACATGTGCTCGACCTCGGGCCCATCCGAAGGCTCCGTTCTCATTTCGGGCGGATCGCTAAACGTCCCTTTCACCGCGGCCAACTCCAATGCCGGAACGATCCGTCGCCGCTCCCACGACATCTCGCGCCAAAAGAACCGGAAACTATGGCGGGCTTTTTGAGCGGCGGCTTCCATTTGTGGATCGTCACTCGGTGAATTGAAAACAGGGCTTTCCGAAGGCGAGTTCTTAGACGTAGACATGGCGACCAACTTCGATTGAGCGATAAATGAATGTAAAACGCCAAAACAACCTGCCAATCGTACAGCAACATCACCCTCCAGTGTTGCAGAATCCCCCTTTCCCGTGCCGATTACGGCGCCACAACCAACAACAAGCACGACAAGCAGCTCAAATTCTGTCGGCACTCCGCCTATCGACGGCTTCAATCAGCTCATCGGAAAGCCACCGTTCGCTCGCTTCGCGACTTTCTAGTTCGCTCAACCGCTAGCAGAACGACTTCTAACTAAGCATCTGCATGGGGCCGCATCAAGCTGCGTCGGATTTAATGCGTACACGCATGTTAAATACGTATTGCGGTATCGATTAGCTGAACGCCTTGCCGTGCCGATCCGCTGCCAAACAGTCCGGGTGGACGCCGCTTGGCGTCGTTCAAAACCCTCAACTCCATCCACCCGATTGGATAGTTTGACACAGCATGGGCAGTACATGAGAACGTTTGCCTAAGAAATAGGCATCTAGATTCTGTTTACGATTTCTGATGCAAAACCGGTGCGCAGGGGGCCTAATCGCCCTACCTCACGCCTTTCAGAACGTCCAGAAAAAACGGACAAATAGACAAATTTAGTGCGGAATCGAAAAGCACTCTTAAAGTTGTTGAAGGGATTCTATTTCCCATTGCCACTTTGTGGCATCTGCCAACAGATAGCGGACCAAGATCGCGGACCAAAAATGGTCTGGGCATTGCGTTAGTGGTCGAGCCAGAACGCGAAGACCAATCGGATTCGGTTGGATCGCTCGCACAGTCTTTTACATTCTTCTAGAAAACTCGAAGTTCAGTAATGCCCATGTACAAAGGAACGTCCGGCAAGCGTAAGTCCGGATTCACGTTGGTCGAATTGCTTGTGGTGATCGCCATCATCGGGATCCTCGTCGGTCTGCTATTGCCCGCCGTCCAAGCGGCACGTGAAGCTGCCCGCCGCATGAGTTGCAGTAACAACATGAAGCAACTCGGTCTCGCGATGCACAACTACCACTCGGCCTTCAAACAGCTTCCCAAGCACGGTACCGGTGCCGCAGACCCCACAGCCGGGATGCAAACTTGGTCGTCCAGCCGAAGCTCTTTGATGATGCTCAGCTGCTTCGTCGCCATGACCCCCTACATCGAACAGCAAGGATTGTGGGACGAGATCAGCAATCCTTCGACTTACCAAATTCCGGACACGAACACCCCACGCAACCCGCCATGGCCAGCGATGGGTCCTGCTCCAGAAGAAACTGCTATCGGTTACCACTACCGTCCTTGGATGACCGAACTTGCAACCCTTCGCTGCCCCAGCGACCCAGGTCAAGGTCTGCCTGCGATGGGACGCAGCAACTATTCAGCCTGTCTTGGCGACTCCGGCAACTGGCTCGCGGTATACGGCGACATGGGTGACGGATTCAAACCCGACAACAACACCTCACGTCAAAGTACCGGTACCGGCCGCGGTTTCTTCAAGATCCGTGTCAAAACTCGCTTCCGCGACGTCCTAGACGGTCTGTCCAACACCATCGCTTTGGGTGAACACATCACCTCGCTGAATGACGGTGACGTTCGTGGCCAAACTGCGTACGACGTCCCAACTGCTTACGACAACCCCAAAGGTTGTGACGCATACCGCAGCCCAGAACGCCCACGTTTCTGGTCGAACGGAGATGACGGCGGGACTGCACCACCAAACTTGATGGGCGTCGGTGGCCCATGGTTCTCGGAACCTTGGGGACGCGGTTGTGCATGGGCTCACATGGGCTCGGTTGACACCGGCATGCTGACCCAAGCACCACCAAACAGCCCGACTTGCAACGGCTGGTGGCTCAAGCTGCAACCAGGCAACATGCCACCAAGTAGCCACCACCCAGGCGGATGCCATGTCGTGATGGGCGATGGTGCGGTCAAGTTCATTACCGATTCGATCGAATCGGGCGACCAAACTTCCAACAGCCCAGGATGGCACAACGACCAGTACATGTTGACTGGCCGGTTGGCTCCTGGATCGCCAAGCCCCTACGGTCTGTGGGGTGCACTCGGAACTCGTGCTTCCAGCGAAGTCATCGATTCGGAATTCTAGTCGGATTCGATGTCAATCGATTGAACTCCAATCCGCCTTCGCAGACATCCTCAATGTGTGCGGAGGCGGCTTTGCTTACTACTCAAGGTATTTCAATGAAAAACGCCACCAAGATTGCCCTACTGCTCGCAGCACTTGTTTCTGTCGTCGGTTGTTCCGATGGCGGCAGCTCGGTCATCACTCCTGACCAAGACTTTTACGAAAGAGCTGCCGAAGCGAAAGCGAACGGCCAGCCACCAGGAGCGCCACCTCAAGCCGGCAAGATCCAACCGGCTCAACCTAAGCCAGCTGCCTAGCGCACTGGCCTGAGTGATCGCCTTTCCAGCGACCACGCCGACACAAAAAATCCTCGCAGCGCGTCAAGGCAAGCTGCGAGGATTTTTTATTGGTATCGCGTCGTTACAAATTTGCTGATCTCAGCATCAATCGAGCGGAAGGATCAGTAGACGATGCTCTGGTAAACTCCAGGTCGCATCCTGATACAGACCATTTCGTCCATTTAGGAAATGGAGATTCCATACTGAAAGCGGCACGCTCGATTCGCTGACCCGTAACGTCGCCGACCGTCCGTCGTCAGCTACCGTGACCGTCTCGATCGTTGACAAGTCAGCAGAGACTTTTCCGAGATGACTCACCTGAGCGAGGCTACCAGCGTTTAAGTTGGAACCAAGCAGCAGGATTTCGTCGCCGGGCCGAACGCGAATCGGTCCGCCGGTAACCACCGGCGCCACGCCGTTGACCAATAAAACGGTCACCGACGGAACTTGAACCACTTCGCTCCGTCCCCCTGAATCGACAATCGAAATACCGCCGGAGAAGTCTTCAGGAGTGATTCCGGCAAGTCGCGAATCCATGTGCGAAAAGACGAACTTACGATTGCGAATTTCGTCAGCCGTTAGCGCTACCGAGAAGTCTCCAAACTGCAAACGAGCACCTTCATCAACTCCGTTCATAAACACGGTGAAGGAATTCCTGTTAGCGTTGCTCGACGGAATACTGACCTCGATTGTGGGGATCACTTGAACCACACGTTCGCTACCAAACAGGCCCCAACGCGTCATCCCGGTCACCGCATCGTAAGGAACGTGATATTGATCGTCTTCGAATTCACTATGGCTAACCACTTGCTTAGCGGCGGCCGACCAATTTGCCCGCTCCGCAGGAGTATCTGATTGCGGGTCGCTGAATTTCGAAAAGAAAACTCCGTCCTGGCTATCAACAATTCCTTGCGGTACGACAAGCTGCTGCCCAACATTGACACTGGGCAAATCAGGGTTTGCAGGTGTGCCGCTGGTCGCCGTTAACCCCGACAGTGCTTGATCGATCTCGCCCTCTGACACACGGAAATAAACCGTCTGCGTCCCCCAGCCATTGCTCACTTCAATCGGACCGGACGGGATTTGGGCGAGGTTGTCTCTTCCCAACCAAATGCTAGGGTCCAACCTCGGATTCCCCTCGGAACCATAAAATGATCTTGCGATCAACGAGTCCTCTGATGAACCAAAGCGAAGCAGACTTTCAAGTGGCGGATCACCCGGGATGCTAATGAAGTACTGCTCCGACGTCGAAGCCGACCAACGGTGACGGCCCCATTGAATCTCAAGACCTTCGGCGTTGAAGCGGCTGTCCGTTTCGATCTCGATCCATCCTTCCGAGTCGTGAGGGCCACCGTCAAGACTCGCGCTGTAGGTACGAACCACAACGTTAGGAACGATGGGTAGCAAATGAAGCGACCGGCCCGACCAATCGCCAAACATCATCACTGGACTACGCTCTGAAAACTCAGCCTGTACCAACACCTCACCGCTCGGTTTCAGCCCGACAGTCCTCTGGCCAAGCGAGCGACTCAATCCATCGGGCGAGAGCTCCCGACCGGGAATCGAGTAGGGCAGATCCTCCGCCGAGACACAGTCGAATAAATCATCGGGCACGCACGCAATGTCGTACTCAATTCGTTGAAGATAGTTTGCCGAGGGCAAGGATTCGTACGTTGGCTGACCGACGTTGGCGACCGGCATCGCCTGCTCGGGCCACCAGGGAACAAGCTGATCCAATGTCGCGGTGACATCGTCCTTGGTGATTTGCAAGACACCTTCGGTGACGTCTTCTGGAACAACCAGCGCCAGAACATCCAGCCCGGGTTCTTCCAATGACGGAGTAGCCTGCGGTACGACAACCGTGCCATCGATCCTGAATACCGCACCGGATAATGCGGTGCCGCTGAGCAGAATGGTTGATCCGGCGGCTGAGGAGTCACCACTTGCGGCGATAACGGTCGGGGCAACTTCAATCCTTCGAAGCTCGTCGATCGCGACGGCCTCGGCACCCAGCGGTGCTTCGACTTCGAGCGTTCCGCCGCGAAAGTCGATCGGAAGTCTTAAAAAGTACAAACCTTTATCGTTGAGTCCTCCCCAAACCCTGACGAAGTCCGACGAGCGATTTGGATTTGAATCGTCGCGCAAAATAAATGGGAGACTGACCGGTAGCGGTGCTGACGACATACCGTCGATCGCGGCAACTTGGACATACAGATTGCTGCCAGCCAAAACAGTGTTGTCCCCGAGCCCGGAGTAATCGTATTCGGCCGCGAAGTTTTCTTCGAAAGCCGCGATCCCACTGACCTGCCATGAACGCTCGCTCTGATCAGCGGTAGGAATTTCTATCCGATCGCGGCCGATACGCGTGACAATTTCAATGGAGTGATGAATGACCGGCGTCATGAGAGAATCAGTCTTGGGCTGACATGCCGCATCCAATGGCAAATCGCAACCAAGGAAAACCTGATTGTCAATCAAAAGAGAAAATGGCTCGTCTACGTCGCTATCGATACCAAGAACATCATAAGAGTCCAGCATCCGTTCGGCGAGCGCAACGTCTCCGACTAGATCCCCTAGAACTTCAATCTTGGGAGCGATCTGCAATTCAACGCCCCGCATTTGTCCGGCAATTCGAACCTCTCCGGATGTGGCAACCGCGGGGACTGTAACCACCGCCCGTGTTCCATCATCGGAGACTTCGCTGACTTGAACGTCCTCAACTCCAACGGCAGGAAAGTCGAATGTGCTATTGATCAGTTTTCTACTGCCGACTTGAAATAAGACCGTGGTGTCCGGCGTAAATTTTTCACCGATCAACTCAATCCTATCACCTGGAATGGCAGACGGAATTGATGGATCGAAAATCTCATCAACGTCAGCGACCGCTATAATTCCGTGAAGGACCGGGGCATCAGGAATCGCAGCCGGCTGAGGAACTCGCGCCGCGCACTCCCGTTGAATCACCTCTGTGGTGTTGTATCTGGACCCGAATGGTGTCGACTGCTGAAACAGCCAGTCACCTTGCAAGGACATACGACTGAGGCTTGGCGAAAATACCCCATAATGCTTCAGCGTGGTTTCGCTGCGCACGAATTCGCCTCCAGATGGATCAAAATCAAACATCGTGGGGGGCGTTCCATACGAATTCGTTTTCTCGACGGAACAACTGTTCGTCAACGCGGCTCGCAAATCGGTCGCCGACTTCGGACGGACGAACAGCCTGACCGTTTCGGCCTCTTGATCCCAGAAGATCCCCCCCTTCATTTGCGGGGAGCCCGGGTTAGAAGTGTCAGCGTCAGGCTTGATAAATTGCTCGGGGATGCTGTCGGCAGGGTCTCCTTGAGCGACCAACTGACCGTCTTTCAGCGAAATCTCTCGCCAGTACGTTCCGTCCCGCCAAAACTGAAACCAAGTGTTATGGACTGGGTGATAGACCGTCTCGGCCAAGAAATCTGCGTCAAGTGAATCGATCACGTCAGACACGCTTCCAATCAGTTCGCCACTGCCAAGATCGAGCAACAACCAAGACTGGGCAGAGTTGCCTGCGATTCGGACCACCAAGACCTCAGTCGCAGGGTCCGGCGATGGCGCGACGTATTGAACCCGATCGTAAAACGCGCCGATTGGGACAATGTGCAAGCCCGCCACGACTCCATTGGATCCCGTCGGCAGCAGATTTTCTAAATCGACCTCAACGATCGCCTCGCCGGACAAATAGTCGACTCGGCTAATCTCATCTCGGGACGCAAGCCAAAAAGAGTTCCCGTCATTTGTCAAAACCAGATGGTCGATCCCTGATTCGAACTCCGGCCGAGCCTCAAGAACTTCGATGGGCCCCGAGACTCCGTAGGGTCCCGCCAATTGTGCGGTAGCAAATCCGTGTATCCCATTGGCACCATCACGAAGGACGTTCCACTCGGCAACGTCTGCGCGAGTCAGCTGTTGGTTGAACGCCGGATCAGAAAAGTCATCGCTATTGAAAACCCGAAACTGGAATTCACCATCATCAACATTCATTCCGCCCAACGATTGAGAGTATGGGTCAAACTCCCATACCCCGGCTTCAGTTACTGGCAACGAGTCGTGACTAGGAATCACATTGACGTGAAAGAGTATTTCTCCCAGCCCGTTTCTCACATCACCTGAAACAGCATCATTGGGAACCCATAACTTCAATCCACCAGTCTGAATGTCGTATTGCACCGGCTGGCGTTGCTCTCGCTGCACCGTGACCGTTCTACCATCAACTTTCTCAACGACGTCAAACGAATAGGGAGCATGAGCCTGACTTGGTGGAATTTGGACGGTGATCAATTGCCCGGCGCGCACCGTTGGGCTTAAATCATCAAAGACTTGCCCCACGTCAGGACGTAAGTCAGCCACCTGTACCGGTGGTTCGCTCGGACCGTCGTCCTCGCCGGACCGTGGCAACGATCGTCTCAGCTGCAATGTCGTTCGATTGCCAGCTCTGTCTTCAAGCACCCCATCAATCTGCACGCTTAACGATTCGTCTTCATTCAATTCAAACTGTGCGAGAGCCAAATCGACGAGCACCAACTCTCCGGATGTTCTTGTTTGAAACGCCCGAATTGGCCCACCATCCGCATGCCCTTCAATAGGCTGCCTAATGATCAACGTCGACAGACTATCAGTCGTCACGCCACTCGGCTCTAGAATCACGAATTGCAAGTCGTCATCGTCGACCGTCAGAGATGCTGGCAGAATCAGTTCGGGACCGCGCATGTCATAGACAAAATTCAATTTTGCCAGGACCAATGCATTTTCAGAAAACGCATTGTCATGGTGTGCGACCAACTCGACGGTGAATAAGTCTGACGCATTGCCCGTCGACGAACGCAGCAACGACAAAACTTGGTTCGATGGCACTTCGAAGTACTTGCCGTCCAGGTAGCCGGCGAGATCAAGTGAGCTTTCGCTACCGAGGTTGTCTACGCCACGAAGTGAGAACGTGGCGCTGGCGAACTGGCTTGGAGCAACGATGTGCCCACGTAAAGTCACATCGTTCGTCAAACGGTCAAAGTTTGTCGCTCCGCCGGGCGCCGTATCGTTCGCAAGACGCAACGACGAAGAAACCGCATCTCGCCCCAGTTGGTTGATAACAATCAACGCATCGCGTGGCGCAACGAAACCACTGCCATCGACATCACGCTTTCGAGATTCCACCGATTCGGCGGGCGATTCCAGCCCGTACCGTCCCAGCCAGTTGATCACTTGGAGCGCGTCGGAGGGACTCACCCGCCCGTCGCCGTTAACGTCCATCGCGTCAAAGGATGCAGAGAAATCGCTTGCCAACAGATTCCTGTCAACTAGCCGCTCGAAGACAGGTCTGCGTTGCATGTCGAAAGATTGCGAGGGTGTAGTAGACAATCACCCCTTGGGCGACTGGCGAGGCCGGGTAGCCTAGTCGAGATACCTCCAACTGGCAATTCTCGCTCTCCAAAAGCATTCTCGGTAACGAGAACCCGAATGCCGCTCCCAGAACCACGAGGAGTCAGCAGATTTCTTCGCCCCGATCTACCAACGAACACTCCTCCGGAGTAAGGACGCAAGGCAAATCGCCGATGACTGGCGTGTCGTTTGCGTCATCCATTTTGCGACTTGGCAACGAGGTAATAAATGTTGCTGCCAGCGTGCACTGCTACTGCACTTCTTCGGCGCGGTTGCGAAATTGATGTCTTCGCCCCGGAGGGGCCGACATGGGTAGCTTGGGGCGGCAGCCCCAAGAAACGGCGTTAACCAAAACAGACGCCCCGGAGGGGCCGACGTTAGACGCGTTTGACTGTGACTGATCGACGGCAGCCGACCCAACGTCCCGCTGCCTGCTTCGTTCGGCCTGAATACTGACGTCGGCCCCTCCGGGGCGAACCAGATCATTCAATCAAGAATTCTCGGGGCACCCGCCCCGAGCTACCAACGGGCACTCCTCCGGAGTGAAAACGCTGGCTTGTACCCTGCGACGCAGACGAACCAATCGGTTCTTCAAGATGATGCTGCGTGTCGCGCCATCCTACCCTCGGACCGCTACGAACGCTTCTTCTTGTCAGTTTGCTTAGTGAAAGAACGGGTAACCGCCGCGGCTGCGGTGATGGTAGTAGTGCGGGCGTGGATAGGAACGCAAAACGTGCTCTTCAATGATCACTGGCGATGGCTGGTGATAGTGACGTTCCACCACAACTGGTTGCGGAGGTGCAACCACAGGAGCGGAAACGGTTGGCGCGGGGGCTGAATTGCCGAGCGACTGCAGTGAAGTGATCACATGCTCGCTGACGCCTTGTTGATGGAGCGCAATGATGTCGCTAACCGCGATGCGACCGACATAGCCGCGTTGACGCACTTGGTTGATGATAACTTGGTCACTCAAACCCGAACGCGACATGCTGACGACGTCTTGCAAGGTCACCGCGGACTGCATGGTGAGCGCCTGCTGCTGCGCAGCGGCCTGTTGCTGCTGGGCGTGGTAATACGCCGCTTGCTGACGCTGCATCTGCGCTTCTTTATCAGCCGCATTGCCAAGAATACCGCCCGCCACCGCACCGACCACACCGCCAATCGCTGCGCCAGCACCAGCTTCATCGTTGTGATCACCGATGATACCGCCAGCAATAGCGCCAGCGATTCCACCCAATGCGACACCACGTTGTTGCTTCGCTTGACCAAACGCGGTCGGCACCGAAGCAAGGCAAAGAGCAGCTGTTATGACAAACCGTTGGCAAGGTTTCATCGGAACGATCTCGAATCAAAATGGGTAACGTGAGCGGGCACGATTGCAGGAGCCTGCGAAGCTTCATTCGCTTTGCGATTTTGCGCAAGTTCGGCGACAGCCTTCAGGTACCAAGTTCGAGGGTCAGACGTCAATCGAAATAGCGATTGCAAGCATTTGCATCGCGAGGATCGATTGCACCGCCAAACGCCCCTCCTATGAGCTGATTATCGGGTCGCTGAAGCCACAGGATGAGCAGACTGTTCCTAGCCGGAAAAAACGATTCGCCACCAGGGATCGGGTTAACAATTCCTGTGATGAGGGGATTCCGCCAGTGTGCCCATCTCGACCACATCGTGAGCTAATAATTGAGTGACATACCCCCTCTCGCTGGTGAAGCAACCATGGATTCAGGATCTGGAGTTCAAGACAACGAACTTTTCGATGAATTGATCATCGAATTCGTTGATTCTTTAGAAGGCTATTTGCAACGCATGGACGATTTTGTCGCCAGCAAAGACCTCGATGCACTCGGCCGAGAAGCACACAAACTAAAAGGCTGCTCCGGTACCCTCGGCTTTCAAAAAATCCGCCTCCGAAGCGAATTACTCGAGCACCAAGTTCGTGCCGCTTTTTGGGAAGAGATCGAACCTTCGGTGGCCGGATTGTGGGAAGAGATTCGTGCGGTCAATATCGACCACATACGCGAGCGTTTCTTGCTTTCCAAAAGTTCCGGATCTGCGTCTTAGCGATCAGCTTGCCGATTAACATGTCGTTGATCCACCTCCAGCCCACGCGTAGGTGAAAATCTCGTATCTTAGCGTCAGTGCGTTCGTTCAGTGGCGTGTTTTGATCTGCCGCTTCGATCGCAGTTGCCAAACGTACTGACGAAAGAGGATGCAGATGTCAAAGCCAGTTCGCGTCGCAATGATTGGGTTGGGATTCGGTGCCGAATTCATTCCGATCTACCAAGCACACCCCAATTCAGAAGTCATCGCCCTTTGCCGACGGAATGAAGCCGAACTGAATCGATCGGCAGATCAATTTCAAATTGAGCGTCGTTACACTGACTATGACGCCGTACTGGCGGATCCCGACGTTGACTATGTGCACATCAACAGCCCGATCCCTGATCACGCCTGGATGTCACTGAAAGCACTTGATGCGGGCAAACACGTCATGTGCACCGTGCCAATGGCGACAACTATCGATGAATGCCGTCAGATTGTCGACAAAGTCAATGCGACGGGCTTGAAATACATGATGGCTGAGACGGTCGTTTACAGCCGCGAATTTCTTTACACCAAAGAACTGTTTGACAAAGGCGAACTGGGTGAGATCCAGCACCTCGCCGCTTCACACCCGCAAGACATGGACGGCTGGCCAAACTATTGGGAAGCAATGATCCCGATGCACTACGCCACACACGTTGTCAGTCCTTGCTTGGGACTAACGGATGCTCTTGCCGAGTACGTCAGTTGTTTCGGTTCAGGCCGCGTCCGTGATTCGATCGCCGAAAAGTCCGGCAACCGGTTCGCCGTTGAGTCTTGCCACATCAAGTTAAAAGACAGCGATGTGGTCGCGCATATCTGGCGTTTCCTTTACGACGTAGCCCGCCAATATCGCGAAAGCTTTGACGTCTATGGGACCAAGAAAAGCTTCGAATGGACGTTAATCGAGAACGAACCGCACGTCATCCACACGGCAAAGAAGCCTGAACCGGAGATCCCGGAAAAGATTGAGGTTCCAGACTTCGCCAGTCGATTGCCGGCCGAAATTCAGAAGTTCACCTTGCCATCTGAAATTCACGATTCCGAGCATCTCTCTTTTGTTCAAGGCGGCGGACACGGTGGTTCACACCCCCACTTGGTCCATGAGATGGTGAGTGCTGTTTTAGAAGACCGCGATCCGTGGCCAAACGCGGTGACAAGTGCCAACTGGACCTGCGTCGGCCTTTGTGCACATGAGTCGGCGCTCAAGGGCGGCGAGAAAGTCATGCTGCCAGAGTTCACGCTCCAGCGCTAACCGGTTGCTGGTATCCTTCCGTCGCCGACGACCTTGGCAAAGTAGCGTTCTTGCCCCAGTGCACTTTGCCGCCGCGGGCGATTCTGTTGACTGCTAAACCAACGTTCGATTCCGAAACGCTCTCCTCTTCTTCCTCACCTGAAAATGAACTGCCACCTCCGTCAGACAAAGTGGTTTTCGAGTTTTCTGCTGGCCGCCGCGTTCATCGTCGCAATGCCTGATGAAGTCCGATCGCAAGACAGCTTGGTACCGCCGGTGGTTGTCGAGTTGGGCTGGGAAATTGAACTGGTGCTCGCAGAGCCTGACATCGCGACGCCGGTAATGTGCGTCTTTGATTCCCAGGGGGCGTTGCTGGTGATTGAATCGCACACTCATTTTCCGCCTGAGAATTACGCGGGTCCTGACCATGACCGAATTTTGCGATTGTCGGACAGCAACCAAGACGGAACGCTTGACCGGCGAGAAGTGTTTTTCGATCAGGGCAAGTTCACGATGGGACTCGCAGTATTGGACGATGGCTGGATCGCGGTTTCCCATCGCGACGACATCATCAAAATTCGCGATACCGATGGAGACGGAAAAGCAGACGAAACCGTTACGCTGGCGACGTTAGATACCCAAGCAAACTATCCACACAATGGACTGAGTGGCTTGGCCGCCAATTCAGATGGCTGGGTGTACTTTGGACAGGGTGAAAACTTTGGCGAGGACTACACACTCGTTGCCGCAGACGGTTCAAAGCAAGTTGGCGGTGGTGAAGGAGGCAACGTCTTTCGCGTACGTACCGATGGTTCACAACTTGAGCGTGTCGCGACAGGCTTCTGGAATCCCTTCGGCATGTGCTTTGATTCAGAAAATCGCTTGTGGAGCGCTGGCAACGATCCAGACGCGATGCCACCCTGCCGCTTGATGCATGTTGTCCCGGGCGGAGACTTTGGATTCGAGTTTCAATTCGGCCGTGGCGGCACGCACCCACTGCAATCGTGGCTTGGGGAGCTGCCTGGGACGCTGCCACCAGCCGCCGGCACCGGCGAAGCACCCTGCGCAGTCGTTCCCATCGGCGATCGCCTTTGGGTAGCAAGCTGGGGCGACAATCGCATCGAAGCCTATCGCTTGACCCCAGACGGGGCGACATTGACTAGCCAAACCGAAACAATCCTGCAAGGCGATACGTTGTTTCGACCTGTTGGGATCGCTGTTGCACCCGACAAGTCCGTCTACATCACCGATTGGGTGCGCCGTGACTATTCGGTGCACCAGACGGGACGGATTTGGAGATTAAAACCGACAGCCGGACAACCTGTGACAGCGGCCCAACCGCCGTTGTCCGATGACGAAAAATCTGCGGTGGCTGCCGACGCGCAAAACAAAATCGACGAACTCCTGGAACTGGCATCCACCACCGATCGGTATCTTGCACAAGCTGCCGTCACCAAGCTTTCCTTGCTCGAAGAATTGCCAGCCGCTGTATCGTTGAATGAATTCAGTTCCCAAGCCAGCTTGGCCGTCTTGATGGCTTGGCGTTGGCGTGAGCTTTGCAATCCAAGCTCCGTTTCCGAAGCACAGCGACAAGCGTTGATCACGTGGGGACTGAGCTCAAACGATCAAGCGTGCACGTTGTTTTCGCTACGCTGGGCAGCAGAACGCAAAGAAACAGCACTGCTCTCGAAAATCGAGAACGTCCTGTCGTTACCCAAACTATCGCCGCAACTTTTCGAAGTCACTGTCGCCACGATTTCGTATGTAAAAAATGGTACGGCACGAAGCGGCGTCCGAGATCCGGCCCGAGAAACGCTACTTTACACTCTCGCAAAAAACTCAGCGCGAGCGGCAGACCTGCGTGCCCTGGCGGTTCAAGGTATCCCGGCAGCAGCGGATCATCCGACGAATCAGGAACTTTCAGAATGGCTCGCCCCCAACGTCGGCGATACCTTGCAACGTGAAATCATTCGCTTGTTAATCGATCGCTGCGTGAGTGCCGACGCGGAGCATCAAGCAGTTCGAACCTCGGCCGTACAGACACTTCAGTCAATCGCCGCCGACATGCAATTTCCCATCTCGGTTCGGGCCGATGCTGTGTCGGGACTTGCTAGTGTCGCACGCGACCATCAAAAGTTCCTTAGCAAGCTGAACGACGACCGCGCCATTCCCAACGAGATTCGCGAAGAAGCACAGCGTGTGCTTTCGAGCATCGCGGGAATCCCCAACCAAAAACGTCCCCCCGTCGAAGATCTCGATTCCTGGCTGCAGTTGGTCGGCAAAGGCGGCGACGCCGAAGCAGGGGCTCGTGTTTTTCAACGTTCGACTTGCATCAAATGCCACCTGCATGAGGGTCGCGGTGCAATGACTGGGCCAGACCTGACCAGCCTGGCGGGGCAAACACGAGAACGAATCTTGAAATCGATTCTCTATCCGAGTAGCGAAATTGGCCCGCTATATGTGCCTTGGAAAATTGTCACGGTCGATGGCGATGTCAAAATCGGCTTAAAAATGCCCACGCCTGGCGTTGGCGGCTCCATCGCGTTTCAGGCTTCCGATGGAACACCCTTTTACGTCAAACTAGAAGACATCGAATTCCACAGCTTCAGTCGTCAATCGATCATGCCGAACGGCTTGGAGCAAACAATGTCGATCGGTGAACTACGGGATCTCCTGGCGTTCCTAGCGCCAGACACAAGCGAATAGACACATCGGAACTTAAAAACGGGAATTGAATTGAAAGGCTCGGTCGCGAACGAATCCAATTCCCCGGCGGGTCCCGATTGGCTGGAACCGTTTCTTTCAGGGCTCGACGAGTTCGGATTCCTGCTCGTCGGGATTTGCCCGGTCGTGGACTCCAGCGGTTTCCATCGCTTAGTCGAATGGATTGATTCCGGCTACAACGCGTCGATGGAGTATTTTCCCGATCGATTGGAAGCGTACAGAAACCCTTGTGGGGTGATGGCTGGCGCGAAAAGTATTCTTGTCGTGGCAAGTCCGTACGCTGCTTCGCCGCGTGCCCCGTGTGAGCCTGGCCATGGACAGGTCGCCCGCTACGCTTGGTCCGGAATTGATTACCACGATACGATTCATCGCCAACTGAAATCACTCAAGCGTCTGGTCGCCGAATATTCCTCGAAAACGAACCTCCGCGGTTGCGTCGACACGGCACCGCTTTTAGAACGCGAACTTGCCGAGCTCGCCGGCCTCGGTTGGCGCGGAAAAAACACATTGCTGCTTCACCGCACCCACGGCAGCTATTTCTTTTTGGCCTGCGTACTTGTTGACGAAGTCTTGCCGTATGACGCTCCCAACGAGAAGTCTTTTTGCGGTTCATGCACCGCTTGTCTGGATGGCTGTCCGACGGATGCGTTTGTCGGTCCAGGGATCATGGACGCGCGAAAATGCATCAGCTATTTGACGATCGAGCATCGTGGACACATCCCCGAGCCGCTTCGCCCCGAGATGGGCGATTGGGTATTCGGATGCGATGTCTGCCAAGAGGTTTGTCCTTGGAACCGCAAGCCATCCCGCGATCGGCCAACCAACCAGGCATCGGATGCATTCCGTCAAGTCGACTTGTTGGAATTGTTGCGAATGGACGAAACGGAGTTTCGCGAGCAGTTCAAAAAGTCTCCGTTCTGGAGAACCAAGCTTCAAGGCATGCAGCGGAACGCCGCCATCGTGCTAGGCAATCAAGGCAATTCAGATGCTTTGGATGAGCTGCGCCGTCATGTCGATTCCGAAGACGAGGTCGTCGCGGAAGCTTGCCGTTGGGCGATCGACAAGATCACCGGCAGCCCCCGGTAGCCCTGGTGGTACGTCGAACAATTGCTGTACAATTCGCCCCGACTTGGCAGCCATTGTTCGAAGCGGTGTCCAGTTAAGTTCTGCCCGGATTGTTTCTCGCATAGGACACGGGCACCAGCAACCGAATTGACAGGGATGGGGGTCGCCTTGGGGCGACGACAGATTCATGAGCGACCTGCAGCAGAACCGCGATTTCAAGATCAAGACCAAACTTGGTGCAGACGAGTTGCTGTTGTACCGGATGGTCGTCCAAGAAGAACTCTCTCGCCCCTTCGAAATCCGGCTCGAACTGCTTTCCGAAAACCACAACGTCGATTTGGAAACGTTGCTGGGATCGGCTGCGACGGTTTCGATCGTGTTGCCCTCCGGTTCCACGCGTTTCTTCAACGGAATGTTCAACCGGATCTCATGGGCGGGAACACAGGGTCACTTGGCCAAGTACGAAGCCACCTTGGTACCTTGGCTGTGGTTTTTGTCACGGACATCGAGTTGCCAAATTTTTCAAGGAAAGACAGCCCCCGACATCATCCAAGAAGTCTTCAAGGCGAACGGCTTCACGGACTTTACCCGTTCGCTATCAAGCACCTACGATAAACGCGATTATTGTGTCCAATACCGCGAGTCGGACTTTGCCTTTGTCAGTCGACTGATGGAAAAAGAAGGCATGTATTACTTCTTCACTCATGAAGATAGCAAACATGTCCTGCAACTTTGCGACAGTGCTTCTTCGCACTCGGCGGACACTGACTACAAAAGTCTCCGCTACCATCCGCCAGACCCACAGCGGATCCGCGAAATCGAGCACATCTATCAATGGGGTGTGTCGCTCGAAGTTCAGTCAGGTAGCTACGTGCATACCGACTTTGATTTTGAACGCCCCAAGGCAGCGATGGAATCAACATCGACCGTCAGTCGTAGCCACAGCTATTCGGACTTTGAAGTTTACGACTACCCGGGCGAATACCAACAGACGGCAACTGGCAAACGATTTGCCCAGTATCGAATCGAAGCCAAGCAAGCGAATTACCAACGTGCCCGGGGCACCACCAATGCACTGGGACTTTGCACCGGAGCGCTTTTCAGCCTCGAAAACCATCAACGGGACGATCAAAACTGCGAATACCTGATCGTTAACAATCGCATCGAATTGACCAATAGCGAGTATGAAACCGGAAACGAAAATGGCGGGCTCGTGTACCAATGTGATTTCGAAACGATCAAGTCTGCGACTCCCTACCGGTCGCCAAACTGGACTCCCGAGCCCTACATCAGTGGTCCGCAAACCGCGATCGTAGTTGGTAAAAGCGGGGAAGAGATTTGGACCGACTCCTATGGCCGCGTCAAAGTTCACTTTCACTGGGATCGACTAGACAAACGCGACGAGAATAGCTCCTGTTGGGTTCGGGTCGCACAATCGTGGGCAGGCAAACGTTGGGGTTCGATTCACATTCCGCGAATCGGCCAAGAAGTCATCGTCGAGTTTTTGGAAGGCGATCCAGACCGCCCAATTATCACCGGACGTGTTTACAACGCCGACGAGATGCCGCCTTATGATTTGCCGGCCAACAGCACACAGAGCGGAATCAAAACCCAGAGTACGTCGAAAGGCAACAACCAGAATTTCAACGAACTGCGGTTCGAAGACAAGCTGGACAAGGAACAGATCTATTTCCACGCCGAGCGTGACTTCGAACGTGTCGTTGAAAACAACGACTCTCTATCGGTTGGCTTTGACAAGAAAGCTGACGGCAACCAGGACGTCAAGATCTACAACAATCAGACGGTCGAAGTCGGCTCATCGGGCTGCAAAGAAGGCAACCAAACGATCACCGTCCTCAATGACTTGACCGAAACCGTTAAAGAAGGCAATGTCAAAGTCAATATCGACAAAGGCAATCGTACAACCACGATCAAGCAAGGCGATGACACGCTCGATATCAAGGCGGGCAAACAGACCATCACGGCCGCGAAAGAGATCGTTTTGAAAGTCGGTCCCAATAGCATCAAGATCGATACGCAAAAGATCACCATCAAAGCGGTCGAAATCTCGATTCAGGCCGATACCAAAGTCGAAATCAAGGGCGCTATGCTGAACGCCGAGGCCCAAGGAGTCGCCACAATCAAGGGCGGCTTATTAAAGCTGAACTAGCTTTGTCCCGTCCGCCAACGTGCGTGCACGCCCATCACCGCTTCACACAATCTTTCCTAAACGTCGTCACATGAAATTGATCGTCCATGTCGTTTCTGGACCGGCACGCGGCCGCAAGATCCCGGTTCAATTGGGTGAGCGTGCCCGATTTGGTGCGAGCGATGCAGCGGATGTTTGTTTGCCTTCCGCTGAGATGGCTGACATCCATTTCGAGATTTGGTACCAGGATTCGTCTGCATCGATCACGTCCTACGATCCGTCCGCTCCAACGCTGGTCAACGACAAACCGATCACCCAATCGGTCTTGTCCAATGGCGATCAAATCCTTGCGGGCCAAAACCGCATGAGTGTTTCCATCGAATCGGCACGTCCGTCGGTGATCCCGGTCGAGCAGGAACCTGAAGAAGCCGTCGAAGTCGAAACACTTCCCACCTTGGCCGAGGTCGTCGCCGGGTTGGAACTTGACGAACAAGCTCCTGCCTTGATAGCGCCGGATGAATCCGCCAAATCGTACGCAAGCCGCCTTGTTGAATCCGGCTTGTTTTTCGACGCCATCAAAGTGTTCGCTCACTGTTTACCGAAACGACAAGCTGTCCAATGGGCACATCAAGCAATTAGTTCGCAGCCATCGGAGACTCGTACCCCCGAGGATCAGCAGGCGTTAGTTGCGACACAACAATGGTTGGATGATCCGAGCGAAGATAACCGCCGTGCCGCGATGGGATTGGCTGAAAAGCTGAACTATGACACGCCCAGCGCCTACGTTGCCGCTTCGGCAGCATGGAGCGAAGGGAGCATGGTTCCAGCCCAATTGGATCCGGTTGCCCCACATCCACAACTGTGCGCGAAAATGGCTGCCGGTGCGATCCAAATCCACCTTTCGCGTTGTGCTCCAGACCAAATGGAATCACAAGCACGATCGTTGCTCGCAATCGGATTTAACATTGCGGATTCAGCCGCCTCGGTAGCTTGATCGTCGCGTTTCCACCGCTAAATCGCCGCCTTGAACGGCCGGTGTTTCCGTGCGGTTTAGATCGATTTCGATTGTTGCTTCGATCGAATCGGGAAACAATTCGTCCCCTAGCTTCTTGTTGTCCTGGCCGTCCAATTGGCCGCGATCGGCGTCTCGGTATTTCAATCCCTCGATTCGGAGTTGAAGTTTGCGGGCACCCGATCCAGCTGACGAAAGGCCATCAGCATTCGTTTCAGAAGCTTCAGGCGATTCGCTTCGTTGAATGTCCGCACGATACGTTAAAGAACGCAGCAGAGCCTGCACCGAGGTGACGTCCGCAGCCTTGTTGAGCCGAACTCGAATTAGCGTTCCCGTGGAATCCGGGATCGACTCATTCTTGCCGAAGACGATCGGTACCAAGTTCTCGTGCGCTTGGTAAAGTAAATCTCCCGTCTCGCGGTTCCATCGAATCACGGACGCATCGCTAGTGCGGAATTCAATGAGTTCCTCCATCGCATTCGCAGCAGGCGATTGATTGGAATCAACAACGAATTCAGTACCTTCGAAATCGACAAGTTGACTTGGATCGCTGACGACAAATCCATCGTCAATCAATACCGCAGGTCCGCCAATTCGACAGAATAACTGTGGCGACGAAGGTGTGATTGCGACAGGTGCGATCTCACGTCCTTTCCAAATGACCGTCCGTCCTTCGGTACCCGCTGACAACAAATCGCGATCATTCGCTGAAAGATTGACAGCGACCACCGCTCGGTGCTCTTCGAGCGTCAAAAGCTCGGAAATTAAATTGTGTTCTGAATGATCGTTGCTCGACTCGTCTGCCGTGCGCGCTACGCGACTGGTATCCCACACAACAATCCGTTTGCCCTGTCCGGTCACCAAACGCCGGCGGTCATCCGAAACATCCATTGAACGCACAGCGAGTGCATCGTCTTCATTCAGTTTGGCAAGTCGCTGCAAATTTGCATCCCAGAACGCGACGTTTCGGTCGCCGTCCGAAGTGACCCACCAAACACCATCCGCACTGACAATCGCCTCCCGAATGGGGCCTGGTTCCCAGACTTGCTCAAAGCGAGCGAAGGCCCCGTCATCCATCCGATGCCAGCATTCGCCGCTGGCACTGCCGCCGAACAACACACGCCGCCCAATCGGTGAATAGGTTGCTGAATAGCAGTCTTCACCTGCGAGTTCACATCGCTCCGATTGAACCGATTCCCAGACGTTCTGTGGCGACAATTGCCAGCGCCGCCACTGGCCACGTTGGTCGAGCGAGATGAATTCGTCTGGATCACGAGGATTGAAGCGTGCCGCGACAATCGCATGACTGTGCTTACCGGACAGACCTTGTGCCGCACCGATGTTTTCCGTCCAGCGGCCATCACTGAATTGCCAGACTCGCAAGTTACCTTCGCTATCGCCTGTCACGAGTCGCTCCGAAAGTCCACTGACCGGATCGATAGAGAAGTCGATCGAGTTGACTGACGCAGACGGCCGAAAACTTCTGGCTAACTGTTGAAAAGAAGTTGCGTGGTCGACATCGGATTCCCAAAGGCGCGCCCCTTTGCCGCCAACAACCAAAAGCCTCGATTGCCCATGCTCGCGTTCGAACGAAGCCATCGCGATTTCCCCCGTTTCAGCCGTCTGGATCCATTCCAGCGACTCGCCCGGATGGTCCATATCCCAAATCGCCATTTGGTATCCCGTTCGTCGTGATCGTGATTCGCTTGTCGCCTGCTGGTCACCCGCAGGAAAAAACAAACTGACCAAAGCACGTGATCCACTGTCGATAAACTGTACCGATTGAACCGACGGACGCTGCTTCGTGTCGCCACTGTTGGCCTCCGACACACGGAGCAACTGCGTGACTTGATCCGAGTTCTCTTGCTCCGATCGCGCGATTGCAAATCGTTCCACGATCGGATCGTCGCGACCAGGAATTGGGGCATGCCCAACCAATAGATACTGGCCATCGTTTGAGACGTCCAAATCGGTGACGGGCCCAGACCAGGGAACTCCGTTACCGATGTTCCGTCTTCAGAGTTCCACTGGCGTATCGTCCCATCCTCGACTGCAGTAATCACAAAGGGCGTACCTGGCACAAATTCGATGTCAGCGATGGCAGAACCTTGGCGAGTCAATTGCCCGATCAATTCTGGCACTTTATCATCCGCGGCAAATCGGAATACAAAACATTGTCCGACCGCATCCCCGATGGCGAATCGCTCTCCCGTCGCGCTCAAAGCAACAACAGTCGCATCGGGTATTTGCCGTATCCGTTGTCGGTAACTCCGGAATTGAGAATCCGACATCAAATCAGACGTCGACGCGCTCGCGAGACTTGTTCGCGATTGACCTTCAATCAATGATTCCGCCTGGTCTTGCAAAAGCGGTACGACGTTGACCGAACGGTCATCAGCGAGCAACCATAGCTTTGCTGGCGTCAACCGATCATCGCTTCCCGTGATGACGACCGTTCGTTTCGCGTCGGGTTGGCGAACCGCGACCGCAACACCACGGTATCCAGTTCCGGGAAGGACGGTCGATTGGGTCCCACGAGCGACGTTCCAAATCCGAGTGGTATTGTCAGCTGCCGCGGTCAAAAGCTGGCTGCCGTGGTCGAAGAACCTGCCGGTTGCGGTCAGCAATGCGTGGCCTTCGCCCAACAGTTGTCCCGCCGTTCGATCGTTGGTCGACAGATCCCAGACGGCAACGGTCCCGCTGTTGAACGCAGTCGCAACCCATCGACCGTCTGCGGAGTACTTGGAATCAGCAACACCAGCCAATCCGATTTCGCTGGGATGCTTTCCAAGTCGCTGTTCGGCGACCGGGTAGAGTTCTCGTGGCAATTCGTACTGTTGCCAATCCCATCGTTTGACTCCGTCGAAGGCCCCGGAAACGACCTGCTTGCCGTTTGCCGAGAACACACAAGACTGAACCCACCGTCCGTGCCCGCGCAAAACTTTTTGCAACGTCCATTGCCTATCGGGCGCGGTCCACACGCGGATGGTATTGTCATTCGCACCGGTCAGAATACATTCGCGGCCATCGACCAATCCAACTGCTAATGTCTGAATGCTCGCGGCATGTTGCTCCGAATCGTCACCGATCTGTTGGACCTGACTCATTGCGTCTCCGTCGCCTTCGAGTCGCTCATCGAGTTTCAATTGCAGCGGTTCGGCTAATTCAGTAGACGACGACGAGACGCCCCATCGCAACAACCGACGATCATAGCCACCGGAGAAAACGGCGTTCCCATCAAGGCTGAATGCGGCGCAATACACTGGGCCGTCGTGTCCCCGAAAATCGTGGATTTTAGTCGCGTCCTGTCGTCCGTTGTCGATCGCCCAAACACGAACGCGTCCATCCTCGCAGGCCGTTACAACGCGTTTTCCATCGGGGGAGAAATTTGCATCGTAAACGTCCTTTTCCAAGTGATCTCGCATCACGGAGGCCGGCTTGCCGTCGCTAAGGTCCCAAACGATGGCTTTTCGGTCTGACGCGCAAGAAACCAATCGTTTGCCATCGCTATCGAACGCCAATCCCATCACGGCGGCCTGGTGACCTTGTAATCGCATCACAACATCGTCTGCATTAAACTTGTCCGCAGAAAAGACAGAGATCGCGAACGCGTTTTCATCGACCGCACCGGCTGCGGCTGACTTGGCAACCCCGGCAACCGCAATGGTGGATCCGTCCTTTGAAACGCAAACCGCGGTGACCGAAGCACCAAAGTCCAGCTCGGATGTTGGCGTCTCAACCGCGAGGTTTCCGTTTCGCCAGAAGTAAACCTGCCCCGTATCCGTTCCGGCGACAATGACAGAACCGTCAAGCGAACTTGCCACGGATTCGACGTGCACGTTCGAAATCAAGGTATGCATCGTTGCCGGTGCAGCGGAGTCGCGTAGTAGCCCCCACTCAAGATGCCGAAGTCGAGACATGACTTCATTGACGGGTTGTCCGCTTGCCGGATCCATCTTTTCCAAAATCCGTTTCGCCTTTTCGAAGTCGTTTCGACGTATCGACTCGGCTGCTAGTCCGATTTCGGATGCATAGGCGGCTTCCTCGGCGCGTTTCTTTTCCTGCCGGGCCGTCATTTCGGCGCCGCGAGCTTCATTCTTTGCAACCAACGCGAGCTGTTCTGCCGATTTCGCTTTTGTTTCGGCATCACGAGCTGCCTTCTCCGCTCGCCGGGCCTCTTCTGCATTCGACTGGGCGATGGTCCGTTGCTCCACCGCAACTTCTTTTTCCGATGCGAGTTTTTCAGCGCTGTCTTTGAGCTCTCCGTACGAATAGAACGTCACGACGACGACCGACAGGATCGCGATGACAGCCGTGACTGCTGCGATCTTGGAGACGGTCAACAATCGTCTACGCTGCGCGCGACGAGACTCCAACAACACCAACAACTCTCGATGGCTCGCATCATTCGCATCAAGAATCGAAATGCCCAACTCAAAGTTTTCTTGATCGAGTGCGTTCTTCGCATGGGCCAGCGTCGCGATTTTCAGCCCCTGCCGGGCCGAGTGGTTTCCGTCCCACAATCGTAGCGCTTCTTCATACGCGAAGCGGCATCGGGCAAACTCATCACTGCTTTGCGCCTCGACAGCGCTGTGATAGTGCTCTTGAGCGCTTTCGGACAGCTTGATGCTCTCTCGGTGTGATTGGTACTCCCGAATCGCATCTTGAAAGTCCTTCACTGTTTGGTAGCGATCGACTTGGTTCGTCGCCATCGCTCGACGCGCAATATCGATCAGTTCCCCCGTTTTGGCCGTTGGCACAATCTCGTTGGCAGCCGCTGCCAACAAAGCCGCACGTGTGTCCCCTGTTTTCGGGTGTGGCGGCGTACCGGAAACGATCTCGTACAACGTGGCGCCGAGCAAATAGATATCACTGACGACTCCCAGCTCCGAGGGATTGTGCGCGGCCATTTCAGGCGCCATGTAGGCGGGCGTCCCCGCAGGCCCCGTTGCAACCGACGCCCAGGGTTTATCTGGATCACGTTCAACCGCGACAGCGATCCCCCAGTCCATCACCGAGACTTCACCGAACTCACCCACCATGACATTGTGTGGTTTGATATCGCGGTGAAGGAAGTTTCGGTCGTGCGCGAACGCAATCGCGTCGCAGACCTTCATCAAGATCTCGATGTTCTCCGAAGTCGTCTTCTCACGAATCGTTTCGTTCCAGGCTCGCCCCTGAACGTGCTTCATCGAATAGAACGGCAACCCATTTGCGTCGCGTCCCAACTCATAAATTGGGACGATGTTGGGGTGTTCCAGCTGTCCGGTCACGACGACTTCAGAAATGAATTGGCTTTCACCAACACTTCCCGAACCGGCGAGCTCAGCCATCGGCACCTTGACCGCAACATTGCGGTCGAGCGACGTTTGCTTCGCAGACCAAACGCGTCCCATGCTGCCTTCGCCAATGACTTCCTTTAATTCGTAGTCACCTTGGATATCTTTGCGATCCGCTTGATCGGCCCGCAAAATCTTTCGGGTCGCAATGCTTAGCGTCGGGCATTCATTCTTGGTGCCCATTGATGGCGATGCCGAGTTCAGCGTGCTTTCCGCCGACATCATCGGCCCGCCAAACGTCGACTGCCAGGTCCGTTCGACCCGTTTACGATACTGTGGCGACAACTTCCTCGGCTGGATCAGTCCCTCACTACTCGATTCACCCACACCTGGTAAATCAGGCTCGACCGTATTGGGATTGAATCCGCCAAGTACCTCATCGGCATCGGGCATCATCGATTCCAGCAACGATGCTAGCTCGGATTTTGGAGCGTTGATCGGAGGTTTCGGCGCAGCTGCTTTCGGAGCTGGCGTAGGACTTGGCGGTGCCGGATCATCGAGAACGACTTCGGTCCCCGTGAAGAAGCACGCACAGCTCCCACAGCGACCGTTTTCTTGTTCGCGCTCACCGCATTCAGAGCCACAATAGGTACAAATGATTGTCATTGTGCTTGCCTCGCGTTCGTCAAAGTACTGCCGATGCGACGAAGTGGATGGGATGCGACGGAACGATTGGTTTGGCGTCGTTTGTGAGACAACATGTGGCTGGACAAGATCATGCCTCCGGCAACCACGAATGGGCTTTTCCCAAGACGCTCAATCGCAGTTGTCGTTTCCTTCTCAGCGTCCGTGTCTTTTTCATCATCAGTCATCTCTGTCTCGCCTGATGTTTCAATGCCAGACGAGCCAAGACCTGGCTGTGATTCCGCCGCGTCTAGCTGTTGTGATTCAATCGGCTGCCCGTCGCGGATCACAAAGTCGAGCACCAACCTCTCTGTCTGGCCTTCAATCATGTAGACACGATACCGGTCGTCCGGCAGCCGTTTGAACAGCTCCGGCAATTGGCTGATCTCGAATCCGGTCTCCGACTCGGGGTTCTCCAAATCGGGCAATCGATATTCCTGATTCTCTTTGATAATCTTGACTTCGCCTTCCGATCCGAACGTGACAAGCCGCAAAACGTAGTATCGATGGTCGGATTGTTGGGCCGTGCCAATCGAGTTGGTCAACACCAAGGCAGTCTGTGTGACAAATGTCCTCTGACGTTCAAGCACACGTGTTACGTTTGCCGCCGGCTGTACGATTGCGCTGGGTCGACTCTCCCCCGGCAACGAAACGAAGAATGGCAAAATCGGCGACGAGACTGCCAAGACAATCGTTTGTGAATCGTAGCGAGCGTCGTCAAAGACAGACGTTCCACCGCTAGTCAGGTTGATCGTTCCGTTTGCAATCTCGACGATCCCAATTTCGACGTTAATGTCAGCTGACGGGTTCGATGGGTCGGGTGCATTTTCGTAGTTATGTGCGAACACCGAACTACCGTACGCTGGCGAGATCGTCGACTGAATAATCTGCGTTCTTGGATCGCCCGGCGGCGAAGATGTCTGCGGCCCTAAGGGATCGCCTTCTTGCCAATTGATTTGGACATCGATGCCAGTCGCGTAAGGGTCAACGATTACAAAATCGATTTGCGCGATGCGATTGGAGTCTGTTAACGCGTCACCGATATCAGTGGATCCCGCAAAAGGATCCGATGCATTCACTAGCTTGCCGCTGAAGCTCCCCTGGTTGGTCGAAAACACTGCACCATCGGTGACCAGCAACCCACCTGCTGTCGTTGCCGTGATGTCGATTGTTCCTGCGGCACTCGAGATATCGCCATCATCAACGATGATCATTGAAAGTGCCTGCAAAACCACATCCCCACTTCCCCCTGCGCTTACCGCCCCAAGCACATTCATCGCATCGGCGGAAAGGACTTCGACCGATCCGCTTGCGGCTGATGCGCCACCCAAGTTGACTGCTCGACCTACACGGACAAAGACTCCTCCCACACCAGAACTGTGCGCTGTCAAGTAGCTGCTCGAAACATCAAGTGCCCCATTCCCGGACAAGTCTGCTCCTGCTGTTGCACCTATCGCACCGACCGCACTTAGAAAGACTGAACCAGCGGTCGTAATGTTTGCCGTTTGATTGTTCGATGTTTCGTTGATGTTCGCCGCCGACGATATCGCGATCGCTCCCAAATCACTCCCGACGGCATGGTCGCCAAGATCAATGTCTCCTGAGGTCGTGGTAAGAACGACAACTCCCTCGTCCCTATTTCGCAAACTTTCGTCTCCAGAAGATCCGCTTGCGATCGTAGCGGACGCGGCAGTGACGGAAACCAATGTGCGTCCACCAATCCCCAGCACTTGGCCGCTACTGGAAGTTGTAAACGAACCTCCAGAAACGAAAACTAAGTTGCCCAACACCGATTCGACAGAGGTGTCGACAGAGATATCTCCGCCCACATTGACACTCAAATCTCGAAATGTTGATGCGGTGGACTGGAAAGCGACATCTGCCGTTCCGCCGTTGTCGGATAGCGAAATCGTACCGCTGAGATTGCTAGACTGGTTGATCCCACTGACGACAAAACCTCCAGTAGAAATCAGCGACAGGTTTCCTGCCTGAATCGCATCCCATTCGGATTGCGAAAGGTTCATCCCGCCTACAACGACCCCAGTTCCGAGCCCGATTCCGGTTCCCTCCGACTCGGTAATCGTCACCGATGCGGTCCCCACATTGATCGTTCCCCCGAACGAAATGTCGTCAGCGGTGATTTGCAATTCGTTTCCGTTCGTATCGATCGCCATTCCGGTAGCGATTGTCAATAATCCATTGCCATCACCAGCATCCGTATCCGCATCGATGATTAGCGCCCCTGCAGTCGTCAGGCTTTGATTGATCGTGATACCGTCAGCAGCCTGAAGGGTAAGGGCACCGCTTCCAACTAAACCGCCTTGATCGGCGGACATCGACAGTGACCCAGCTGACTGAACCGTCACCCCTGCCGCAAAGAGGACAGCATCGACACCATCAACGGTGTTGTTGGTGTCTGCATCAAGCGACAAGTCGCCACCAGTCGTGATTAGATCAGAGTTGATCAAGATTCCATTGGCGGCCTGTACATCCAATGAGTCAAAACTGGAGCCGCTCCCTGAGAAACTGATTTGGCCATCGGAATCAAGTGTCGTAAGCCCAACAATCAAGGCGGTGTCGCTTGCCGCTACACCGCTAACATAAATGCTTCCGGAGGTTGCTAGGTCCAACGCCCCCGCCTGAATCTTTTCTAGTTCCGAACCTGAAAGGTTCAGCCCGTTGGCGACAACGGCATTCCCCAAACCAATTCCGCTCCCGTCCGAATCATTGACGTGCAACGTTCCCGTTCCGATATTGATCGCTCCAAGAAGATTTACATCGTTTGCCGTGATCGTAAGCGACTGATTTGAACTCGTGAGACTGCCTGTCGCAGAAATCGTAAATGTTCCGCTGTTGTCCCCCGAGTCGGTGTCGGCGTTGACGGTCAAGGTTCCGCCAGTTTGGAAATCGCCAACGATTTGTACGCCGTCAGCAGCACGTATTACCAAACCGCCATTGCCTTGAATCAAAGCACCGTCCAGGCGAATTTGATCCGAAGATGTAAGCTGTACCCCAAACGCGATGTTAAGCGTGCCTACACCTGAGTCATCCGCATCGGAATCCAGAACCAACGAACCCCCTGTTGTCGTCAGGTCGACATTGACATTTAAACCGTTGTCTGCCGAAGCGCTAATCGACTCCCAAACCGGCGACGTATTTAGAAACGAAATCGTTTGCCCTGCATTGAGATTTAGGCCACCAGTAATTGAAACAGGCTGAACCGCACCGTTTACTTCGATATCGCCGCTGCTGTTGATGGTGAGTCCGCCCGCGGTAATGCTTCCAAGTTCCGTGTTGGAAACATGCATCCCACCCGCAATCACGGCAGCCCCGACCCCGATTCCATCACCATTGGAATCTTCGATCGTCGTGATTGCCGTTCCCGACGACACGGTACCTTGTAAGTCCAGGTCGTTACCGATGAGGTTCAGCGCGTTGTTGTTCGTCGTTACCGATGCGGCAGAAGTGATCTGAACAGTACCATTGGAATCGGCGTCGCTATCAGCATGTAAAGTCAACGTCCCTTGAGCAGTCACGACTTGTTGAAGAATCAGATCATTGCCGGCGAGAAGCGATGCAGACCCAAACGCCGTTACTTTTCCGGAAGTTGTTGAAAATTCGAGGTCACCAGCTGAAGCGATCTGTATTCCATCAGCGATATTGACCGAATCATTTCCGTCAGCGATGCCATTGGCATCCGAATCCAAATACAAATCACCAACCGTCGTAGTGACATTCGCATCGAAATAGACACCGTCATCGGCATCAACGCGCAACTGGTTGAAGGAACTCTCGGCGGTCAAAAACTGGACGTAGCGCCCCGATACCAATCGAGTCGTGTCCGCAGTGGAAGCATTCTGTATCAGCCCGGCCACTTCAATTCGATTCGACGATTGAACGACCAATTCACTCGTGATCAGTCGATTCACCTCCGCTTGCCCCAGGATCAACATTCCTGGAATGCCGCCTGATCCAAGACGGACACCACTTCCATCAGAATCGACGAATGTGATCGATCCAGTGCCCGCATCGATGGTTCCTTGAACCGTCGCGTTGTTCGCGGTGATCACGATATTGTGATCGTTCGAATCGATGGCCCCTGTCGAGGAGACGGTGAAAGTTCCCTGACCATCGCCGGGATCACTGTCAGCATTGAACGACAAGTCTCCCAGAAGTGAACTCAAATTGCTCGAGATTACCACGCCGTCCGTTGAAGAAACATTCAAACGGTTGAACGTCGAATCGCCACCGCTAAACGTGACTCGCGAGCCGTTACCGGTGACCTGTAAATCAAAGAAGCCACTGATATTGCCGCCTTGCGTAAACGAATCGACGGTCAGATTTCCCGATGTATTAAGGATGAGATCTCCAGCGGTCAAATTGTTTGACTCGGCGGAGCTTAGATTCATGCCGCCGGTAACCGCTGCCAGCCCTAGTCCGATTCCCGTGCCATCAGAATCCGTCAGCGACAAATTGGCGGTGCCCGAATCAATGGTGCCATCAACCACGATATCGTCCGCGACAATCTGGATCAGTTGATTGTTGGACGTGATTGATCCGGTCGAAGCCACCGTCAGCGTACCGCCGTTGGCCTGGTCAGCATCAGCATCAATTGAGAGCACGCCATTTGCGATCACATCCGTATTGATCAGGATAGAATCATCGGAGCTAAATTGCGCTGCACCGGAAACCGTGACGCCGCCCGTTTGTGATGCAAGCGTCAACGACGTCGCAGCAGCCAATGTGACGCCATCAGCAATCAGGATCGAATTCGCTGTGCCGCTCGCACTATCAGCATCCCCATCCAACGACATTGCCCCTTCGGTTGTCGTCAGGTCGACGTTGATCACGATTTGATCGTCAGCTGAAACAGAAAGCGTCCCGAACGACGACGATTGATTGATAAATTGAACGTCTCCTCCAGATTCCAGATATGTCGTGCCTTGAACCGTGGCTGGTTGACTAAACGCTTCGACCTGAATCCGTGAGGGAGCACGAAACGTCAAATCTCCTGAACTGATTCGCGACATTTCGGTCGAGTCAAAAGTCAAGCCATCCGCCAACACCACACTGCCAAGTCCCAGCACATCGTTATCAGATACCTCGATAACTGTTCCAGCCGTTCCACTGTTGACAGTGCCCTGCAAATCGATGTCATCCGCAACCAATGTGACCACTTGGTTGTTGGTCGAGAGCACCACTCCTGCATCGACCGTTAAGGTTCCGATGTCGTCGCTACCGTCGACGTCCGCATCAATGCTGAGTGTTCCGATCGTTGCAGTTAGGCTTGCTTGCACTTGCACGCCGTCACTTGCGTTGACCGCGACTTCGTTAAAACTCGATGCACCGCCTGTAAATTGGATCGTCGACGAGTTTCCAATAGCGTTCAATTCTGTCGTGCCGCCTAATGTTGCCGGCTGCGACATGGAATCCACAACGATGTTGCCGGTGGTCGTCAGCACCAACCCACCGGCGGTCATATTTTGGAAATCAGAAACGGCCAAGTTGAGACCACCGACGACAGTTGCTTGGCCCAATCCAATTCCACCACCGTCACTGTCTTCGATGCTGATGGTTGCAGTTCCACTGTTAACCGCCCCGGCGATCGTCATTTCGCCAACGGTCAGATTGATCGCTTGATTGTTGGAATCAACCGTCACGCCGGCTTCGACCGTCAACGTGCCTAGCCCTGAATTGTCCCGATCGGCATCAATCGTCAACACACCCAGGGTTGAAAGCGAATCTTTGATTGTGACGCCATCATCGCCAATCAACGTCAACGTCCCTTGTCCTACGATCCCGCCACCATCAGCCTGTAGCGTCAGCAATCCACTGCTGGTAACGACAACTCCGTCAGCAAACACGAGATTGTCGTTCGTATCCGTTATCGAGTCAGCGTCGGCAACCAACGCCAAATCGCCATCAGCAGTCGAGAGGTCACTCGAGACTGAGATCTGGTCGTCAGCGTTGACTACTAGGGTACGGAAACTGGATGCCGTACCGAGGAAGCTAACATTTGTCGCTGTAATCGTCGTGGTACCGCCGACGGTACCAGACTGCGTGAAATCCTGGACGATCACATCCCCAGCAGTAATGATATTCAGCCCATTGGTGGTGAAGTCCTGCAGATCACTCGTGCTCAGGTTCATACCACCAACCAGGCTGGTTGATCCCAAACCGATATCGTCACCATCGGAGTTTTGAATCGTCGTCGAAGCTGTCCCGCTATTGAAGCTTCCTTGAATATCCAAATCGGCGGCAATGATTGTCAAAGCAGAATTGTTCGTCACGATCGCTGCACCTGCGGCGACGTGAAGTGTTCCGGCATCCAAATCAACATCGCTGTCAGCGTTCAGAACCAACGCCCCCAGCGTCGTCAGATCATCTTCGATGTTAATCCCGTCGGCAGCAATCAATGTCAACGCGCCCGTCGAATTGATTCCACCAGTTGTTGCCGCAATGGTCAGTGTTCCTGCAGATTGGACAGAAGCTCCCGCGGCAAAGGTCAAACTGTCGCCGCCGGAATTATTTGCATCGCCGTCGATCGTGAGGTCGCCAACATCTGTTGAAAGTAAGCCTGCAATGGAAATGCCATTTCCGCTTGCCTGCAATGAATTGAAAATCGCGCCGTTGTTCGTAAACGTGATTGATCCACCGGCATTCAGAGTGAGCAGTCCAGCAATTCCATTGCTATTCGCGGCAGTGATCCGATCAACCACCATCGCACCTGACGTCCGCAATTCGAGATTATTGGCAACCGTCAGCTGGAGCTCACTTCCGCTCACATCAAACCCGACGCTGGTGTCGCCAAGTCCGATTCCGGATCCATCAGAATCGACCAACAAAACGTCGCCTGCCCCGGCGTCAAGATTGCCTTGGAGCTCGATACTGTCAGCAGTAATCGCAATGTCTTGTCCGGTAGAATTCAATCCACCAAGAACACCAATTGTAAACGTCCCAATCCCATCACCAGCATCCGTATCCGCGTTGATCGCAATTACTTGTGTCGTCGAAACGGAAGCATTCAACACGACACCGTCACTGGCGTTGATCGCCAAACCGACAAAACTTGAGGCACCGTTCTGGAACGTTACGGTCGAGTTCGCACCATCCGCCGTCAGCGTTACTGTCCCGGTGATCGTCGCCGGGACGCTCACTTGGTCGGCAACGATATCCCCACTGGTGCGCAGCGTTAAATCTCCGGCGGTGAATTGTGCAAGTTCTGTATTGCCCAATCCGATCGTGCCGGGCAGCAGATTAGCGCCCACGGAAAAGCCAACTCCTGACGAGTCGCGAAGCGTCAATGCCCCCGAGCCGGCCGACACAGTGCTCTGAAAGTCCAAGTCTGCGGCAGTGATATCAATCGCCGAATTGGATGTCGCAATCGAAGACAAAGCTTGAATCGTGCCTGAACCGTTATCATCGGAATCCGCGTCGATCGTAAGCGTTCCGGCTCCGCTGAACGCGTCTTCAAGCACAATCCCGTTTGTTGCCAACAGATCGACGCCGCCAAGTCCAACGAGGCCTCCGGTTGTCGATAACAAGTGCAGGTTTGTCGCAGATTGGATCTGCACACCATCGGCAATACGAATTTGGTCGACACTATCCGCTGATGTGTTTGCATCACCATCGATTCGAATCTGCCCCAAGTCTGTCGTCAGATCTCCATGAATCAAAACCCCATCATCCGCACGCACATCGATCGCGTTAAACACCGAGTCACCCGAAAAGCTGACCGATCCGCCGCTGTTTAGCGTTAACAGCCCGCCAATAGAATTGGAGTCCGCAGCCGCGACGTTCTCGACCAAGATCGCCCCACCAGTCGTCAACGTGAGGTGATTGACAATCAAGGAAGCCAACTCCGCGCCGCTGAAGTTGATCCCGGAAGAAACGGCATCGCCGAGCCCGATTCCGTCATCATCCGAGTCGGTAATCGTCAACGTCGTGCTGGCATCGCCAAGTGTTCCGGCTAAGTCCAAGTCGTTCGCCGTAATCTGAATCATATGGGATGTCGTTGAAGTCACGACTGCTCCCGAGCCGACTGCAAACGTTCCTAGATCATCATTCGCATCCCGATCAGCATCGATTGTCAACGCTCCAATCGCTGTCAATGAATCGGTCACGGTCACACCATCATCGGCGAGCAAATCCAAGTCACCAGCCGCGAAGATCGCTCCCGTATCAGCCGCCAAAGAGATCGCACCGGCCGAAGTAAGTGTCACACCTGCGGCTATTTGTATGTCATCGTTAACATCAGCGGCGAGGTCCGCGTCTGCAATCAATGTCAGTGAACCGACCGTCGTCGTTAAATCAACGTCAACGGTGATCCGGTCATCTGCACTAGCCAACAACGTTCGAAACGTTGTTGCGGTGTTGATAAATTGAATTTCAGCCCCGGCATCCAAACTCACTGATCCGGAAATACTTGCCGGCTGACTGACATTGTCGACCGTGATTGATCCGTCTGTATTGAGTTGCAATTCGCTCGCCGTGAACCGGGACAGCTCACTATTGCTAATGTCGACACCACCGGATGCGGTATCGCCGAGTCCGATTCCATTTCCCTCTGATTCGTTGATTACCATCGCGGCGCTACCACTGCTCAGGCTGCCGTTGACGAACAACTCGTCAGCCCGAATCGTCATGGTTCCCGAGGACGAAACAATAGCACTCGCATCAACTGTGAGAGCACCTGCTGTTAAAAGCGTGTCGCTATCCGCATCAATTTGCAGCGTCCCAGTCACCGTCAGCGAAGATTCAATGGTGACCCCGGATGCTGCATGAAACGTCAGATCTCCTGAGCCGACCATTCCGCCCGAGGTCGCCGACAGTTGAATCAAACCGGCGGAACTCAGTTGTATTCCATCGGCGAAACTGATTTGGTGGCCGCCAACATCGTCAAAATCGCCGTCGATCAGAAGATCGCCACTACTGGTCGTCACATCAGCTGAAACCGCTACGCCGCCATCGGCTCGAACGTCAAGAGTTTGAAACGACGTTTCCCCTGAAAAGGTTACGGATCCTCCCGCTACCATCTGCGCTGAACTAATCGTCGCGGTATTCGCTGCCGTGACCTGCGAACTTTCAATACCGCCAGTCGAGGTCAAACGCAAGAAAGCGGTGCTGATCGCTTGCAGTTCAGCCCCCGTGAGATTCAGACCGTTAAGAACGGTTGCGGTACCAAGGGCCACTCCAGACCCATCGGAATCAACCAACAGCAAACTCCCCGTACCGGTATTGATCGTCCCCGATAGAACGACATCATTGGCAGTCAAGTTGAGCGTGTTGTTCGAAGTCGTGATTGATGCAGACGCGGCAAGAGTAAACTCACCGACTTGGTCCCCCGCATCGCTATCAGCATTGATCGTGAGATCGCCCGATGTCGTAAGCGAATCGTTGATGGAGATTCCGTCTGCGGCGACTAGCTGAACGCTTCCAGCACCTGTGATTGCATCACCATCGGCATCAAGTGTCAGGATTCCAGTCGAGCTGATTTGTACCCCATCGGCAATCAAAATCGCATCGACACCGGCGCCGTCGTCAATGAGGTCGGTATCGCCATCAATGGTCAGGTCTCCTGTATCCGTCGAAAGATTACCGTCGATTGCGACACCAGCGTTCGCATTGATTGCGAGCGAGTTGAAGACTGCACCAGCCGACTCCACCGTCACGCGACCGTCGCTATTGAGCGTGAGCGTTCCGGAGACACCGTTGCTCTGTGCCGCGGTGATCAATCCGATATCGAGATCACCACCCGTTGACAGCGTCAATGCCGAAGCGGAAATCGCTTGTAGCTCTGCTCCCGAAAGGTTCAGGCCACCAGCAATGCTTGCCGAGCCAATCGCGATTCCACTGGTAATCCCACCAGCGTCATCGATCGAAGTAGCACCTGTACTTGATACAGTTCCTTGTAAGTCAATGTCTTCGGCGGTGATCTGAATCTCGGTTGCTGACGTAACGGCTGCTCCTGCCACAACTGTCACAGTACCGATCTCGTCGCCATCATTGTCGGATCGCAACGTCATGCTACCTATTGTGGTCGTGACATTGCCGTTGAAAGTGATCCCGTCGTTGGCATCGACTACCAACGTTTCAAAACTGGATGCGGAAGCGCCGAAAACCACGGTCGATGTGGCCCCGTTTGCCAATAGCCGAGCGGATCCAGACAAGTTGGTTAACGAACTGACTCCTGCAACTTGAATACTGCTGTCGCTTTGAACGATGAAGTCGTCCGCCGTGATTAGCCCCAGTTCGGCATCCGAGATCTGCATTCCACCAGCGACTGTCGCAGACCCTAGCCCGATTGATGTCCCAGTGGAACCACGTACCATCAAATCACCCGCGCCTAGACCGACCGCGCCAACAATGACCAAGTCATTCGCCGTGATCTCGACGGACTGATCGGATGTAGACAATGTATCCGAAATCGTTGCGGTCCCGATTCCGTCATCGTCAAAATCGGCGTCGATCGTTAAAGCACCACTGCTACTAACCGCATCGCCAAGAGTTACTCCAGAATTCGCATTTAACGTCCAATCACCAGCGGCGCTGATTCCTCCTGTCGTCGCATACAAAGACAACGCACCCGCCGAATCAAGCTGGATACCATCCGCAATTTGCAGAGTACCGGACGTTGCGTTATCGAAATCCGCATCAAGATCAAGATCACCAACCTGAGTCGAAACATTGGCATTGATCGCGATACCATCGACGGCTCGAACATCCAGAGCATTGAAAGACGATTGGCTATTGAAGGTCGTACTGGTACCGGAGGAAAGCGTCACAACGCCCAATATTTGGTCACTATCGGTGCTCGCGATCGCGGCGACGGTTATTGCGCCGCCCGTCTGCAGAGTCAAACCAGTCGCAGCAATACGGCCGAGTTCGCTGGCGCCGAGAACCATTTGCCCTGATCCACTGTTCCCGCCAACGAGTATTCCTGCCGCGAAAGATTCATTGATGGACACCGCTGCGGTGCCTGCGATCAAGTCTCCTTGGAAATCAAGGTCCGCGGCAGTGATCGAAACCAAATGATCCGTTGAATTTACTGCCTGCGTCGAGCTGATCTCGACCGTCCCCACTCCATCAACGTCCGCGTCAGCGTTCATCGTGATCGCTTGATTGGAAGTCAATGACGCATCGAATGTGATTCCGTTGTTGCCAACCAATGAAAGTGTTCCGGCATTTGACGCGACCACGGACCACGCAGAATCGATTACCAAGCTGCTGACTACGGTCGTTTGCCGGTTCACAGCCAGACGATTGTCACCTGCGGTCGTCGCTTGCCCCAGTGTCAGCGTTCCGGTCGTTGCGATTGTCCCCAACGAAGTCACATCAATGTCACTGCCAACTGTCAGCGAGTCACCGCTGGATGTCGCGAGGTTGATATTGGTAGCCCCCGAACCGACAACCGCCGTCGCGTCGAATGAAAATCCGGCCGCGAGCAAATTGATTTCTCCGTTTGGTGCTGCGATCGTTACGCCAGCCGCGATCGTTAAATCGCCTGTACCATTGGAAGCAACATGAACGGAGTCTGCTTCGAGGTATAGGTCACCGCCCACTGTGATATTCGCGTTCACATCGATGTGACGTCCGGCTTGAAACGCGAGCGATGCGTTCGACAGACTGATCGCTTCGTTGACGAAGATATCGCGTGACGCTTGGATCGTAACCAATCCGGCAACGTCCGAGATCGCTGACGCCGAAATATCGAAGTTGCTGCTCGACGAATCACCACTCAAGATTTCTGAGTCACTGAGTTCGGCATCATCGCTGCCAGCGTTAACAATCGTGACAGTCATCGGGTCAAGCAACAATCTGCCCATCTGGCCACTCGGCGACGCTACATCAACACCACCGTAGAATGCCAGAGCTTCGCGTCCAGAGACTTCGACGAAGCCACCATCGCCTGAGATCTGGCCGCCACGAGCAGAAATTTGGCCGTAGTATCGCGTCCAGTCGTTCGCCCACACGATGACCTTTCCACCCTGACCTTGGTGAATCGCGTCGGCACGGATCGCAACGTTTGTCGCGACGAACGTGCGTTCGGCATTGGCAATCGTTTCCCCCTGACCTTGGTAGTCGCCACCGATCAGAATTTGACCTCCACCGGAGTGTCCCGAAGCCAACAGTGTTGCGTTGTCGAACAAGCCGACAGCTTGTCCAGTCACCCGTATTTGGCCACCAATACCGCCAACGCTTTGATCAGAGACATCGATTGTGCCTCGGATAATCGTGGTGCCGGAGTCCAAGCTATCGATACTGACAACACCACCTTCGAAGTGAAGCTGTCCTTCGTGAAGGACTCTCGCACCGACGAGGTCCAGTGAACTCCCCACGCCAGAAAGATGACTGGACTCAACCAATGTAAGCGACTGACTCGCATGAAACGCAATTGACGCCCGATCGGTTTGCAAACTACCGGCCCAGACGATTTTTCCGGAAGCCACATCGAAATTGTCTCCCGAAAATCGAAAGACGCCGTCGCCATGGACTGTGTCGGACGCATCGCCCAGGATCCGAAAATCAGCTTGCCCCCATCCTTCTCCACCGTGCAGGAATACTTCGTTGCCTGATCCTTGTTGATCAACGGTGTCGAGTGAAAAGGCTGCCGAAGGCGAATCGAATTGGTAACGCAACTGATCCGTGGACTGTGATCCTGCGTCGAGTGAAGCACCAAATGTCAGAATGTTTGAGTCTCCCAAACGCTCGGCGATTTGCAAATTCACCTCCAGATCATCCGCTTGCAGACTGACCAGGATTTCGGCGACATCCAAAGCCTGCTCGATCTGTTCAACGTTTCGAATGACCATCTCCGACGTTGTGCCATCGTGTCGCAGGGTTGCGTCAAAAGCGTTTCGACCGCTGATCGCGGCGATCAATTCGTCGAATTGCTGCTCGCCTGCCAACGACACCTGATCTGCACCGCCATGGCCATCGATTTCGAAATCGATCAAACGCCCTATCGCGTCGTGGTAGTTAATTTGCACATGATCGCTATCACCTGAACCGACGATGCGAATTTTTGCGATGTCATCAATCGACCGCGTCTCTCGACTTTGTCCGTTGACCCGCACATCGATGGTCGATTCATGAACGTCAATCTGATAGACATCGGCATGCCCATCGTCTGCGTCTTGTCCCGCATCAATGACCAACTCGGAAAGCACGCCGTCGGCGTTCAGCACACGCCGTGTCTCCAGTTGCATCACCCCCAACTCGATCGCCAAACGTTCTCGTCTTCTTTGAACATTGGCGCGACGGCCCTTGATCCAGTCCAAAAATGTGCGAGTCGGCATATTGGGATGCTCAAAGCAATCAGGAGGTGCAAATCGATACGTTCCATCCCACTGAAGCCTTCAATCGTCCGTGACACGTTGGCCAACTGAATCTGCCCGATCACTCCGTGGTTCGGTTGCTTGGCGAACGCGGATTTGGCAGCGTCCCACCGCACACGTTCCCTCGTCAGATTTTCGGATCTGGCCGCGCAGATTTGCCAACCTTTACGTCTTACCACCCCCAACCCGCTCGGAAACAATTCCTGTTAGCCGAGCTCTTCGGGTCGTGCCGATTCTGCGGTTCACAATCGCACTCTGTAAATCACAAGACTTTTTGCTTAGGCAAGTCGAATCGTATCTTGCAGCCGATGCCTCCAAAACATGGACGTGAAGATGCAATTCAATGGCGAACAACGATACGACAATGGCCGTTTTTCCGAGCGATGCCGACGTCGCGTGATACAGTTGCTGCTAGTCGTTATTGCTGGTGCTGGGACGTACCAACCCGTAACAGCTAACGACGATCCGTCATTCGCAGATCTGCTCCACAAAGATGCCGTAGGGCCCCCGGATCAATCGACACCGTTTTCGACGGCCATCGAAGTCGTGCCATCGTCCCAAAACATCATCGACGAGGTTTCGACCGGCAGCGTACCGGCTTCCAGTGCAAACGCCACCTGGTTGGACATTCGTCCTAGAGCCGTTCGTACGGAAACCCGGATCTTGGTCTCAGCGAAAGATCTGCCTGAAGACACCAGTGGACTCCCCGAAATCGACTCGACTGTTTCGGCACCGTATCTCTGCGATTGCGACTTGGGGCTCAAAGACTTCATGTGGGGAGCGAGCTTCTGCCATTACCCATTGTATTTTGAAGATCCGTACTTGGAACGTTACGGGATGGCCACCGCTTGCGTCAATCGTGCCCCCGCGGTTCAAAGCGCCGCCAATTTCGCATGGAAAACAAGTCTATTACCGGTCAGTATGGCACTCGATCCACCTTGGCAACGACAGACGAGCGGATTCCATCAGCCCTATTGGATGCGAACAATCAAAGCGATTCGTTAAACGCAGATCGAACCGCTTGATCAAAAATACTCGATAGCGTTCGTGGCGAAACACCAATTCTCGCTATGCCGCGGCCTCCGACAAGCAATGCCGACGTCTCGTCATCGACAACGATCGAGACCTTGTATGTCGGTTGCAGTGGAACGGCGGATGCCTGTGACTGTTCAACGCTCGGCACCCACTTGTCGATTGTCAATTCCGCTGGGACTTGATCCACATTGATTCGTGCAATTGTTTTCACGGTTCCACGAACAACTTCCCCTCGGGAACTCTGCAAACTCAAATCGACGCTCTGCCCAGACTCGACCAGCGCGACATCGTCCTCTCCAACATATGCGATCACCTCATATTCCTCAGGCGACGCGACAAGACAAAACAGAGTTTGTCTCGACAAAAAGCTGCCTCGATTTTCACCATCAGTCGGCCTTCCCTGCCAACTGATCAATTGCAATTGATCGGCAATCGTTTCCTTTTGCGAAGGTGCCGGAAACACGATGCCATCGCGGGGAGCGACTAGACGCAACGCTTCTTTGTCAGTCAATCGCTGACGCAATTGAGACTGGAGGTCAAGCAAGACTTGATTTGCGAGCGGTATCTGCGCGGCGATGTCTTGGCTTTCATTTCGAAGTGAGTGCAAGTTCTGCAAACGAATTTCCTGCAGCGCGATTTCGCTACGCACTTGTTCAATCTGCTTGTCCAAGTCGAGGTTTTCCAACGTTGCCAACAGCTCACCCTGTTGAACGCGTTCACCAACAGCAACGCTGGACTCCAATGTCCCTGGTACCGTCACATAAATCTGACGAGCATCCTTTGCCTGCACGACGACAGGAGCCGAGACGCGTATTGGGAACGGGACAACAATCACGGTCACAATACAGACGCCGAGCAACAGCAAAATCATCGTTAACCGCGTTGCTTTGATCTGTTGACGGAACATCGGATTCTTCAGACTCCTGCCAATTGAAACCAAGGGACGTAGCAGCAGTCCCGAAACAATCACCAACTCCATCGCATAAGCCACGACATGAAATCCGGCGGGCACGAGCGCGTGGTGGATCAACAACAGAATGGAGACCAACACCACGCCGCGATAGATCGCCGATGCCGTCGCATAAAGTCCAAGCAAACTTAGCGACACCGATTCGCCGACACGCCGTCGGATTGCGTGTACTCCGCCACGGCCGGTCAAACACCAATGCCAAATGCCGCGCAATACCAACCCTGAACGTTGCCACAAGTTAGGAACATCAACGAAGTCAGAAAAGACGAAATAGCCGTCGTAACGCAGCAACGGATTCCCATTGATCAAGATTGTGCCAACCGAACAGACCACCATTACGTTGAATAGAATCGTGTTGGCCAAGCTTGGCGAGGTAAACCACCAAAGCCAACCGCACAGAACAGCAAGCGATAGTTCTGCGAAGATTCCGGCTGAGGAAATTGCAATGCGATGCCATCGATTCCGCAACGTCCAACTATCCGTTACATCGCAATACAAACATGGTGTGAAGACGAGCAACATCACTCCGATCTCGTGGCACTTGGCTCCGAATCGGCGACAAGCCACCGCGTGGGCAAGTTCATGAATGATTTTTGTCCCCGCCAAAACCATGGCCAACAAAATCACATTCAGTGGCGAGAGGAACGCATCGATCGCTGGCAATCGCTCCGTTGCCAGGTCCCAATGGAAAGCCAACAGCATCGCGCTGATGCTGGCAGCCCCGGCAATGCCCCACGCGCAACCGGCACTGAACAGCCAACCCAACCAAGGCGTTATTCGGTCCAGCAACGCTTTCGGATCGACACCGGGGAAGCGGATTCCAAGTGGATTGGCCATAGCGGCTATCAACCGTTTCCGCCGCTGGCTCCGATGTCGCTCCAGTAGTCGGTCGCCCTGCCCATTGCGACGAGCTAACATCAAGCCGTTTTGGTGAAGTCGTTCCGCAAACGCTTGAATCGCTTCCACAGTGATCTGCCGCGCGACAAATGCGTCTTCAAAACAGGCCCTGATTTCGCGATAGGTCGCCTTGCCATCCAAATGGCGAAAGATAAAGAATTCCTCTTCGCTAAATTCGAAATAGCGAAGTGAAATTGGGTCTTTGATCACCCAGCGATTGTGCCGCTGGCGATCTTGACGATAAACCTCCAAATCGCCGCGATGGCGAAGTGCCTGGTGAGCTACGTTCATGCTATCGCACCGAAACGGCATCAATTGTCATCGTCGCGCGCAACCCGGGTCGTAAACGCCCTGCTTGGTTGTCAATCTCGGCAGTGACCTTGACCTGTTCCGTCACTGGATCATTTTCGGGACTAACAAACACCACCGTCCCGTTGAAGCGACTTTTGTTGCGATCCCATCCGATCACATCCAACTGAACTTGACGACCTAGCAATGCATCCGATGCCCGATGTGCATCGATGAAACCATCGACTCGAAGACGTTTGGTATCGACCACTCGAAAGATAGTCTCACCCGGGGTAACCCATTCGCCCGCTTGGTGAATCGACTCGACCACCATGCCATCTTGCGGGCTGACGATCTTTCGAATTTCTACGTTACGCTTGGCAAGCTCCAGCTTTGTCAAACTGAGTTTCAATTGCACCGCAGCTTTCTTCAATTCGCTATCTGCTTGCTGGACCGCAAAATCCGCCTGCTCCATCTCGGCATGAGCTTGATCCAGTTCGGAATCGGACACACTCAAATTGCTCGCCTGTTTCACGCGAAGTAACCGCTGGTATTGCCGGCTCGCATGTTCGAACTGATTCTTTGCCGCTTTAATTTTTATCTCGTCTTCCGATTCCAGTTTCGCAATTTCAACCTCTCGTTCGGAACGAGCCATCTCCAATTGCGATTCACTGTCATCGATTAACGCCAAGGTCTGACCTTTCGCGACGACGCTCCCTTCGTGAACATCAACGCGTAGCAACGAACCGACCGCACGAGCCGGAACATCAACTTGGTCCGCCAGGCGAATCAAGACTGACTCAACTGCGATCTCTTCGCCACAAGCGTGGCGACTAAAACCGGGGCAGTTGGCAAGTGTCAACAACACGAAGGCGATGGCCAGACGGCCTTTCAGTTGTACGATTCGAGTTACAGTATGATCCATGAGCGAATCGCCTCGTAGATTTCATGAAACCAAACAAATCCAATTGACCTGGTACCACAGTCGATTCGACAGCGGATACTTGCACCAGGACGCATCAGGTTCTTTGCATCGTCAGGGACCGCGACGGTCGCCCGTGTGATCAGATTGTCGTGTTGGCCAACATCTGTCCGCGTTGACAGCTCAATCAACGTTCCGACGAACACTTCCGATCGGTCGCTGGCGATCGAAAACGCAACATCACGTTGGCTGTCAGGTGATCGCATCAGTTCGACAAGGTGCCCCGCGCTGCGTTCTGGGATTTCGAGTTCGATTTCCCACGGACCAGACAAATCGGCAACTGTCAAAAGCCGTTGTCCCCGCGCGACCGGGCGATCCGCCAGCAAGTTCGCCGGATCCCATGTCAACAGTTGGCCGTCGATTGGGCTTTTGATTTGCAGCTCTGCTAGCTGACGTTTCAACAACGACATCTCCGCAGTGAGATTCTCCAATCGTTGTCGCTGTTCCTGCTCTTCTGCTGCCAAGCGAGTCCCTTCGACGGGGTTATCACGAGATCGCTCGCTTTGTACCCGCGCCGACGCAATCGCTAACAACTTCTTTTCGGTCGACTGATAGTCTCCAAGCAACTGTTGCAACTCAAGCTCCAACGCTCGATTCCTGAGTTGCACCAGCGTTTGCCCTGCGACGACTGCTTCATCGTAGGAACAAAGCAGTTCGACGACTTCGCCATCGAATGGGGCAAATACATGTCGGCGCAAACTCGGAGACGCCTTTCCCGGACTGTGGACCGAAAACGGTATCTGTACGATCCACATCACGATTATCAACGTGATTGCAACACCTGCGGCACTCAACCAACGTCCAGGCCGGTGACTGGCAAACCCTTTTGCGCGGCGAAGCATTTTGGAAAGGTGAAGCAACGGCAATGATTCATAATCGAGCGCATTGCTGAGCGCAGGGACGACCGCTTGCGAGACCGCGATAATCCGTTGCTCCAAGTCGGACTCGTCGGACGAAACCGATTCAACACTGGAATGCAAACGCAGTCGTTCGACCACCAGCATCCCCAATAGCGTTCCGCTACTTTTCGCTTCGTCCGTCGGATCGATAGCGGCTTCGTCAGCGATTATGGGGACGACATCAAACGAATGCGTGTCGGCCTCGTTGACGAAACACTCGATCGCATCATGAAACTGCGGCGGCAATGATTCGGTACTACCGCGGTAATGCAGCCAGCGTTTGGACGGTGAAACGGCATCGACCAAAGATTGCATCGCATCAACCAGTGGACTTTTGCGGTCGATCGAATCGATGCCGCTGATCGCCATCACCCGACAACGATGTCCCTGGTTCACGGCCACCGACAATCTGTCGCAACCGATCAACAAGCGACCTTCATTTGCCACGCGATATGCACAGCGCTCCAAGTCTAAACTGGAATGGATCAGCCGCACAAACCTCGCTTGCTGCTGCGACGTCGCGTGGTGTTGCTGGTGCAGTCGAATTTCCTGTCGTTGAGAAAATGACTCCATCAGCTGGCCTACGATTGCAAGCAACCTTTCGTGTCCGGCCTTGGCGTCAGCTGCGAGGTCGCCGCGCTGGGCAACTTCAACAATTGCTAGCGAATGATCCTGCAATCGACAGGGAGCTGCGATCCAACAACTCGCTTCTCCACTTTCGCTGTCGCCGGCTGGCACTTGGAGGCTCGACACCTCAACATTGCTTGCAATACGCTGCAAGAATTGGTGGTGTGCTGAGCTTTCGAATGCTGACAATGTCCCGTGTTCATTCGTTGTCGCAGCGCTGGCGACACAACGGATCTCACCGGCTTGATTAGCGACCCAGATAGCACCAGCGATCGCATCGAGTAGCTCGACGGTTCGCTGAATGGCGTTGCTTGCAAATTCTGGCAAGCTCTGCGGTAGCTGTGATAGCTCCGTCACGCCGGCAATAAACTGCTCAATCTCGGACCAGTCGTCGTTTGCCTGCGATGGAGCATCTTGAACGCGATTTGCCAATTCGGAAGACCTTCTGCGTTTCGCGGGGGCTAGTTGGGTTTGCGACGACAATGTCGAAAATGAAGTCTTTCTCAGAAACGATTTCCATTCCGAGTGACCGATTGCCGAATTACCGGATAGGTCCAGGACAGGACGTTCAAATTGCCCAATCGTTACGGAAAGACCTCGACGTTTCATGACGCGAAGATTGATCTCCATTTGGTTGATTCCAACCATCGCGTTGTTAACCTTGGTCGGTTGCGCGGCGACGGCAACTAAACCGGCTCCAGACGAACTGGCGGCACTTTTAGCCGACTCGTCGTCCAGCGATGCCAAGCCTGACACCCCAAACGCCCAAAACCCCGCAGCTTTCCAGTCGGTCAGCCATCGGACAAACGAAACGGTCGTTGACGCACTTTCCCACGGGCTCCAAAGCAATAGCCATCTCTCGAACGATGGCGGATTGACGCCTTTCTCAATTAGGGGAAGCAGCGACGCGAACTGGACTTCCCCGGAACCCTGGGACTTGACGATTGACGAAGCGATACAACTTGCGCTCGCCAACAGTACTGTTTTGCGCAGCTTGGGCGCTCGGCTGATCCAGTCGCCAAACAGCACGTCGACGATCTACGAACCGGCAATTGTTGTCACCGATCCCACCGCAGGCATCGAGGCTGCGTTAAGCGAATTCGACGCCCGCATCAAAGGCGATCTGTATTACGAAGACAACGATCGCGTCTTGAACAACGAGTTTGTCGGACAAGGCGTCAACTTTTTCAAGCAATACCTCACGCGATTCGAATCAAGCCTTAGCAAACGGACGGCCACCGGAACGACGTACACCCTTCGGCACAACTTCGACGCGGACAACAACAACTCAGACCGAAACCTGATCGAAGATCGGGCATGGGCTTGGAATGTAGAAGGCGAAGTACGTCAATCACTTTTGCAGGGACGTTCGGTTTCGTTCAATCGGATCGCCGGCCCAAACGCAACCGTCGGACTTTATAACGGCGTCGTGATTGCACGGCTGAATGCAGATACGACGGTAGCGGACTTGGAAATTTCATTGCGTGACTTTTTGAGCGACGTTGAGAACGCGTACTGGGATTTACATTTCGCCTACGAAGACCTGAAAGTCAAACAACAGGCGCGCGACCGCACACTGCACACGTATCAGTTGCTCAAAGCCCGGCAAGGCCTGCCTGGCGCCGAAGAAGACAAACTCGCCCAAGCACTCGAACAATACTATCGCTTCGAGCAAGAAGTACAGAACTCCTTGGCAGGCCGATTGGTTGTCGGCACCCGATCCTTTAACGGCAGCAGCGGTGGCACCTTCCAAGGATCCGGCGGCGTCTACGTCAACGAACGACGCCTCCGAATGATCATGGGGCTACCGATTAACGATGGTCGCTTGATTCGCACAGCAGCGGACCCGACTGTCGCGCCAATGACATACGACTGGAATATGGTTGCCGGAAATGCGATTTGCCGGCGAACCGAATTGAAACGACAACGGTTGATTGTTGATCGCAGACGCTATGAGTTGTCGGCGAGCCGGAATTTTCTGTTGCCAAGATTAGACGCGGTCGGCCGCTATCGTTACCGTGCATTGGGTGAAAGCTGGCTCGGAAGCGAGATCGTCGACAACGGCAGCCCCGTCCAAACAGACACGCATGAATTTCTAGTCGGACTCAGCCTCGATTACCCTGTCGGTGTTCGACAAGCCTCGGCGGCCGTTCGGAACGCGCAGCTAAAACTTGCCCGCGAACAGTCTTTGTTGGACGAACTGGAACGACAAGTCGTCTTTGGCATTAGCAATGCCATCTCCGAAAGCGATCGCGCCTACGCCGTTTTACGTACGGCAATCAATCGCGAGAATGCGGCGAAGAAACAATACGATCTGCTTGTCAGCGAAGCCCAAACCTCGGTTCGGCAATTCAACTACAACTCGCTGCTCGACTCCGAACAACGACTCTCGGAAGCATCGAGTGCCGCAAATCGCGCTCGAATTCAGTACCTTCTCGCGACAAAGAATATCAACTTCGAGATGGGCGCGTTGCTGGAGTACTACAACATTCATCTCGCCGGTTCACAGCACAGCAAAAAGACAAAGCCGTCAAAGAACCGCCTTCGACAATTGCTCGGCCATGTTTGGCAGCACGGCCCATTGAAATCGAAACCAAAACACTCCCCAGGCAACCCGCTCCAATCGAGCCAGCCGTTGGACATCGAAGTGATCGACGGCTCCCCTTACGAGATCGATGTCGACGAGTTTGGAGAACAAATCGACCAAATCATTTCCCAGGAGCTTCAAGAAACGACGCCGCAACTCAGTTCCCCGATCGATGGCAACGCGAATTCTCTCGAAACGCTCCCTCCACCAGCCGATGCGTCGACATCAGCTAGCCAGTAATCGCAACATCAGCGCCAGAAACAACAGAACCGCACTGCCCCAGCCGGCGAGACTAACGAGCCGGAAATAGCGGTGATTGGCGATACTTTCGCGAGACCACTCAACCTTCGATTGTTCTTCTTTTAGCTTGTCCTGCAGAACGCCTTTCACGAATGCCGGCTGCCCAGTTTCTGCACCACTTGCGGCAAAGTAACATCCGCTGAAGAAGAACGAATCGTCATCGCGCGTCTTCGTTTCCGAATCGTTTGAATCGCAACCGAACGCTTGCCCCAAGACGATTCTCAATCGCGGCTTCAGCTCATGTCGGATTCGGCAAGTCAACGAGTACAGCTTGCGATTGCCACGCTGCTGTTCCAGACCATCTTCACGGCTGAACAGCCGATAGACCCAGTCTTCGAACGCGTCGCAAAGCCGGTCGCTGTGCGTATTCAATTCGTTTGGGGTGGGACGGCTTCGCAAATCAAAACGACCACCAAGCCTTCGTGATAAAAGGTCTGCGCCCAAGCGGCGAACCAACTCGATAAATCCGGCTTCGCGTTCGAGCCCGACCAGCAAGGCAGTCACCGGAAACCGAACTCCCAGCGTTTTCTGAATCGTAGTGACATCGTTTCGAGCCGACTGAGCCACGGCGGCTAGCTGAAGCGGCCCCACTTGTGACAATTCAAACGGCAGCAGAGTTACCGCGCCGTTGACGCCACAGACCGGCCGACGAAATCGCTTCAGCAATTTGCACACATAGGCCAAGCGTTTTAACTGGTCCGAGGTATCGAGATGCTCCGGCAACGCGATCCGCTTGCTTGCGCTCACCTGAGGAACAGACATGTGAGCAGGTTTGATGGTCGCTGTCGGACGTGAATCCTGGACTCGTGATTCCTGCACTGCGGGGCCCGACGCCATTGGAACTTCACGAGACAATTGCTGAGCCGGAGCTGAGCCTTGGTCGGCGCCCGTGATTGCTGCCGCAGCCGAATGATCGATCATCAACGTTCCTTGATAATCAACGGCGGAACGAGGTGAGGCGAACGCCGGTGGCATCTGTTGCGGTGCGGGCTTCATCTGACTGACCACTTGCTTTGCAGCCGGGGCGGCGGGCATACCAAATGCTGACGATGGTCCTGCCGATGCAGCGGAACCGCCGATGGTATGTTGGCCGATCGTGCCCATGAAGGTCCCCGTACTCACGGGTGCGGACGGTGCTGTGGCCACACCAGCCGGCGCACCCGAGTCGGTCCCACTGGGCACCGCGGGCGATTGCTTTGCAACAGTCGCTGGATTCGCTGCTGGCAAAGCGGCGGATACGACATCGGCTTTTTTTGCAGGGACAACTTCCGAGGATCGGGCGAACTGACGAATTGAAACCCGGCTGGACGGTCGGCTTCGAAGACGCCCCATCAAGTCGCTCAACGAACTCGCACCCGTACAGAACAAATACAACGCGTCCGAGGTCAAGTACCATTTCAATGCATGTGAGACACCGTTGTCGCCAGGTACTCCGTGGATCAAAAGCGGTGAATCCAACGCTTCCATCAGCCCCCGCTCGTCATCTCCATCGGACGACCCCAGCACCATAAAAATCGGATAGTCACGGGCAGCGATCCCCTTTGCCTCCAATGCCGCCATTCCGGCTTCCCAGGCGCGATCGATGTCGGGGAACTCACCTTCGATCACTCGATTCCAACGCTTGATCCCGTAGTAGAGAACCACCGGAATAAGCGTGACTAACAGAATCTCGGCGATCGCATGAAACGCACGAATGCTATGCGCGACGCGCACACTGTCCGCACCGAACAGGCGAATCACCCAAACAATAGCCAACAATGTCCACAGCACGACGGACGTGAACAACGCGGCTTTCCCGGCGATCGTTTTCGGAAACAGCCAACTTAAAAATCGTCGCTTCTTTGGCGGCGTTTTCGTCTCGGTTTCGGTTGCAGCTTCGTCCGACATATCGATTGTTTTTCTGGTTTCGGGACAGCTTTAGCCGATTAAAAAGGTCAACGCCAAGAGGCCGCACAAAAGCGTCGCAAGCAGCCATGGCCACACCATCTGTCCGCGCGACCACAGTGGCAGAGCCGTCTCTATTTCTCGATCGCTTTCTTGACCAGCCGTTGCCTCGTTCCAACGTTGCCTTGCTTGACCGACGACACTCGCATACTCACTTGCCCACCCCGGGAGTTCAGCTGGCAAGCCGTGGCGGTCAATTAACATTCGGTTCAAATGCGGGTCCCGGTACAGTCCCCGAAAGCCCAGCATCACACAGACGTAAATCAGTTGCAGCGCGTCATCAAAACCGGAGTTCAGTGCTTGGTTTGCGTTGACATAGTACAAGTCATTGCAACGTCGAGATTTGAACAGACTCCATTCCAACACGTTGTCTCGCCACCAGTCCTGTCCTGACCACAGATGTGCATCGATCAACATTTCGTCAATCCAGCTTGCCAAGGCGTACTTCGCCAGGCCCCAGTCGTCTGAAACACCGTCAAGTCGCTTGTCAGCTTGCTGGAATAAACCTTCAAGCGTCCGCTTCTCTTCTGCCGGCGAGATTTCCGAACCGCCATCGATTCGCTGCATGAGCGAAAACGCATGGATCAAAATCGGATCGACAGCGTCGGCAAAACGAGGGGTCATGGAAAGGCTGCAAAATCAGTTCGGGGGAGGAGCGACTGGCGGAGCAATCAACGTTAGCTGCGGACCGCAAACAAGGCAAAGCGAAGCCGAGCGCGGTTGCCGTCCGGCAAAACCACATCCAGGTGCCTCGCTCCCGTTAGTTCGTCAAAGTTCCGCACACGCATCGCGATCGTTTGCGTCCGCCGAATCTCTGCCCAAGCCGGCGACTCGTAATCGTCTTGCGAGACTTTGTAGTACGTCCAGTATTGACGCGAAGGCAGATCTGGAATCGTCGTGTTGACGATCTCACGTTTCAGGCCACTTTGACGAATGTGAAAATAGTTCTCGACTTGTTCCGCACTGGCGAACACCCAATACCACTCCGGCGAGTGTTCGAGAAGTTCCAGCATCGTCGATTCACTCGCACCGCCACGTTCGACGCCCAAATACCATTCCCATCCTGGATCGAACCATTCCGGTCCCAGCTTGGCAACCATTGTCGATCCGTGACCGTCAAAGTTCGCTCGCAAGTACTCGTCAAACTGAGTGGCATAGATGATGCCCAAGATCTTTTCGCGGATGTCTGCGAAGATAAACCCGAGATTGTCGTGGTCATAGGGCTCGACATCGATCGCGCGACGCTGTGGACCAAAGATCGACAACCGCCCCAGGATCCGCGCAAGTTCGCTGTAGGCGTCGAATGGATGAACGCCTTGTGCCGGTGCCATCACATCAAGAGTGCAGTACGCTTCATTTAAGCGATCCAGCATGCTGACCCGGCCTGAGTCAGCCGGCTCTAAACTGTGTCGCCCCACACTCAATTGACGAACCGGTTCGCTAAGCACGTCCATATTGCCGCTCAACACATCGCGAATGCCCTGTAGGTAATGGCGACGCAAAAACGGCCAAGACTGTGTCGACAGGATCGGCGGAATGTACTGCTCGTCAATCACTGGCTGGACGTCTCGATCACTCGCGCTTCGCACCCGAGCGACAGGAATGACTTCGTAGCCAGACGTTTCTTCACCGACCAGCAACCGTAGATTCAATTTGCGAAACTCGATCGGCTGACCATTCGCTTGGCCATTCTCGTCAGCGATTTGTGATTGGACACGCGAATAGCGAGTGAAATCACTGCCGCCGTTTTGCCCGACGTTGCTTCCGCCAAGATTCAACTTTGGCACGCCAACGTAAATCATTAGCGTATTGTCACCGTCAGCATCAGCCTGGCTATCAAACGCTTGCTTCAGATCGATTTCTAACTCTTGCCCATTTTCCAATCGAACAAGAGTCCCATCGTGAAGCCGCGCGTCAAGCTCTTCAACGCGGAACCGACCACTCGCCAAAGCGTCTTTGCTGTAGCTAAACGCCCGCAATCCATAGTTGTACGGATGGTCCCAACTTTCAGACGTGTGGCAGACCTCCATCCAATGCCGATCTGCGGCTTGGAAGTGCTGCGGACGGACGAACAGTCCTTGATACCAATGAACGGGTGGATTTCTCATTCGCCCCGTAGGCCTCGAACAAGCTGGTGGTGCCGGGAAGGGAGGGTTGGGTATTGCCAAATTGACGAACTGCGCTAATCACAAGCCTGTCACGGCGATCTGGGAGGACCTGGCAAGCTGTGCAGATTCGGCAATGCAACGAAATCTTCTTTCGGCACTGCGGCCGTCTATCCCCTGACCCTCAGGGGTATTCCGTGCACATTTCGCCGCTCAGGTACCCGATAACCGAACGAACTTGCCCAGAAATCATGACCGATACCCCAAGATTGACCGATACAACGATCAAGGTTGATAGGTTGCACCCGGGTACCGCCGACTACGCACTCGTTGTTTCAGAGAATCTGTGTCCTCGCGTCGAAAACGTTCCCTTCGCTTAGCCTTGTTCACCTTAGTGACCGGCTTCTCGCTCGTGGCACGCCCGCAGCAGGCTCTTGCACAAGCGGACGATTTGATTCCCACAATCGATGCGGCCGACACGACACCTTCATGGCTCCGCTCAACACCGGGCATCGGATCAGACCGACCACGACTGGTCTTCCAGCCTGCGGTCCCGTCCCACGATGCATCCGGGTTGCCGATCCTGCACCCGCAAGTTCAAGTCGCAGAAGCTGACGACAACTTCGTCGTACCCTCGCTGTCATCGGATAGCGAAATCGAACTCTACAAACAGACATCTGCTCCGGTCGAATTCGAAGACGGTCGAGTCGATCTCGAACTGCTTTCCGAAGCACCGGAGTCCTGGGCAAGTGACTCGATTCACGACGCGGCACCGTCGCTAACCAAGCAACGACGCACACCGTTCCGCAATGCATTCGACCGACTTCGCACCAAACTCGCCATCGCTAGGTGCCGCGACTTTGGCGTCGGCGTCGAGCGACTGCCTTTTGCGATGCATGAAATGGATTCCGCACGCCCATCGAACAATGTGCGATTTCGATTCGAAGCAGGCTACAACTGGGAATACCCAGACCGCGCTGAATTCTTTTGGTCGCGAATGGGCAGCAAAGGACCGCCGCTGACCTACCCGGTTGAAAGCTCGGTGGATTACCAGGACTTGCGTGTCGCCATCGAACTTGGCGGCGCAAAGTTTTCGGCAACAACTGAACTGCCGCTACGCTTCATCAATCCGACAGAACTGAGCAATACCGGCAGCCTGGGCGACATGGCGCTCACGACCAAAACAGTCATGCTCGATGGCGAATCTCTGCTTCTCACCCAAGTTTTTCGCACCCAACTAGCAACTGGCACCGCGAAATCGGGACGTGGCAACGGCCACGTCTCAATGGAGCCCGGGTTCGTTGCCGCATACCGCTACAGCAAACGAACGCTGCTACAAAGTGAACTTAAACTCTGGTTCCCGGTCGGAGGCGAGCCAAGCTTTTCTGGCCCTGTCCTTCGATACGGCTTTGGTGTTGGCCATGTCCTCTACGACAGCGATACCTTTTCCGTGATCCCAACCTTCGAAATGGTTGGCTGGTCTGTCCTCAACGCCCAAAAAACTGGATCACTCGGCCAAGCGATCACCGTTGACGGGGAAAACATCATCAACCTCTTCCCCGGCATTCGAATTGTCCGCGACTCGGGCGGTGAATACGGCCTGTTCGAATTGGGAATTGGCGGTGGCACAACGGTCACAACCAGCCACTGGTACGAAAACATGATCCGAATGGACCTGCGTTGGTCCTTCTAAAGCCGCACAGTAGATCCCAAGTGCGGTTAGCGGCATGTCGATTTCAGAACGCCCCGCTCACTATCCCGCCGACTGCTCCGCAAAAGCTGCGATAGCAAACGCTACTTCGGCGGAGCGAAAGGCGACACCCGAAAGTGAACAGCCTATTAGCGTCCGCTGACCACATCAACTGGGATCAGGCCATCATTGGCGGGCACCGGGATCTCGACGGCACCATGCGGCATCGTCCAGGCCCCCTCAACGTCCGTCGCCTTCTTTGAGAGTCTAAACGCAATCGACTCAGTCGACGCGTCACCTGACACCCAAAACGTATGGACGGCGATTCCGAGTTTGGAATCATATCGCCGCTCAATGGACACTGGAGATACAGCGGAGTCGCCTGGCAGCTCTACCTTGACTGCACTGACATCCATGCCAGACGCACCGAAGATCAGAACGCAACGAACACCCTGGAGTTCAAACGTCTGATCAGTATCAACCAGACGCATCTCAAGGCGAATGTCCTCGCCAAACAACTGTGGCTGCTTCTGACGATCCACGAACGGCACCTCGATTGACGGCCGAGCCTTCGCAGGACGCCCGCCATCTTCAACCTCTGGCGAATTCAACTGAAGCCCGGAGCCTGCTCGGCGATCGGCCTGCGTACGCTGACTCACCCAAGCGTTGATCTTTGCAGAATTCGCCGCCGGCGGCCAATCATTGGCTTGGAACATCATTACAGGAACCGACACATTGCTTTTAAAAACACGATCGTTGAAAACGTATGCGTCACCGACGGATTTGCCGTCGCGATTAGTCGGCTGAACTTCAAACCAATAGCCATCAGGCCGCGACGTTGGTTTCCACAGACCGGCAGTGTGGCTCGACTTCCGTTGCAACGAAACCATGAAAGAGACTGCCGATCGCTGCCGCCGGGGTTGATGCAAACGCAACACCAAGTCGGCGCCCACACCATTTCGCTCGACAAGCTCGACTTGCTCCACCACGTTTTGATCAAACGGATACGAACAAAGCTCGCCAAGTTGGTTCTCCAGATAAAGCTGAATCGATTCACCACCCTCGAGAAGCAACCCTTCACTCGCCGCCGGAAAGCTTGGATCTGAATCAACCTTCACTCGATATTCTTCAGCTCCGCCCTCAGCAACCTGAACCTGAACGGACTGGCCTACAGGGACTCGAAATTCCGGCATCTCCGAACTTGATTGACTTGCGATCGAATAGCTACGCCGACGCAGCAGTTCTGCAAGCGTTTGCTTTAAATTTGTCGAACTATCGAGTACATGGAACTGCCCACCGGTTGCGTGACTGAGCTGCTCAAATTCAGCAGCGGCTCCTGCATCACGCTTTGCATCAAAACCGAGCCCGAGGATGTGAATCGGAACGCGGCGTGAACTCCATGCGGAATGCACATCCGCTTGCGACGTTGGCAAATTCGAAACATCGCCCGGCGGCGTATATTGATAGTTTTCGCCATCGGTAATCACGACGATGTGCGAATCACCACTAGTGCCCCCTTCGCTAAACTCACCCAGCGCCTGCTCCACGGCAAGATACAGCGGGGATTGGCCCCATCCATTCAGCTGGCCGAGCCTTTCTGATATTGCCGCGGTAGCGACAAGGTCAAGATGCGAAAGCGACTGAAAGACTTCAACATCTCGGCTCGGAAGAATTGAATCCGGCACCAGTCCGAAGAGATCGGGACGAGTCACAATGCGAAGCGGCGGCGTTGTACTCCACCCAACACGATGCCCAAACGCTCGCACACTTGTTCGCGAGTCGCCGCGTTCGGCAAGATCCAACAGCATGGAGGATAACGCGTCTTTTGCGACATCAATTTTCGAATCGCTAGCGCCCGCCAACTTCTCAGACATACTCGCCGACCCATCGATCACAAATGCGACTGAGATGCCTGCCGATTGCGCATTGACCGTGACCTCGCTGACCGTTGAATGTTGCGGCTTGACCTCCACTGCAACTCCACCAACACGCTGCACTTTTACCGGGGCAGCAAACTCGTGCCCCCGAACGACTGCCCGTACCGCAAGCAAGCTCAACTGCGGACTTGAATCCGGCTTCATTGAGAGCTCGAAATTCGATCCCGACGTCCCAAGCTGGTACCAATCCTGGGGAACGATTTCAGCCACGTCGACAGCGCTTCCACTTCGGAAAACCTTCACTGCGGCCAATGCGTCCGCGATCTCATTCGGCACAGCGTCCGCCGATGACAACATGACTTCGCTTCGAATCAAGTCACGGTCATCAATCTGAATCCCCGGGGACGCCTTCGTCGCCAAAGCTCCGGGGACCAGCGTTGACAACTGAGAAGAACGTGAGCGAACAACGCTGACCTCCTGATCTGCAACGTCCAACCATCGCTGCTTCTCCTGATCGCCCAGTCCTAACGTCGACGTCGCAACTAACAGTGGAACCGTATCGCAGCAAGCGTCACTCGCGGTTGCGAAAAAAGCCTTGTCCGTGCCCGCAGGTCCCCAGCAATCATCCAACGCTCGACTCGCCAGGGCGATCAACAGAAACTGCGAATCGACAGCGCGAAGCTCTACCAGACATGCAGAAGTCCCTTTCGGCATCCACAGCGACGCGGCATTCCTGAAACGCAACGTGGCTGCGAAACAATCAGCACGAAACTTCGATAGTTTATCCTTCTCGACTGCTTGGACGACCGACTCTCGCACAGCATCTACAAACCGCCCGACCGATGTCTGCTCCGCGGTCGCAACCTTCGCATCGCTATTTGAGGGGAGTGCCAGGATCTCATCGAGCGGATGACCAACCCACTTCGCCTGAATCGCCGCGTAGTCACTTGCAGCAAGGACCGACGCACCCGCTTCGCCGTCACCGGATTTGACCTTGCTCGTCGCCAATTCCGTCACGAGCTGACGCCGACGCGCTCGTAGCGCTGTCCGATCACTTACCGACAAACTAGGAATCGACAGCAAAGCATGCATTCGATCAACGGCAAGTGCATCACCCGAGTCAGCATGCTGAGCAACCAAGCCAACTGCTTCAGTCACTTGATTCCGCAAGACATCATACGATCGGCTTAGACGCTCGAACCGTCCGACAATCTGGCTATCAAGCGTTTGGGATGAGTCGCGATTCCCGATCAGCTCCGCCAATTCGGTCGATTCCTTCATCGCGTCAATCGCCTGGCTGATTGCCTGTTGGTCAGTTTCCGCAAACCGTGCATGCCGCAGAGGATTGCTCAACCATGCTGCCAACGTCGGGACAACGGATCCGATTTCGTCACAAAGTATCTGAAACTTCGCAAGCCGCTGACTCTCTTTACCAAGCTCGTCGAGCTTGCCAGCGAGCACATCTTGATGCGTGGATAAATCGCCACTGTCGATCGAGAAGGTCTTGTCTTCGACCTGCCGCCGAATCACATCGACGTCCCGAAGCGCATCTAGCAGCCGGTGATGTAATCGATGATCAACCCCGCCTTCACAAACACGCGGAACACACCAACGATCGACCTGACGGTGCAATTCGAGTGTTCTCGCGGTGGCAACGCCGCGCCCCCAAAACATCGGTGTCTGATACCGACTCAACATCCGCGCATACGCAACAGACGAATAATCACTCGGCGAAAGCTTGCCGAACGATTCGATTGCCGCGTGAAGCGACACCGGACCAGGCTGATTCGTGAATAAATCCAGTGCATCATCGATGACGCGAAGACGATCCGGCGTCTCACTGCCGAAATACCGCGCCGCCGCAAGCGAAGGCAAACGAACCGAAGAAGGCAGCGTCTGTACCGTCCCGTCAATCAGCGAACTGTGATGAAAACAATCCTGGTTGGTCGCCGCAAGCTGCTGTCGCTGCGCGATCGATTCAAAGCGTCCTTCCAGATCGGATTCGACTGTTTTTGCCAAGGCAGCATAACCTGCCCCCGATACGCTGAGCTGTTCCAACCAAATCAACTGCTGTTCCAACCGACCGAATGCGACCGGCTCCGATTGATAGGCCGCTTGGTTGCGAAGTGAATCCATCGATTTCCACAGCGCGTCCAGCTTCGTATCCGCAATGCTCGGCGCTACAGGTTCGACAGTCTGTCCTTTCGCCACGACATTCTCAAACGCGCGGTCAGAGAGCGATCTCAACAACGGAAAGCTGACTTGCGGATTTGCCGTTACCAAAGTTGGCGTTTGCAGCGACGAGCAGTTTTGCCGCGACCAGCTTGGAACTTCGCTCGCTAAATACTGCTCCAGCTCGACAAGATCGACCCATCCATCGTGATTGCGATCGGCCGCACCTGCAATCGCCAAGTGGAAGTAGTGCCCAAAGACCGACGCCCGCAAAACAGACGATCGCCGCGAGAACTCGTCATCCTTCGAGCTGAACATGACAGCGACGTTCTGCCCGATGTCGCCCGAATCGAAGCGTTTGCGAATTTGGTCTGTCGCGACGGAGACAAAGTGATTTGCCTTCAGCCCTAGACTCCAATTCACTTGCATGTGATTGCAATCCAAGATCAACAACGTCTCACGCTGTAGCTTTTGTCTCGACAGACGATCCAACACCTCTTCAAAGGGAACCCAGGTCGATCGATCGGTGGACGACGCGTCGGACGGCACAAGATAGGCTTGTTCGCCATCACTGATCCCGTGCAAGTTCACCCAGAGGATCAAGGGCTGATCAACCCACTGCATATTTGCGTGAGCCACAGATTGATCCAGCCTAGACAGGAGCTCAGTCGCACCTTGAATTGCACTGTCTTCGCCATCGAGCGAGATCGTCTGCCGATCAAGCCCTTTTAATCGCGCGATGTCCTCCGCAGCCCAACCGACCGGCGCAAGCGGCACTGAATAGGGCGCCGCCGTGAACACCAACAGCGGCGTTCGCTTGGGCGCCAGTGTCAGCAGCCACACCAAAGCAACAAACAAAAGGCTCGACAGAACAATCAAAACCGGCCAAAAGTGACGGGCAAGCCACAATCGAATCGCTGCAACTCGATGGGTGCGTTTCGCGCTTTCGCCCTGCCATTGATGCTGCGAGGACAACTCGGAAGTAGACATTGAACGTGAAGCCTATTGGGGCATTACAAAGCCGACCGGTTTTGCCTGAATCGTCCCTGGAAAGCCTTGCCGACCGAGATCCGATTCCTGGTGGCCGAGACCTGATCCAATCGCATCCCTTGTGATCCCAGGACCTTGGCTCAAAGCATCTCGCCCAACCGCTTGTTCCAACGAGGCGACCTGAGCGGAAAGACCTTGTGCGACGACCTCTAAGTCCACGCCTTCCTCTCGTTCGATCACACTTGAAAGCGATGCGTCCGCCGGTTCAGCACTACCATCGATCAACAATTGCTCCCCGGGACCTTCAATTGGAACGCCATTTTCCATTTCCGAGGGAACGCCTCCACACTTGCAAATCACCAACCGAGCATTCCTACGAATCCGTGCGGACGACTCAACAAAACAGCCGGCGTCATCTCGATCGTATGCAACCTGATACAACTTTTTGAGCAGCTTCGGTGTGCAACAGCTGTTCTCTTTGCAACTTTGACAACAGCCGCCGACCGAGCTCTGTAAGCCGCGCACCACTTCGTATCGAATCTGTTCGCTGCAATCTTCGAGCGCAGCCAACAAAGCATCTTCGGTGTCCGGGTAACATTCGCCGCACCCTTGGCTAGCGAGATAGCGAATCGCCTTCGCCTTTTGCGGTGCTTTATCTGCTTCAACCTTTGCCTTCGCTGCCGCTTGCACCGCAGGGCTAGCCCCTGGTTCCATATTGGCCGGATCGGTAATGGACTTGATCGGCGGTTTCGGCTCGAGCCCCGGGAACCGACTCCCCAGTCGGTTGCGAACACACAATGTCGCTTTCTGCGCCCCGCCGAACACAAGGTCCAATCCCAAAAACTGCGGAAGCGTGACGGGAGGTGGTGACGGAGCAGCGACCGCAACGATCGTCGCACCACCAGCCTGCGCGCTGGCGGGAGCCGGTGCGGGTGCAGCCGACGGGACGGTTGCACAACCGATCGTCGAAAGCCCTCCGACAAGAAGCATTAATTTCGAAAGGTGATCGCGGCGCAGGATCATTCGTCTCGTTGCATTCAGCCTTGGATGTTCACAATTCCGCCGCAATACTGTTGGCGGTCGAGCTGCACATCATGCCGTATCGGTCGAATCGATCATCGCGTTTAAAAGAACCGACGAAACACTGCCGGACGCACCAATTGTAACCCCTCCCACGGCAAACGCTTTGCCAGCAACTCGCCCTCTGTTTGCTATCATGGAAGATCAACATCGAGTCGTTTACGAGCGCCGCCCTCTTTGATCGAGACTTTCTTTTCGATCAAGTGGACTTGGTTTCGTACGACGCCGCGGAACATCACCGTATGTTCGCCCGGCTTCAAGCCTTTCAATTGATAGTCACCCTTCGGCGAAGTTCGCACAACAATTGGTGCACTGCCTTTGGCGGAATCCTGTGCCCCCGCGACCGCAGCCTGAGCCGCTGGCATCAGCGTGACTTCTGCGTTTGCAAGCGGAAGTTCCCGATAGCGGACCAAGCCGAACAGATCGCCCAGGCTTGCCTTCGCAGCTGCTTCGGGCGCACTCGGCGATTGAACCGTCAATTGAAATGGAATGGGCTCACTGACATTGCCCACTGCGTCTTGCGCGCGAACGAGCAACGTTTGCGGTCCTCTATCAGCCGGCAATTTCAAATCAACCGACCATTTTCGCAACGATTGCCGCACAGCGGTGAAGACGGCGTCGCCTTTGGGAAACGCTCCGGAACCATCTTGATCGAAACCAGCCTCGATGCGTTGAATTCCAGCACCTTGATCGATCCCCCAAATAGTAACCGTTCCGACTTTTCCGGCAACAAATCCGGTTGCCCCGGTGGAAGCTTCGATCGGGCCGAGCACCGGCGGGCTGGCATCAACATAGAGCGACAATGGTTTGAACGAATGCGATCTCGAATCGATCGTCATTGCGGCCGCTATGTCCAGCGAGAGATTCTCCAGCCTTGCCGAAGGCAACTCGATTTGGAAATCGGATGCCTTGACATCCAATAGGATCCTTCCATCGTTCGATGCCTTGAGCAGGCCGATCTTGACTTGGCGATCGGTCGTTAGCATCTGCGCCGTTTCTTCGTCCGGTTTGCCATCATGATTCAAATCGAATCCGATCACGATGTCATCGGTATTCGATTCAAAAGTCCCGTGCGGTGCATTGACAACAGCGGTGACTGACATCGTCTTACTTGCCGGTACGATGCCGCTCGGTGCATTTGCATGCAGCCTCAATTCGACTAGCGTCGTCTGTTCTGTGATCAATCCATTGGGTTCGCAGAGCACGTCGAAAACAAATGCACGTGGATACCCGTCAACATTCACGTTTAAACGGACTGGATCTTTGGGAGGATTGGGTAAGTCGATAAACAGTCGATCGCGTAAACGGCTTTTTGACAAAATGCCACTCAGTTTCCCGCGTACCTGTCCTTCGACACCTTCCAAGTCACAGCTCACCTCGACGGGGCCTCCCTCTGGAAGCAGACGTGACTCCAACGCGGCAATGTCGATCACAATTTGTCGCCGACTTCCGTCATAGCGAACACTTGCGTCGATGTAGCGACGTGGCCGCTGAAGCGCAATGCGAATCGGACGATAAGTGGTCCGTCCCGATTGAACATCTCGAATCGCTGCGATCATTCCGTGCTGCAACAGTTCTTGCGTGGGGGCATGCTCCGACTTTGCATCGGCTGCCGCTGCCTCTTTTGGCGTTTCCTGCGTTGTTGCACCTGCCCCAGCGAAGACGGTTTCACCGGACGACGCCACTTCATAGGTTGCCGTGAAAAGAGGTTTCCCCATCAAGTCACGCACTCGATCGATCCAATCGGAGCTTTCGAGGGACCCAAGGCTTGCGTAACACGTTAAGTCGACTTTCCGAGCCTCCGCTGATTGCCCCGTCAAACCGAAGTGAGCGTCTTGTTGTCGATTGGGAAAGGGAGTCAGTTGCAAACCGCCGAACGCCGATTCGATTTGCGCACCACCTTGCTGTACAGCTAACTCGGCGACGGGCAACTCCACACAGGCAGCTTGCCGGTTCAAGAGCAATGTGGGATCCAATTGCGATTTCGTAGCCGCACCTGCGGCAAATAAATCGAATACGATTTCGGTCGTTCCAATCGCTCGACCAACACGGTTCACCCCGACCGCCACGATCCTTTGACCGCGAGCTGGAATCGTAAAACATGCCGATGATTGCGTCCCAAATTCCGTCAAACGGTTTTCCCACTCGATCGCGTACTTGCCAGTCGTGGTTTGATCGCAGTGAGTCTCTTCAAGTTCGAGATCAATCAACTGCCTAGCGAATCCGATTGCCAAGACAGTTTCCAATGGTTGATCACCAGGATTGCTCAGTACCAGCTCTATCTGTTTCCGTCCCTCATACTGCAAGTCAACGCTTTCTGGGACTGACACATCGGGCAAAGCCACAATCTCTTTGACGAGCAGCTCTGCGGGCGATGCTGCATCTCTCTGATCTGCCAACATGGAAAACGTTTCACGTTGCCAATCACGACGCCGCTGCCAAAGCATGCTGGACTTGATTCGCTCAGGCATCGCGACAGAACTTTGATCGAGCCGCGGAAAACGCCACCCATCCCGCGGATCCAGCAACTGCATCAATAGCAGCTTCAAATTCGCTTCGCTCGATCGCGTCGATTGGCCCGAAAGGCTATCTACGATTTCGAGAGAGAACTCAACTGAATTTCGCTCGAGAGCGGACACGATTTCATTGCGACGTGATTCCTGAAGACCACTTTCAGCAAGTAATCGAAGATCGCACTGCATCGTTTCGACAAGACGAAGTAAATCGCTGGAAACATCACTGGTCACGACAGATTTTACGATGGCGACATAATCAACGTACAGAGTGGCAGCCTGCAGTAACACGTCCGGCTCGAAAGTCGCTTCGTCCTTCGGTGTGATCGCTTGCCGGATTTCCAGATTTGCCAGTTCATATTTTCGCAGCTCTGAACGCGAAACCTTCTGAATCAACGCGTACAACTGCGATCGAGTTCCCGATGACAAATACGGAGATCGCAAGAGCGTGGCGGCATCTCCGGCGGCTTCGGCGGTCTCAGGACTTTCAAGGATGCGATCCGCCATTGATTGACCGAACAGCTGCTGCACGCGATCGAGCTGTGTAGCGACCAAATTCATCTCTGACTGAACTTGTTTGGAATCGACGTTTCCGAGATTTCCAATCGTTGCCCCAAGTTTATGATTCGCGTCAATCAGGTCCTTCAATGCGAGATAGGATTCGCTACGCGTTGGGGGTGAACTCAGCTGCGAAAACTGATGAAGGTAGAAACCCAATCGACGAATCGACTTGTAGAAAGCTTGCTGAGCATGCCAAGCCAATTGATACCGGTCCATCGCTTCGGCGTATCGTTGCCGTGCTGAAGCAAACAGTTTTTCCGCTCGGGAATCCCAATGCTCGTTATTCCGTGTCCGCAACAGTTCCGTCGCAAACAGCCGTTCCGCGTCGGCTTGCTCGATTGATTGGCGACACCAGCTTCCAAACTTTAGGTCGAGAGCTGCGGCCCGTTCCCCATCAAAACATGCCAACGCAGCGGCTTGCACCATGCTCCAGGACAAGTCAGTGTCAGCCAACAGTTGTTGTAACAGCTGAAACTCTTTTCGTTGCTCGTACTCTGTTTTCCAATTTGCCTTGACCCACTTGTCGACCGCCTTCCGATCTGTTTGCTCAAGCGCCTCGTACAAAGCCTGCAAATTAGCCGTCGACGATTTGCCGAGCAAATTGTCAATCTGTAAGGCCAACTCAACCGAACGGGGCGAAATGCGTTCGAGATCGGACCGCACGGCCAACGACAGCGGTGGGTTGATAACCGTCTCCGCAAGCTTTGTTTGATCGATCGGATTTGGCTCCGCCGACTTGGCCTTGGCAAGGAATTCATTGAAGAATTTAACAGCACTCGATTGCTGATCAATTGATCCACGCATCAATTGCGTTTCAGCTAGAAGTAGTTCTCGTTCAAGCTGTTTCAAAAGATGTGGACGTTCAATCAGCCGATGATCGGGCGAACTGATCGATGTCATCGCATCCCATGCAGACGCCAAAAGCAATTGCTTCGCCCGTTCATCGAGCGTTTTCTGCTCTGCAATGACTTGGCCAGCAGCCGTGTTTGTTTCTGTCTGCTTTTGCGTTGCAACAGATTTTATGGGAACAGCCCGAACGTCGGCCGTGGACCATGGCTGAGATTGCGACGACGCGGAAATCCCACAGATCACCGGATTGCGTGCTTTGTTAAGTTCACCACCGCCCCAAAAGAGCTGCGGCGACTGGGTTTGTTGTTGACCAGACGCAAACTCCACCCACTTCTTCACATTCGCCGTCGTAAACGTTGTCCATTCGGAAAGTGACAACTGCTGATCACCATTGACGTCTGCGACGGCATGGGTTGCCCCCGCCAAGAACATTCCAAACACGCTGCGTTGTGGGCCATCTTCGACGTGCGAACCTTCTTGTGGTCCGTGAGAACAATAGACCCAAAGATTTGGATCGTTCAACGACTGGACCGCATTTCGAAGCTGTTCGATGAATCGATTCTCGATGATTCCCAGACGCGGATCGGAAGCGATCGCCCCATCAAAAATCACGACGATCTTCGTGCCCGCCTTCGATCGTTGAATTTGTTGTAAAACGTCATCGATTGCCCAGCGGCCAATACTTGGCTTGCGAACCTCAAAATCGCTCAGCAAGAGAGCTGGTCCATCTTCGCCACTGACGCCGTGTACGGCCAGACACATGACCAGCGTATCAGTCGGCCGAAACTGGGCCTTCTCCAATCGCTCACCAAGGTCTTCCACCGCGTTCGTCGACTTCCACATCGGAGTCCAATCCGAGGTGCTCCAGTTCTCGTTCGTCGCAAGAGCGTCAAAGTCTTGCTGAGCATACGGAACAATGGGCACATCACTCAAACCAAGATTGTCAGCACGGATCGTGATCAAATGGGTTTGAGCGGCAAAGAACGGACGCAACACCAACCAGGCAAACGCCCCCAGCATGGTGAGGACACCTAATGCGATGGCGACTCGCCCCAAGTCACGACTGACCTTTGCTCGGCCGCGTTTAGGCGCATGCTGTTGCCAAGTAGATTGTGATGGTGAGGTTTGGTGCATCGATCGGCGATGTTTACAGACAACGACACCCGGCAGAAAAATAGCTGAGTGTCGCGCTGATATCACGAGGGAGGTGGCAGTACGCCCTTTCGTCTTCGTCGATGAATGACAACGTCAGCTTGGATTTGAATGTAGATCCATTACTTAGGCAATTTGCACGGGCTGACTTTAAGTTTTGTAGCAGTCGTGCGCTGTACCGTCGAATCCGGCAACTCTTGGTCACCGATCAACTCTCGGCAATCCCCCCGAGGGATCGGTAACCAAAACACGCCATAGGTTCAACTGAAACTCGCACATTTGACTGAAGAATTACCAACTTCTTGCCGGACCTCTCGTGGGGTAACCACTACAGGCAGCACAGACGGTCTAGCCGATCCGGCACCCCACCGAGCCCCCAAAGTCTTCGTGCCAGATCGATGCGTATACACAGGGAGTGTTTTACAGTTCCGAAGACCCTAGTTACGAGTTTCCGTCGACCAACTTGATCTCGAAGAAGACATCTTGATCGGTTTCACGCCGGAAACGATTCCACCGTTCGGTAACTTCGAACAGCAACACTAGCGATTTGCAAATGGATCTCTCGGATCTCGATTCATTACTTCAACCTCTAACCGACGACGAGCCCTGCGGCCCGGACTTGGAGTATGACCCTGAATTTGGCGAAATGGATCGCGCCGCGCAGGGCAAACCCGAGCAGCAGTACGGCGACACGATCGTCGCGGCGGAAGAGCCGGAGTGGAAGGAAGTTAAGAAGCTCGCCGAGTCGCTGCTGTCACGAACCAAAGACATGCGCGTCGTCGTTTTCCTGGCACGCGCCAGCTTAAATCAACAAGGCTTCGTGGCGTTTGAACAATGCCTTCGTTTGCTTCGTGGATATATCGAAAACTTCTGGGATAGCGTTCATCCCGAACTGGATGCCGACGACGACAACGATCCGACCTACCGAACAAACACACTCGTCACACTTTGCGATGACGACACGATGCTGCGAGAACTTCGCGAAGCACCGATTGTGTCATCGCGTGCCGTCGGTCGGTTCAGTTTACGTGACATCGAGAAATCGACCGAACCTACCGAGAAGCCCGTCGTCGTGAAAACCGACGATGAAGACGATTGGTCGAGTTCAAAAGCAGAGGAACCTGCGGAAACAGCCAAAGGGCCAACTCCGGCAACCATCGATGCGGCGTTCACAGATGCCGACATCGAAGACGTACAAGCCACCGAAGAAGCCACGCGACTAGCCGCAGAACACCTTGCCGAAATCGAAAAGCAAGTGACCGAGAAAGTCGGGGTGAACTTCGCAGTCAGCCTCGCGCCGGCTCGCAATCTTTTGACCGAGATGAACGGCATCATCACCAAACAGTTGCGACGACGCGGCGTCGGTGTTGAAGAAGTTTCTGCGGCAAGCTCCGATGCAACGGATGTCGATGCTGTTGTCGCTGATGGCGGACCCGACAACAACGGCACCGCAGTGACACAAATTGTCAGCCAAGCCGGATACGTTGGCGGAAAAATCGCAACTCGCCAACAAGCAGTCAAGGCGCTAGAAGATGTGTGCGATTACTACGAACTGAACGAGCCATCAAGTCCGTTGCCGCTCTTGATTCGACGCGCACAGCGACTTTCTTCGGCAAGCTTTCTTGACATCCTTCGCGATGTCGCCCCCGACGCCGTCGCCCAAGCCGAGGCGCTTAGCGGTGCGGTGGCGTCCAACGGTTCGTCAACCGATTCGAGCTCCGACTCTGAATCTTCCAGCGACGACAGTTGGTAACCATTCACTTTCAAAAGTTCCGGCGTCTTACCAGCGCCGTTTACATTCCCGTAGGAGTCACTCATGGCTACAGGTAGCGCCCAGAAGTTTATCGCGAGGAATCGAGCTCCTCGGGTACAGATCGAATACGACGTTGAAGTTTACGGTGCAGAGAAAAAGGTCCAACTCCCATTCGTGATGGGTGTCTTGGCTGACCTATCCGGCAAACCGGAAGAACCGCTCGCCCCAGTCTCCGAGCGAAAGGCATTGGAAATCGATGTCGATAACTTTGACGACCGCCTGAAATCGATGAAACCACGCGTCGCGTTTCAAGTGCCCAACACACTGACGGGCGAAGGCAACATGGCGGTGGACTTGACGTTCGAAAGCATGGACGATTTTTCGCCCGCCGCGATCGCACGCAAAGTCGACTCGCTTAGCAAATTGCTACAAGCACGCGAACAACTTGCCAACCTGTTGACTTACATGGACGGAAAAGACGGCGCCGAGGCGCTGCTCAATAAAGTCCTGCAAGACCCCGCACTACTGCAGTCGCTCGGCTCGGCGCCGAATGCTGACGCGGATTCGGCCGAAACACCAGCTACCGAGGAGTAATCGAATCATGAGCACCGCAGACGCTTCCTCACAGAACGAAGCCCAAACCGTTACCGCGGACGAGTTTTCGTCACTCCTAGAAAAAGAGTTTCGCCCCAAGAGCGATCAGGCCAAAGAGGCGGTCGAAACCGCCGTCAAAACATTGGCCGAGCAAGCCTTGGCTCAAACGGCACTCATCTCCGATGACGCCCTCAAATCCATCGAAGCGATCATCGCACAGATCGATTCGAAATTGAGCGAACAGATCAACCTGATCTTGCACCACGACGACTATCAAAAGCTCGAAGGTGCTTGGCGCGGTCTGCATCACATGGTCAACAATACCGAGACCGATGAGATGCTAAAAATCCGTGTCATGAACGTCACCAAGAAAGAGTTGCACAAGACTCTGAAAAAGTTCAAAGGCACCGCTTGGGATCAAAGCCCGATCTTCAAGAAGATGTACGAAGAAGAGTACGGCCAATTCGGTGGCCAGCCCTATGGTTGCTTGGTCGGCGATTATCACTTCGATCACAGTCCACCAGACGTCGAACTGCTCAGCGAAATGGCAAAGGTCTCTGCCGCTTGCCACGCACCGTTTATCGCCGGTGTCGCACCGTCGGTCATGCAAATGGATAGCTGGCAAGAGCTGACCAACCCACGCGACCTCACAAAAATCTTCCAAACCCCCGAGTACGCTCCGTGGCGTTCGCTTCGTGAATCGGAAGATTCCAAGTACATCGGCTTGGCAATGCCGAAGTTCTTGGCTCGCTTGCCATACGGTGCTGCGACCGATCCGGTCGACGAATTCGCTTTCGAAGAAGACACCGAAGCGGCAAATAGCGAAAACTATTGCTGGGCCAATGCCGCTTACGCGATGGCTACGAATATCACCCGCTCGTTCAAGATGTACGGCTGGTGCTCGCGTATCCGCGGGATCGAATCGGGCGGTGCGGTCGAGAACCTGCCCTGCCACACGTTCCCCACAGACGATGGCGGCGTGGACATGAAGTGCCCGACGGAAATCGCGATCAGCGACCGTCGCGAAGCCGAACTCGCCAAAAACGGGTTCATGCCACTGATCCACAAAAAGAACTCGGACTTTGCAGCCTTCATCGGCGCCCAGTCGCTGCACGCACCAGCCGTGTACGACGACCCCGATGCAACGGCGAACGCAAACCTGAGTGCACGCTTGCCTTACTTGTTCGCAACTTGCCGATTCGCTCACTACTTGAAGTGCATCGTCCGCGACAAAATCGGCAGCTTCAAAGAACGCAAGGATATGCAAGCCTGGCTTCAAGACTGGATTAACCAGTACGTCGACGGAAACCCAGGAACTTCTAGCGAAGACACGAAAGCACGTAAGCCACTGGCTGCCGCCGAAGTTGTCGTCGAAGAAGTCGAAGGCAACCCCGGCTACTACACCAGCAAGTTCTTCCTGCGTCCACACTATCAATTGGAAGGTCTGTCGGTCTCACTCCGACTCGTCTCCAAGCTGCCTTCGGCGAAGGGTGGCGGTTGATCGCTCGATATCAACACGACTGCTAATTCTCGTCGCAAGGCTGAGGTCTTGCGGTTTTTTACTGAACCTCAAAACAAAATACACATAGGAATACGACCATGGCTGTTGATATGTTCTTGGACATCAAGGGAGAGATCGAAGGCGAATCCCAAGATGCAACTCACCAAAATGAAATTGACTTGCTCGCTTGGAGCTGGGGCATGTCACAAAGCGGCTCGTTTCACGTCGGTGGCGGTGGCGGAGCTGGCAAAGCAAACTTTCAAGACATCAGCGTGACCAAATGGATCGACAATTCGTCGCCCATCCTGATGATCTACTGTGCCAACGGAGATCACTTCCCAAGTGCAAAACTGACCGTCCGTAAGGCCGGCAAAAAGCCTTTGGAATACTTGGTCATCGACATGAAAGATGTTCTGATCACGAGCGTCTCGACTGGCGGTTCAGGTGGTGAAGATCGCTTGACCGAAAATGTCACACTGAACTTCCGCCAAGTCAAAGTGAGCTACAAGGCTCAGAAGAAAGACGGTAGCGGCGGCCCAGAGAAATTGTTCGCTTGGGACATCGCTGCAAATAAGCAACTGTAAGCGTTGCTAAAGTGAATTTGATGCCGGGTTTTCTGAGTGACATCCGACCCGGCCATGGAATCGCGATGATGTGGCATTCGCACCGCCACATCGTCGTCTTTTCCTCCGCCAACTCAGCCCCCTGATCAGTAACCGATCTCGCTGACTTGGCGGAGAAAAAGACGACCCAATTCTCTCTACAAACGATGACGATTTGAACCGAGAGCACGGGGGTGCTCCGCGAGTCAGCATTGCGAACTCTTTCGCAAGCGGATGATCAAATCGCCGATCCTACCTCGGAAACGCTTCAATGCTGGCTGAAGAATTACTCCGCGAAGGCAAACTGGACGAAGCTTTCGCCGAACTGAAGGCGAAGGTTCAGAAAGATCCTTCCGAAGGCAAATACCGCGTCTTCTTGTTCCAAATGTTGTGCGTCCTCGGTAAATGGGAGAGCGCGCTCAACCAACTGGAAATCTGCGGCCAACTGGATGCCGGAAACCTCGCAATGGTTCAAGCTTATCGCGAAGCCATTCGTTGCGAAGTCTTCCGCCATCGTGTCTTCGCCGGTGAAACGTCGCCGCTCATCCTCGGTGAACCGGATCGATGGCTCGCACTGTTGATCGAATCATTGAAGCTATCGGCAAAAGGCAATCTTTCCCAAGCACAGCAGCTACGCGGCGAAGCGTTTGAACTCGCGCCAACGACAACTGGCAATCTATATCTTCGCAACGAACAACACAGCCCGTTCGAATGGGTTGCCGACGCCGATCCTCGTTTGGGCCCCGTGCTCGAAGTCTTGATGAATGGCCAGTACTACTGGGTTCCATTCAATCGAATCGCACAAATCGACTTGGAAGCACCCACGGACCTACGTGACTTCGTTTGGATTCCCGCACACTTTGTCTTTCAAGGTGGCGGTGAAGTCTATGGCATGATTCCAACACGATACCCTGGTTCCCAGGATAACGCCGAACCGGCAATCCGACTCGCTCGGCAAACCGCTTGGCAGCAAGTCGCCGGTAGCGACGACGATTTCTATCTGGGGACTGGCCAACGCATGCTTGCGACCGACCAAGACGAGTTTGCCTTGCTGGAAATACAAAAGCTCAGCTTTGACGAGATTCCGGTCGCTACCGGGAGCAACTCCGAAGACGAATCGGTTCTACCAGCGGTTGAGTAATGGCTGACCTCACTGCACAAGAAAGACTGTTTCCGTCGCTGCTTGATCGACTGACCGACGACGATCCGCACGAACTGCTTGAAACGCGTGACAAGCGGATTTTTTCCGTTCATCGATTGCGTGCCGCAGTCTTGCGCGACCTCGCCTGGCTGCTCAATACTTGCCATCTGGCTGCAGCGGAAGACCTCTCGAATTACCAGCACGTCCAAAAATCAGTCATTAACTACGGCATCCCTGATCTGACTGGGAAGACCGTCTCTGGACTCCATGTCGACGATATCCAAGTGGCGTTGCGTCAAGCGATCCTTGACTTCGAACCGCGGATCATTGCAAAAACCCTTGAAGTTCGCGGCAAAAAAGACCCCGAGAATCCGCTGACAAGCTCTCTGACCTTCGAGATCGAAGGCGAACTCTGGGCTCGACCGTTTCCCGAACGCTTGTACCTCCGATCTGAATTGGATCTGGAAACTGGCGACGTCAACATTCACGAAGTGTAGGCAACACCGAAATGGATCCGCGACTGCTGACGTATTACAACCAAGAACTACAATTCGTTCGTGAATCGGGCGCCGAGTTCGCCGAGGAATATCCCAAGATCGCCAGCCGACTGGGAATCGACGTTTTCGAATGTGCTGACCCCTACGTCGAACGCCTTTTCGAAGGCTTCGCGTTACTAGCGGCGCGCATTCAGCTAAAACTCGACGCGGAGTTCCCGCGTTTCACCCAGCATCTGCTGGAAATGGTATGCCCGCATTATTTGGCGCCGATGCCGTCGATGGCGATCGTGGAATTGAACCCCGATCTGACCGAAGGAGCCCTCGCCGAAGGATTCCAGATCCCTCGGGGCACAGTGCTACAAAGTCTGCTTGGGAAAGGCGAACAGACCCGTTGCACGTTTCGCACGGCACACCCGGTCACGCTTTGGCCGCTTCAATTGACCGAAGCGAACTACTACTCACGCGACGTCGCGGCTCTTAGCCTTCCGGACGATCCGACCGTCAAGGCGGCTCTCGTCATCCGGTTGGATTCCACGGCCGGGCTAAAGATCAATCAACTTTCGCTGGAAACACTGCCGCTCTTTGTCCGCGGTGCTTCCGACGTGCCAATGCGGCTCTATGAACAGCTCATGTCTAACGCGGTCGGCATCGCCGTCCGGCCGGCCAACGGCACGTCAGCATGGACCGTTTATCGTGGTAAAGACAAAGTCACCGGTTTAGGATTCGAAGACGAAAACTCGCTATTGCCGTATGGTCCACGCTCGTTCAAGGGTTACCGGCTACTACAAGAATACTTTTCGTTCCCGCATCGCTACATGTTTGCTAACTTGCGGGACCTTGGCGAAAGCTTTCGATCCTGCGACGACAACGCGATCGAAATCGCAATTCTTCTGAATCGGCGTGATTCACGACTTTCAAATCGTGTCGACGAAACACACTTCGCGTTGTATTGCACGCCGGCAATCAACCTCTTCGAAAAACGCGCCGACCGAATCCACCTCAGCGAACGATTCTCGCAATATCAAGTCATGCCGGACCGTACGCGGCCAGTTGATTTTGAAGTCTATTCCGTGACGGATGTGCGAGGCTATGGCAACAGCAACGATCGGGAGCAAGAGTTTCGCCCGTTCTATCAGATCAATGATTCAGATGCCGAACAAAACAAGCGGGCGTACTACACACTCCATCGGCGACCACGCGTCTTGTCTGCGAAACACCGCCAGTACGGTCCACGCTCAAGCTACGTCGGCAGCGAAACGTTTCTTTCGCTCGTTGACGCCAACGAGGCACCGTTTTCACATGAACTGAAACAGCTCGGAATTGACACGCTTTGCACCAATCGTGACCTGCCCTTGCAAATGCCAGTCGGTGTGGGTGAAACAGATTTCACGCTCGAAATCAGCGCACCTGTCAAAGCGGTCCGCTGTCTGGTCGGACCGACAAAGCCAGAACCATCAAGAAGCTACGAGAACGGGCAAACGACCTGGCGTCTGATCAGCCACCTTTCGCTGAACTACCTCTCACTGATCGACGAAGACGGCAGCGCAAACGCATTGCGTGAATTGTTGTCGCTGTATTCCGACATCAACAACGTCTTGGTATCAAAACAGATTGACGCCGTTCGCTCGGTGCGGTCAGCCCCGGTGACTCGGCCAATCGCATCTGACGGACCGCTCTGCTTCGCCAGGGGCATGGAAGTCACGGTCACGCTGGACGAAACCGGATTTGAAGGAACCGGTGCATTTCTGTTAGCAGCTGTACTCAACGAGTTCTTTGCAAAGTACGTATCAATCAACTCATTTACCGAGACGGTCTTTCGAACGACTGATCGCGGTGAGGTAATGCGATGGCCCGCGAGGATCGGACGGCGTCACACGCTTTAGATGCGGCGCTACAAAAGATGATCGACAATCCGTATCGCTTTGATTTTTATCATGCGATGCGAATGCTTGAGTGCGTCTTTCCAGACGCGCCTCGGTACGGACATGCCGTTAGGCTATCCGACGACAATGTCCGCTTAAGCCAAGAACCATCACTGCAATTCGCGCCGGCGTCACTGTCGTCCTTTCGCAAGGATTCCAAAGACGACTTCCATCGCCTTGCCGTTCGCTTCTTTGGACTATGTGGTCCGAACGGCGCACTTCCATTGCACGTGACGGAATACGTCCGCGACCGAATTCGCCACAACGACGACACTGCGTTCGCAGCATTTCTTGACGTCTTTCATCATCGCATGCTTTCGCTGTTCTACCGGGCGCATGCCGATGCACAGCCGACTGCACACTTCGATCGCCCGGAGAGCGACCGTTTCTCGGTCTTCGTCGGTTCGCTGATGGGGCTTGGAATGCCGTCACTGCACAACCGTGATGACTTTCCCGATTTAGCAAAGCTGTTCTATGCAGGCCGGTTCGGTTGTCAAACCAAGTCACCGGAAGCACTCGCAGACATGATTGGCGATTTCTTCAATTTGCCATGCGAGATCAAAGAGTTTGTCGGTGAATGGACAGCCATCCCTGACCACTACCAATTCCAACTCGGTGCCCACGACGATGCTTCAATGCTTGGTGTCGCGACAACCGTTGGACCGTCTGTTTGGAATTGCCAACAATCGTTTCGGGTCCAACTCGGTCCCGTCAACTGGCAAGAATTTGTCAACATGCTTCCCGGTGGACGCAGCCTCGACCGCTTGTCGGCGCTGGTCAAAAACTTCATCGGCGAGGAACTCGCGTGGGACCTAAGATTGATCCTACACAAAGACGAAACCCCATCGTGGCAACTCGGGCAAGCTCAACTCGGTGAAACCATCTGGATGGATAACGAAGGGGTCCAACACGATCCCGATGACTTGTTAATCACCCTTTAATCCGAACCATCGCGAACGCGAAGGAATATACCGTGACCGACATCAGCCGCACCTCCTTGTTCGGAAAGCTCAACAGCGTTGGATACAAATCCATCGAGAGCGCCACCGTGTTTTGCAAAATGCGAGGCAATCCTTATGTCGAACTGGTTCATTGGCTGAACCAGATCCTGCAACTGGAAAACTCCGACCTTCATTGCATCGTCAAGCAGTTCAACATCAACCCGTCTCGTTTGGTCAAGGACCTGACCGACGCGCTGGAAAAGCTGCCTCGTGGGTCAACTTCGATCTCCGACCTCTCGTCACATATCGAAGAAGCAGTCGAGCGTGGTTGGGTCTACGGCACACTGATGTTCGGTGAAACGCAAGTTCGCACCGGGCACTTGATGGTCGGAATTCTGAAAACGCGATCATTGAAAAACGCATTGCTTTCGATTTCTCAAGAATTCGACAAAGTCAAAATCGATACGCTGACTGATCGGTTTGATGAAGTCGTCGGCGGTTCTCCAGAAGCAAACCTCAGCGCAACCGATGGCTTCCAAATCGGTGGCGGTGCAGAACCGGGTGAAGCCAGTGGCGCGATTTCTCCCGCGGCAATGGGAAAACAAGACGCGCTCAAGCAATTTACCGTGGACCTGACGGAGAATGCCCGTCAAGGCAAGATCGATCCCATCGTTGGTCGCGACGAAGAGATCCGCCAAATCATCGACATCTTGATGCGTCGCCGTCAAAACAACCCGATTTTGACCGGTGAAGCCGGCGTCGGCAAAACCGCCGTCGTCGAAGGCTTCGCGCTGAAAATCGCTTCTGGCGACGTCCCACCTCCGCTGCGCGACGTGACGCTACGCACCCTGGATGTCGGGTTGCTACAAGCTGGCGCGAGCATGAAGGGCGAGTTCGAAAACCGCCTGAAACAAGTGATTGAAGAAGTCCAGTCTTCAGAAAAACCAATCATTCTGTTTATCGACGAAGCGCATACACTCGTTGGGGCCGGCGGTGCCGCTGGAACCGGCGATGCTGCAAACTTGCTAAAGCCTGCCCTGGCGCGTGGAACTCTGCGGACTTTGGCGGCAACCACTTGGGCCGAGTACAAAAAGCACATCGAAAAAGACCCCGCGCTCACGCGACGTTTCCAAGTCGTCCAAGTTGAAGAGCCCAGCGAAGAACGCGCGATTCTGATGATGCGTGGAATGACGTCTACTCTCGAAAAACACCACAAAGTGAAAGTGCTCGACGAGGCACTCGAAGCCGCCGTACGACTTTCCCACCGGTACATCCCCGCTCGACAATTGCCGGATAAGTGCGTCAGCTTGCTGGACACCGCGGCCGCTCGTGTCGCGATCAGCCAGCACGCCGTCCCCGCCGAAGTCGATGACTCACGCAAACGCATCGAAGCACTCAACACGGTCCTGCGGATCATCGCGGACGAAAACTTGGTCGGCGTCGACACTGCGGATCGCCAATCCATCGCCGAAGCAGAACTAAAAGAAGAGCAAGAGCGTTTGAACGGGCTGGAAGCTCGCTGGAACGAAGAGAAAGATCTTGTCGAAAAGATTTTGGATATCCGCGCGAAACTTCGAGGACACAGCGGTACTGTCGAAGGCACCAACAGTCCGCTTGAAAAAGCGGCCGACGCGGAAGCCAAGAATGTGACCGTTCAAACGGGCGAACCGGCAAACGAAAGTTCGACGGATGTCGCCGCAGAACAATCACAACGCCCCGTCCTACTGGACGAACTCAAGTCGCTACAAACCAAGCTGTTGGAGTTGCAAGGCGAACACCCGCTCATTTTGCCAACCGTTGACGAACAAGCGGTCGCGTCGGTGGTCGAAGACTGGACGGGAATTCCAGTCGGACGGATGGTCAAAGACGAAGTCGCGACTGTCTTGAACCTGGCCAATATCCTGAACGATCGGATCATCGGCCAACGGCATGCATTGGAGATGATCGCACGGCGCATTCAAACGTCGCGTGCAAGCTTGGACAATCCCAATAAGCCAATTGGTGTGTTCATGCTGGCCGGACCTTCAGGGGTTGGTAAAACCGAAACAGCCCTGGCACTCGCCGAAGCCCTCTATGGTGGCGAGCAAAACGTGATCACGATCAACATGAGTGAGTTTCAAGAAGCTCACACGGTCAGCACTCTCAAAGGGGCCCCTCCCGGATACGTCGGCTATGGCGAAGGCGGAGTCTTGACGGAAGCCGTTCGTCGTCGTCCCTATAGCGTGGTGCTGCTTGATGAAGTCGAAAAGGCGCACCACGACGTTCACGAAATCTTTTTCCAAGTGTTTGACAAGGGCTGGATGGAAGACGGCGAAGGCCGCGTGATCGACTTTAAAAATACGCTGATCCTGCTAACAACCAACGCAGGCACCGATCTGGTAATGAACCTGTGCAAAGATCCCGAGTTGCTGCCGGAGCCTGAGGGCCTCGCCAAGGCACTCCGACCTGAATTGCTGAAGGTCTTTCCGCCAGCGCTCTTGGGCCGAATCGTGACGATTCCGTATTATCCGCTGAGCGACGAAATGATCGGCGAGATCACACGCTTGCAATTACGCCGGATCGAATCTCGCATTCAACGAAACCACGCCATCCCGTTTACCTACGATGATGCCGTTGTCGAATTGATTGCCAGCCGTTGTACGGAATTGGAAAGCGGTGGTCGAATGATTGACGCAATCTTGACCAACACCGTCCTGCCGAACATCAGTAGCGAATTCCTGACACGAATGATGGACGGCAAACCGATCGATCGCGTGCACGTCCAAATCGATGGCGGCGAATTCGCGTATGCCTTCGATTGATCGACTGCCCAGATGAAATCTGGCGTCGGTGACGAAGTCCCAAAAACGTCTCGCCACGTACCAAGTCCGCTTGGTACAGACGATTCCTGTGCGATAGACTGCCGCTACCGGAACTTTTGACTCGCTTCAGGAATTTGCGTTCATGGGACAGCCCGCCGCCAGATTGGGTGACATGGTCAAGCAAGATGCG
>NZ_NPDI01000028.1:0-363680 GCF_002251265.1 Rhodopirellula sp. MGV | reverse complement strand
GACGTTTGAAGTGCACGTTCTCGGGACGAACGTCGAGTGTCTCTGCGGCCGTCGTCGCCATCAGGTCTAACCAGTTGGCATGTTGCGCCGGATCTCGGTCGTGCGGCCGTTCATATTCGGTGATGTGCAGGTGATCTTCATAGCGATCGACCACCAATGGGATCTCAGGAATGTCACGCTCGTACAAGCGAAAACAAGTGATCCCTCGGCGTGTCGGCCAGCGGCGCAAGTGACGCGCACGCTTGCGAAGTCGGGCGGCAAACAGCGTCGCCTGCTCGTCCGCTTTTTCGCCGAGTTGACCGAAGGCAGCCGGACCGTCAGCGTGAACCAGCACGGCAACCTCGTTTTCATTTTTTCGTTCTTCGACGACCGGCTTGGGACCATAGAACTGAAAAAACGTGCTTTCGATCTTTCCGTTGTAGAGCTTGCGGCGACGGTCAGCGGGACGCCCCACGAATTTTTCGAAATCACCACGGCTTGTAAACACATAGTGTGACCAAGTCGGTAACCGGCGGAACACGTTGGGCAACGCGTTGTAGACCGCTTCCAAGTCCCAATCTTGCTGAGAGCGTTCGGGCCGCGAATGACCTGATGGTGCGTGCTGCGAGCGGCGATCGTCTGAGGAGCGGTCCGGCGTGCTGGCAAACGGTGCGTGCCCAATCAGGCACCCGAACCGCCGCTTCGAAGAAACATCGCGAACGTCTTTCCGTTCGAAATGCAGGTCATCAGCAACGCCGGCGCGTTTTGCGTTGTCCCGTGCGACTTGCAACACCCGACCGTCAATATCACTACCGATCAGCCGTTCCTCTAGTGCGGGCAACTGGGCGGCGATCGCTTGGCTGCGAAGGTCCTCGACAAGGTCGGCCGGTGTATCGTGCCAAGCGTTGTAGGCGAAATTGCGTTTGACCCCGGGCGCGATATTGCGGCCGATCAAGGCGGCTTCGATTGGAATTGTCCCAGTCCCACAAAATGGGTCGAGCAACGTTCGCCCGGGTTTCCAGAAACTGAGCAGTACCATCGCGGCGGCCAAATTTTCGCGAAGTGGCGCTCGGGCGATGTCGTTCCGGTATCCCCGTCGGTGCAGCGACGCGCCTGTGGTATCAATCGTCAGCGTCGCGACGTCGTCCAAGATCGAGACATCGATTTTGTAGGCCGCGCCGTCTTCGCCCAGGGTCGTGGTCTGGTGAGATCGCATCATCCCTTCGGCAATTGCCCGTTTCACACTGCGCTGAATCGCGGGGACACTGGTCAAGGCGGATTTGATCGATCGTCCGGTAACTGGGAATCCAGCCTCGCGGGGCAGCCAGGCGGCCCAATCGATTGACCGCGTGGTTTCGAAAAGGGCGTCAAAATCTCCCGCATCAAACTCGGCAATCCGAACGAGAACGCGATCGGCGCAGCGTAGATGCAGGTTGGCGATCGCAATCGTTTGCCGGTCCCCACGAAAGAGTAATCGCCCTGCCCCGACAACCTCACTCTCCACCCCGAGGGCCTGCAATTCCCGTCGGACGATCGCTTCGAGTCCAAACGCGCATGTGGCGAGAAGGTCTAATTCGTTATTCATTCAATAGGAGGCGAAATCGCGGACGAGAAGCCGGGATGGGATTCCACCCGCCAAAAAACGCGAGATCAGTCGCTCGCCAGGCGAGTTGGTCGTGGAAAGGGGAATTAAATCAGCGTATCCGGGCAAACTCCCTTTGTAGAGCCACGATTGGCGACTTAGCGGTATTCCGTCGCCAGATTCTTTACAAAGGTCGCGTTGTCGGACGAGAGTCCCGAAACGCTATTGTCACTTTAATACCCGCCAATCTTCATTTGGGCACGCTGGCGCCACACTCCCCTCGACCAATTCGGTTTCAGCGAAGCGTCTGTTGGATTCGGCTGGCACGCCGGTAAAGCTTGACTGCGTTACCCCAGCAACGTGATCAGAACCATGGCAAAACCGAATGGTGCGTATCGGATGGCGCCGCTCAGGGGAGACTTCGCACTCATCCGACCTTGCGGCCCGCCCTCCCCGGCTACCATCATCATTGCCAGTCCGAGTACACTGTCGGGCCCTTCCATTTCATCCTGCCAATCAACATCGACCGGACCTACGGCATGTCAAGTCAATCATCGCGTGGAGTCTGGATCATCACAGCACTGGTGGTGCTGTTATTGATCCTTCATCAAGACAACTGGTTCTGGGAAAGCGACACGCTCGTGTTCGGCTTCATGCCAATCGGATTGTTCTGGCACGCTTGTATTTCCATCGGCGCCTCTCTGACCTGGGCGCTGGCGACGGTCATCGCTTGGCCGTTGGATGATGACGACGCTGTCGCCGCTACGGAAACCGCCCCCACCAGCACCGAGGAGGGCGCGTAATGTTTGAATCACTCGATCACCCCGGCTTGCCACAGCTGATCATCATCATCATCTACTTGGGTTTGCTCTTGTTGCTAGGGCTCTCATCGAGCCGGTTGTTCAAGGGCACCAAGGAAGACTACCAGGTCGCCAGTCATTCGATCGGCCCGTTTTTGCTGCTGATGAGTCTGTTCGGAACGACGATGACCGCATTCGCCTTGGTTGGCAGTAGCGGTGAAGCGTTTAAAGAAGGAATTGGCGTTTATGGGATGCTGGCCAGCAGTAGCGGCATCATCCACTCGCTGTGCTTCTTCATCATCGGCGTCAAGGTTTGGAAATTTGCCCGGCGTCACAAATACACCACGCAGATCGAGTTTTTCCGCGATCGCTTGGACAATGATTTCATCGGACTGTTGCTGTTCCCAATTTTGGTCGGCCTCGTCGTGCCTTACTTGCTGATCGGTGTGATCAGTAGCGGCACCGTCGTCCAATCGCTGACCGCCGGACTTGCGCCCGATCTGTTTCCCGTGCTCAACCCCGCCGGTGAACCGATCATGGCAATGCACGGTGGTATCCCGACTTGGTTGGGGTCGCTGGTCATCTGTGTCGTCGTGCTGGTGTACGTGTTCTTTGGCGGTATGCGTGGAACCGCATGGGCAAACACCCTGCAAACGATCGTGTTCATGATCTTGGGTGTGGTCACGTTTTACGTGATCGCAAACCGCTTGGGTGGGCAAGACAGCTTGATGGAGAACCTGAAAGTGCTTGCCGGTTCGGTTCCGACAGAAAAGCTGACGCGGATCGAAATGAGCAAGACGAAGTTCTTTACCTACTTGCTGATTCCGTTGTCGGTCGGCATGTTCCCGCACTTGTTCCAACACTGGATGACCGCCAAGAGCGCCAGCACGTTCAAGGTGCCCGTCGTTTGCCACCCGCTGTTTATCATGATCGTCTGGGTTCCTTGTGTTTTGGTTGGCATCTGGGCGACCGGCGATTTGATTCCCGCCAAACCGCCGTTGCCAAATAGCCCCAACGCGATTCTGCCGTTCCTGGTCAAAACCCAGACCGGCAAGGTCCTCGGCGGCTTGCTCGCTGCGGGTATTCTGGCTGCGATCATGAGCAGCTTGGACAGCCAGTTCTTGTGCATCGGAACGATCTTCACCAACGACGTTTTGACACACTACAAAGGCAAGGAAAACGTCTCCGACACCCAACAAGTGCTTTACACCCGATTGTTCATCATCGCGATCGTGGCGATCACGTACGCCCTCGGCTTGCTTGATCCGAAAAGCGTGTTTGCGATGGGCGTGTGGTGCTTCAGCGGTTTTAGCGCGCTGTTCCCAATCGTATTCGCGGCGCTGTACTGGCGTGGGCTGACTGCTGCCGGTGCGATCTGCGGCATCCTCGCTGCAATCGCAAGCTGGGGATACATGTTCTACCAAGCGTTGCAACAAGGCCTGCGTGAATACGTCCTGATTCTGCCTTTGGGCGGCGAAGAGTACGAGGTCATGCCAGTCGTGGTAATGCTGGCGAGCTGCCTCATCGTGATGGTCGGCGTTTCCTTGGTCACGCCGAAGCCGAGTGACGCGACGATCAAAAAGTTCTTCAGCTAGAACATCGTCCAAAGCTGTAATCGCAGCAACGTTCCGCTGGCCCCAGCACCATACCCTGTCCGGGATTGCTGGGCCGGTGAATCGTTGATCGACGTTACCTCAGCAGTCGCTCTCGCCGAGCGACTGCCGAACAGGTACCAGTTACAGCCCACTGAAAACTCATCGCCCGAGCCGAAGTCGCCATTAACGAGCGAACCTCGGGTGAATGCTTCCAGTTTCTTTGGAACAACAAACGCGCCCGCCTGAGCGAAGAAGCCAACATCAACAATCGAACCGTGACGGTTGCCACTGTTTGGCTGATTACTGTTTAGTTGGATGTTGCGCAGATGCCGAACGTAATACTCGCCGCTCAAACTGAATCCGCGATGCTTGATCCCCATGTGGACACTGTAAAGCCACAGGTCAAATTCGCTGACGCGCGTTCCGGCAACCAACGCATTCGGGTCAATCAACCGCGTCCCGTCGCTTAGTCGAATCACTGTCGCTTCCACACCGGGATTCGAATCGACGCTGCTTTCGTTGCGTGTTGTCGTCAACGCATGCCCAATGCGCACCACTGGTGTTTGGTGAGTTTCGATATCAGAGAATCCAACACCAAACTTGCCGAGCGGCTCCCACCATGTCATGCCCGAGTACACCAGTTGCGTATCCAGCTCACTGGGACGCAATGTTAGCGTATTAAATCCGTCGCCAACAAAGGCGGTGTAGTGCAAGTTCTCCAGCGGCTCGCCACTTGCCCAGACACCAGCGCTGATCGACGGCCGAAAGAACGTCGTCGCAAGCGAGCGGTCGATCCCCAGCGTGTATCGCGAAGTCTGCTGCCACTCCCAAGTCCCTGGTACCTTGCCCAAGCCCAAGTACAACTTCATCGCTTCGCCGTGGTCGAACGAGATCCAAGCCAACAGCGGCTCGATCGAATCCGTCGCCACGGTGCTGTAATCGATGTTGACGTAGTACTGCAAACTGGGATCGAAAGCGTACCCGGAAAACACCAATCGGCCGCGGTTGATATTGAAATCATTCCGGTCCGGCGTTTGGAAGGTCAGCCCCGTTACACCCGTCGTTGATTCGTACTTGGATTCGAATCCGGTATAGCGGAACTGGTTATGGAATTCGAACTTCAATTCGAATGGGGTTTTACTGGGCTGCAGCGGACGCAGCACAAACCCGCCGTCATAGACCACGTGGTGGGTCGTTTCCGATATCGAATCGCAAGCGGGCGGTCCGATCGGGCAACTCGCCTGATTGACCACGGGAACCGTTTGGGCAGCCTCGTCCAGCCGCAACTGAAGTGATGCGAGCTGATCCTCGAGCGTCGACAGACGCAACTCGGCACTGGATTCCGGCTCGCCATTCGGCAGCGATTGCATCTCTTGTGCATTCGCCGCAGTAGTGAATGTCCAAGCGATCCAGCCCGCCAACCAAATCGCCTGCCTCCAATGACTGTCCTTAGTGGTTTTGGCGGATTTCATCGCTGTACTTCAGGCACGCGGGCAAACGCCCATAGGGGTTCGGGTTCATGTCATAGAAATCAGGAACCGCCGGCAACACGACACGATCATCACGCGTTTCGTCCCAGTAACCGTATTCATTAAGGCGAATCGATTCGGTATCAAGGAACAACGCGATCCGTTCAAGGATGAACGAGATATGATCCGACGCGACTGAATTTAGTGCCGATGTGAACGCTTGCTGTGCTTCCAAAAAGTCACGGGCAACCACGTTGCCGACCGACAGCTGTAGCTGCAATCGCGTACTGACGACCCGTTCATAAGCGAGTGCGGCCCGAGCAACGGAGATCTCGAATTGGTTGCGTCGCAATCGTAACTGACGCAAGTCTTCGCGGATCGCAAACTTGATGTTGTCTTCTTGTTCGATCAACGCACGGCGGGTGCGGTTATAGTCGATCAATGCGACCCGATAAGTGTTCCGTTCCAGTCGTCGATTCAACGGCGTATCGAGTGAGAAACTAAGCCGCGTGTTCGAACCGTCCGCACTCGATTCAAAGTTATTGATGATATTGCGGTTGGTGAATAATCGGTGAGTCACGTTCAAATCCAAGATCGATCGCAAGTTGTCTGCGGCCAACTTGATCTGACGTCTCGCGTCAGCTAAATCGCCACGCTGATTGGCCAAATCAAGACGCTGATACAACGCCAACAACATTGCCTGATCGGTTTCGACATCGACCGGATCCAAGCCACCGAGGTCGCTTGTTTCGACTTGATCGACCAACCCGATCGATTCAGAAATCGTCGCTTGGATTTCGCTGTCCAGTTCCTTCGGGTCCCGAGGAACCAGTCGGTCAACGTGGCTTGCCGCCAACTCTTCAGACGCTGCCAACAAGCGGTTGATCGCATCGACCAGATCGTCAAACTCGTCAAAGTTTTGATTTGCTTCCGCCGTTTTCCAACTAAGAACCAACTGGTCCAGCGTTTCATAAGTCGCATCAACGGTACGGCTGTCGACGTTCAGCTGAGCTGCCTCTTCACCGATAATGCCACTGTTTTCTTCGCTAACGATCGCATCGTAGTTGAGGGCCCGCTGCACTTGCAGCATTAGCGAATCGACTAGGTCGACGGTTCGATAAAACGCAGTCGCTGGCGCGGTGTCTGCTTTCAACAGACGATCACGGTCCTGCTTGAGCGCGTCGGATTGCAAGCGTGCTTCTAATAGGCGCAACTTCGCGGTCAACCGTGGCGTCTGCAATTCAGCCTCTGTCGGCTCGCTGGTACCTTGGATTTCGCGACGGGCTTGCAATGTTTCTTCGAGGCGACGGATCAACACGATCGCACCATTCACGGCCGCATTTCGATCGGAAAGCTGTGCCCCTTCTGCATCCAGCAATGACCGACGGGTTCGAGTCACCAACTGACGTGTCACCGTTAGCGAATCGCTTGCCGTTAGTGTTTCCAGTTCCTCGAGGTTCAAATTCAACGCCATCTCCGGCGGCAAACCGACGTCGAGCTTCAGTCGGTCCAGCGACGTTTCGAGGTTGTTACAGTCGCGAACCAACGAACTGCTACTGCTCAATGCGTTCTGTTCGAACTGGTCGACTTGGACTCGCGGAATACGTCCGGCCTGCAAGTACTCGGCGCGGCCCTGCAAGAACGCTCGCAGGTTGCTGAAGTAGTCCAGAGAACTGATTTCGATCTGACGATAGGTCAACAGCAATCGGTAGTATCGCTCGGCTAAGCTGACAAACAGCGTGCGTTGGAACCGGATATAGTCGCGGGCTGCGTAGATGACATTGCGTTCCGATTGGGTCAAGCTTTCGAAGACGATATCACGCTGGAAGATCGTCTGTTGAAAGTTGATCAACAATTCGGAAGCGATGTTCGCCGAGAATCCTTGCGGACCATTGAACGTCAAAACAACATCGTTGGCGAAGCTGGAAAGGAATTGCCCTGCGGTCGCCGTCGTTCGCGAAACCGAGACGCCCGTCGGGACAGTCACGCCAGTTTGGCTGGTACTATCAGACCGAAAGTATTGGTAGGTGGTGCCAGTTCCATTTCCGCGACGGACAGGTCGCAACAGGTACTCGTATCGCTGCGCGGTTAACGAAAGCGCGACGCGATAAAGCGTTTCTTTTTGGGTTTGCAGTGCACGGTTGTTGAAGGTCGACAACTCGGCAATCATCGGCAATGTCAATCGCGGCGCGTCGCTGCGCAACGATTCAATCCGACCGGCCGCTTCGTTTCGATAGGTTCGCTGATATTCCTGCCGAGCAGAATCAAATTCCATCATGCGTCGCAAGCAAGATTCCGGCAGCTTGTCCCAAAATTCTGGAGGGATCGGAACGATGCGAAGATTCCCGTCTTCTTCGTCGTCTCGCTGCATCCCAATCGACGCTTGGTCGCCTGCCTCGACGTCCCCTTCTTCAGCAGCTGCTTCGGCACCAGACGCTTCATTCGCGAATTGCGTCAGCAAGGTTGCGAAGTGTTCGCCCGATGCCAGTTCAGTCGCTTGACGACGTTCGGCAACCTTTCGTTCGATCTCTGAATCGAGATCGTTTGCCGGAGTCTCGAACGATGCCAAGTCCGTCTCAGGCTGGTTCAATTCTTCCGGCAGCTCTTCTGGCGTAACCACTGGCGGAAACAACTCTTCACCGGAATCACCCTCGGGTGCTTCCGATGACTCGATCATTTCAGACTCCGGCTCATCGGATAACGTCTCCATCGTACCAGGAGCCACGTAAGGATCGCCGGTGGCGAGTGGCGGTAACGAATAACCATAAAGCGTCGGCTCGGGGATCGGTAACTCCGGGCAGTCGTCGGGTGACGGATCGAAGAAACGCGACCTCGGATCAACTTGAATCCCCGGTAGCTGCGGAATCACATAGGCTTCTTCGGCACGTTTTTCGGCGTACAGCGAATACACATCGGTATCCGCTTGGCGACGGTAAAACGCACGCGAACAACCACCAGCAATCACAATCACGAGGACTGCGGCGGCGAAACACAATTTCAAGCGAGCAGATGCGAGCGGCAGAGCTTTCACGAATACCACGATGCGATGGGAATGAGACCAACCTAGTGGTCTTCATCGACATCCGGTCATACGTGATTTGGCGGAACGATTCATTGTCTCTGTCGCACCGGTTAGGCAAACTTTGCCGGGGGGCGAGCTAGCAATGCGCAGGTCAATCCGAACAAACAGCCTGCCGATTTGTCCGCATCCTCCTAAAGCGCGCCGAGACTGCACACTTTATTGCAAACCGGCTGAATCTGCGGGACGCTCTAAGGCTTTAGCCGTTCGGTGAAAAAACCGATTACACCGTCAGTCAATTGCCCACTGAAGAATGCCATCAGATGGCCTTTGTTTGGCAGGGTTTGCAGCATCGAATCGACGTTGGCATCCAACAAGGCCTGGTGAAAGTCGGTCGCATTGGACAACGCGACTAACACGTCTTCTTCGCCGTGGATGATTTTGAAAACGGGGTCTTCGGCCGAAGCAAAGCAGATCGGTGATGCGGCGATGTATGTCGAAGGCATTTGCTTTCGTGTCCCGCCCAAGAAGTACGATAGCGCGAGACTTTCTGGCGGCATGTTTCGGAAATCGGTTGGCGGCCCGCCGGCACAGACTGCGGTAATGGACGGAATTTGTTTCCAACGCCCGTCATTTTGGTCCCACGTGGTCGTGTCTTGGACGCGTTCCCAGGGCTCGTCCGCCAAAGTCGCAACGAGAGAAACCAAGTGGCCACCGGCGGAGTAGCCGTAGAGCCCGACGCGATCGAGATCGAAGTGATATTCTTCGGCGTGCTCGTGGATCCAAACCAAGGCCATACGGAGATCGTCCACTTGATCAGGAAACTTGGATTTTGGCGCCAAACGGTAATTGATCGACACGGCCGCGATCCCTCGCTTGGCCAACTCACTGGCATGTCGATACATGGTCCACTTGTCACCTGTCATCCATCCTCCGCCGTGGACGACCAGAACGACGGGACGACGTGTATTGGGCTCACCGGTACGGCGTGGCTGTGAAACATCCGTGGCAGATCCGGAATCAATTGCCGCGGAAGTGGAGGCTTGGGGTAAATAGACATCCAGCAACCCCGCATGTCCCTGATGTTCCTCACCGACTTGGTCATACTGCAGGTCGGAGAGCAACTTGAATTCACTAGCGGTGGCGCGCGCCGTGAAATTTGCCGAAACACACGTCCAACTAATTACGAAGCCGGTCACCAACGGCGACAACCAGTGTCTGATTCGAATTCCATTCATTTGGCGTTCGTCCGCGCTTTAATGTCACTTCCCATCTAGTCGTGGTGCCCTGGTCGTATAATAGTGGTGCGTTCAAATTCGCCCAGTCCCATATTGAATGATGCCTGAAAACGATTCGTTGTCGATTGACCCGCTGGCCTCTGAAAACAGCGACGACCTGTGCCTCAACTCGATCCCCGAAGCGGTCGAGGCGATTCGGCGTGGCGAAGTCGTCATCGTCGTCGATGCCGAAGACCGCGAGAATGAGGGCGATTTCGTATGTGCGGCGGAAAAAGCCACACCCGAAGTCGTCAACTTCATGCTCAGCGGACGCGGCCAACTCTGCGTCCCGATCCTTCCCGAGGTCGGCAAGAAACTTGAGTTGACGCCGGTCGTCAACGACAACAACGCCCCCCTGCGGACTGCGTTCGTCACCCCGATTGACATCGCCACCGCTCGCACCGGCATCACAGCGGCCGAACGCAGCGAAACGATCATGCGAATGGCCAACCCAGATTGCCAGGTCGCAGACTTCGTTCGCCCAGGTCACGTCTACCCTTTGATTGCAAAGAAAGGCGGCGTCTTGCGTCGTGCCGGCCACACCGAAGCGTCCGTCGACCTCGCACGGATGGCTGGGCTGCAACCGGCCGGTGTGCTGTGCGAAATTTTGAACGACGAAGGCGACCGCGCGAGCCGCGCTGAATTGATCCAAATCGCCGAAAAGCATTCGCTGAAAATTGTCAGCATCGAACAGTTGATCGCTCACCGCCGCGTCAGCGAAAAATTGGTCAGCCGAGCCGCCCATTCGCAGCTGCCGACCAAATATGGCAAGTTCGATATCATCGTTTACTCGGTCGACTTCGAAGCCCAAGAACCGATTGCCCTTGTCCTTGGCGACTTGGCACACGACGAAGAAGGCCAGCTGCCGCCACTCGTGCGAATGCACAGCAGTTGCTTCACCGGTGACCTAATTTCGTCGCTCCGGTGTGACTGCGGTGACCAACTTCACATGGCACTGGAGATGATCGCGGCCGAAGGTCGTGGTGCCTTGGTGTACTTGCCACAAGAAGGCCGCGGAATCGGACTGGCAGAAAAAATCAAAGCCTATGCCTTGCAAGACCAAGGCATGGACACGGTCGAAGCCAACCACGCGTTGGGATTCAAAGCCGACATGCGTGACTACGGCGTTGGGTTGCAGATCCTAAAGGACCTCGGCATCAGCGAAGTCCGATTGCTGACTAACAATCCCAAGAAGCAGCAAGCGTTCAACCTACGTGGTTTCGACTTAAAACTGGTCGATCAAGTTCCGATCGTCCCACCGGTCAACGAGCACAACAAACAGTACTTGAAGACCAAACGGGACAAGATGGGACACAAATTGCCAGAGTTAAGTTAACTCGTGACAAGGCTCCCGCCTTGTTACGAACTGCAATGCAGGCTCCGCCTGCCGCCATCACCACCACCAGCAAGGCATTGCTCCTGAACGGCCAAAGCCTGGCCCCCAAGTGAAAACTTAATTGCCGCTCGCGGTTTCTTCGATCCAAGCTGCGACTTGTTTTTCGAGGACTGGCAATGGAACCGAGCCTTCTTTTAAGACGCAATCATGGAAGGCTCGAACGTCGAAGCGATCGCCGAGTTCTTTTTCGGCACGCTCGCGTAGATCTCGGATAAACAGTTCGCCGACTTTGTAGGAAAGAGCTTGGCCGGGCCAGCCGATGTAGCGATCGACTTCGGCAACCACGTTGTGCTTCGACAACGCGGTGTTTTCGAGCATGTAGTTGATCGCTTGTTCGCGGGTCCAACCTTTCGCGTGGATCCCAGTGTCGACCACCAACCGACTCGCGCGCCACGCCTCCATGCTCAAACGCCCGAACTCTTGATAGGGGTCTTTGAAGAAGCCGAGTTCGGAACCTAATCGTTCGCAGTACAACGCCCAGCCTTCGATGAAGGCGGAAAAGTAACTCTGCTTGCGGATCGGGTGCAGGCCTTCGAGCTCTGCCTGGAGCGCCAATTGCAGGTGGTGCCCCGGAACGGCTTCATGCAGCGACAACGCCTCCAGCTGGTACAACGGTCGAGCAGACAGGTTATAGGTGTTGAGGTAATAGAAGCCGCCACGCGATCCGTCCGCTGCCGGTGGCCAGTAATATGCAGAAGTCGTTTGCGGTGCAACGTAATCAGGAACTTGGCGAATCCCGCACGGCGTCCGTGGCAGTTTGCCGAACAAGTTGGGCAGACGCCCGTCGGCTTGCTTGAGGATATACGCCGCCTCCTTCATCAACTCTTCAGGAGTCTTCGGATAGAACTGCTCGTCGGTGCGCAGAAACTCGATGAATTCGGCCAAGCTACCGTCAAAGTTGACTCGCGTCTTGACGGCTTCCATCTCTTGACGGATACGAGCGTTTTCTCGAACGCCGGTCTGATGCAGTTCCTCGGGTGTCATCGCGAGCGTGGTGAACTTGGTGACTTGGGATTGATAAAGTTCCATCCCGTTGGGCAATGCACGTGCGGCAATACTCCCGCTGCAACCCGGAACGTACTCGTCACGCAGGAAGCGTTCAAACTTTGCATAAGACGGAACGACACTCGTTTTGATCGCTTCCAAAATCGCCGGACGCAATTGTTCCCACTGCCCAGGAGCCAGCTTCTTGATCGACTCTTCTGAAATGTTGGTTAGAAACAACGACTGCTCCGGATCGTCGACAACGTGCGCTGCCGCTTGATCCGCGCTGTCACGCATGATAATCGCGGGCTGAACCATTCCCGCTTTTAGACCGCCACGCATCAGGTCGATTTGCTCATCAACAAATCTTGGAAACTCTCTTAAGCGGGCAATGTAGTTTCGAAAGTCATCCGGCGAATCGGGGTTCATCGTATGTGGAAGCTCAGGCAACCCGATATGAAACCCTTCACGATTATTGATCGGCATGAGATGCAAACCGAGTTGATAATCCGAACGCTCGCTCGACAGCTTTTGCTGCAGCAGTTCAGCGTCGATGCGATCAGCAGCTGGTAACTGATCGAAGTCAATCGAAGAAAGCTTATCGAGGAACTTTGAGCGTTCTTCATCACGCCGTTTGAAATCCTCAAGCGTATTGCTTGCCAACCGATCCTGACCGCGTGGGTCGCCGACATCGGTTGCCAGCATCGGGTATTCGCTCAGTTCAAATTCCCAGACCTCATCCATCAGTTCGCGAAGTTCAGGATTGCTAGGGCGCGCGATCACAGCAGGATTATCTGCTGCCGCAGCGGCCAGCCCCAAGGAACCGAGCAAGATCCCAACTAGGATCATTCGAAACATTCGCATCTTGAAAACTCGTTGATAAACAAGGACGTCGGGATGAGATCAACCCACCGGCACAGAAGCTCACTATAGCAAACACCACTTAACAAACAGATTTGATTGACTGAAGGTCGCATCCGACGCCGCAACACATGTCGTCATGGAGACAAACCCAACAACGGGACCAGTGGTGAAGGTGCACAGGAGTTCCAGTACCCGAAGCAAATTCTAAATTCCGCTTTCTTCTGACAGATTTTGCGTCACAAATCGAGAGTTTGTACGAGGACTGTGGATACCACTTCTCTACTCTGCTGCTCTTATCCCGTTGGGTGTCACCATGGGTATCCTTAAATCGACTCCGCCAGTTCCTGCAATCTTCCCTCCCCCAGGGCATGTTGGGGCCTACGCTGTGAAGGACGGTGACAACTGGTCCAACGTGGCATCTCGGGAGGCCGGACGGTCAGACCCTTGGGATTTAATCGAATTCAACTTCGGTACACGCGACCCCCGCGAGGTGAATTGGTATCTGGAAAGCTATCTGAATTGCTCCAAATCGAGCGACGGAAAGAACTACCAATTCTCAAGCGGTGACGGCGAGATTTACCTGCCGCCTGCTGACTGGGATCCCGCAATCGAAAAAGCGATGCAATTGACGGTGATTCGCGCGTTGACCAATTGGGCGACCAAAGCAATCAATTTCCAGCGTGGAAGCCACCGGGTAACGACACGAGAATTAATGGTGGTTGGTAACGCAATCATTGATGGGAAGATCCGAGTGTTGCAATCGAGTGCAATTTGCACTGGCCGTGCGGTTTACGACTCCGATCGCAATGTGATCGAGCTCGGACGCGGTGCGGGTCGCACAAACGCCAGCAAGGCGTTGATCATCCACGAGTGTGTTCATGCGTTGTTTGATCTGCGCTGTGACACCATGACTGTTGGTGCGTCCGAATCGATGGGGTACGTCGCCCAGTCGATTTTCATGGCACAACACACCGACAATCCGGAAGAACGGTTGCACGTCGACATTCCCGATAGTGGAACACCAGAAGAAGTCCGCAACGCGATCCGACGCGACGCCGTGTTTGAACAAGCGTGGAAAATTGCATTGCTTGTACTCGATCGCAAACCGATCCCACAAAGCGATTGGAACATGCTCAGCACCGCGGTCAGCTTGCACCCAAAGTATCGATCAGATGCTGGCAAGCCCGCGATCTTCGACGGAGTCTAAACGCGATGACTTCGGTGATTTGGAGTTCTGAATCGGGGCGTCAAGAGTTGCTGCAGTGGTACGACCACTTCGCAAAGAAAATCGCCGGGTCGCCAGAGAGCTTCCACGTGTCGACTCGATTCGGAGACAGCCATGTCATCATGGCTGGTGACAAAAACAACCCTCCACTGATCTGCTTGCACGCGATGCGAACCGGTGCCGCGATGTTGCTTTCGGAACTTGGCCCGCTACTCGATCATTATCGAATCATTACACCGGATCTGCCTGGCCAGTCGGTACGTGGCTTGGACAGGAAACTGTCATTATCGGATCAGTCATTCGCACATTGGCTGTTCGACATCATGGACCACTTCGAGCTTCCCTCGACTAACGTTTTCGGAGTCAGCTGGGGCGGCTTTGTCGCTCACCTTGCCGCAACAGATACGCCGAAGCGGATCGATCGCTTGGCGTTGCTTGTCCCCGCCGGTATCGCCAACGGTTCACATCTCAGTGGCTTGACGCAGATGTTAATCCCGATGATTCGCTACCGATTGTTCCCGAACAAACCCAACCTCATACGGCTGCTTTCGCCGATCATGTCGACCTTCGACGATGACTGGACTGGCTACGTCGCTTGCACGCTCAAGCATATGAAGTTCGATGCACGCATCCCGCCGCTGGCAAGTGATGGAATGCTGGAAAAGCTAACCATGCCAACGTTGGTCATTGCGGCAGAGGACGATATCTCGTTTCCGGGTGACGCTATCAATCACCGAATCAACAAGCTTGTCCCGCATGCGGAAACGGAGCTACTTACAGGATCGAAACACTGCCCGCCCACAACGCCAGAGTTCAGAACCTGGCTTTCCGGGCGACTGATACGATTCTTCGACGAAGGATGACTTGGTTGCTACTTCCTGTCAGTTGTTGGCGGCAACGCTTCGAGTTCGTCAATTCGCTTTTGGACGAACGCTTGATTGGCCTCACTAATGCGAGGCAATAATGCTTTCAGATACTGAGAATCATCGAGGCTGCCGAAGCTTTGAATGAGATGGTCGGTTTGTTTGTAAAGTGCGTTGCCTTGTTTACGAATTTCTTCAACCCGGGCAATCGATTCGATCGAACGTAAACGATCGGGTGAGGTTTGTTCGATCAAGATCGCGAACTTGTCGAGATTCTCATTCAAGCTTCGGAAGGCCTGCTGGCGTATGGAAAAACTGCCACTTTCCATGTCGGACAAAAGTCTCTCAAACTCCTGCCGTGCAGCTTCGTTATCGGTCTTGAGCCATTCGATCACGCGTGAAACGACCAATGGATCGAAGCGGCCTGGCGGCGGACGGATCCCGATCGACTTGAGGAACGGGAACAATTGCCCGTCGACCTTCTCTGGATGCTCGCGATACAAGTCGGCAAATGATTTTGCTTTGTACTCCTGGACATCATCGGCGACCGAGACCCAACGACAATCGCCTTCGGCAGACTGCTCAAATTGAAAGTTAACTTCACCAACTTGGCGAATTAGCAAGGTGCCGTCATCGTGCGTCTTGAAGTGCAAGATATCTTGAGTTGGCGTTCTAAGTTCACGCACGAACAAGTCCAGTGACGTTTCGCTCGAACTCATCGAAGCTTCGATTTCACGTCCGACAAAACGCAGTGATTGTGTCTCGTTGGAGACACTAACGGTGGCCTGTGTCTTCTGTTCATACGCCGTTGCCTGATGTTTGAAGTTTAAAAAGAGCAACGAAGAATGGTTGTATCGAAAGATTCGATCTCGGAGATACTTGAAGGATCGATCCTCGTACTCGATGTCGACACCACGGTCTGCGAGTTCCGCGATTAGATCCTTTTCGATCTGATCAAGCGTTTGGTGAGCGAACGGTTCTTTCCAATGGTCACGATCAAGTAAAAGGTGGCCGTCGTTCCAACGAAGTTGCAGCAAACATCCCAAAGGTTGGCTTAACTTTTGAATCGAGATGGCAAGTTGCGGGTCGTCCGGATCAGCTGACCGAGATTGGTGAGGACGATCGAAATAGAAATCGACCATATAGCGACGCATGCTTCTTTCGGTATTCAGCTTTGTCGATCGATGCATCAGCTCCCGATATCGTTTCGACAATGCGGGATCCCTCATCGCCTCACGGTGCTCCCGGATGGCGGTGTTCATTTGCTGAAGTGTCCCGCGATAGTCTGCCTCCTTCAGTAGTGCTTGGGACGCAATGTTATGGAGGTACCATCTCGAAATGGCCAAGACGTTCATGCGGTCGACCAACTCGCGATGGGACTCGGACAGATGCGAGTAATCACGGTCGCCCTGGTCACCCGCCAACTCTGACAACGTTCGATATTCCCGCTGAAGTTCGTTGTAATAATCCTCGACGATTGGCGATCCGAAGCCGATCTTTTCCTCAAGTTCGTCGAGATCCTTTTCGATGCCATCGAGCAGCTCCGAAAAATTTTCCTCCGGCGTCTTTTCGTTCGCCGCTGGCTGATCCGCCGGAGCCTCTTGTGCTACGACCAGATTGCGGGCTGACAAGATCACCGCAAGCGCGAAAGCGAACCGCAACAGCATCGGAAGCGTGGAGATGGAACGAGACATCGCTAGCCCACGGGCGAAGGAGAATGATCGAAAAGAGCCGAACGGATCAAGGGTAAGGGCGTGGGGGGCGAGGTGCAATTGAATTAGCTGGAATTTGCACTCCAAGGTTCGCAGCAACGAAGCATCCTGCGGTTAGTCACCTGGGCGTTCACCACGCACCAATGGTAAACTTTGGCGATGGATGCTCTGCCCCCCAAACCTGATTGGCTGAATCGAGTCGCCGTGATCGGCGTCGGACTGCTTGGCGGCAGCGTCGGGCTTTCGCTACGACGCTGTGGCGTAAAAGTCACCGGATACAGTCGCCGTGAATCGACCTGCAAAACCGCCATCGAATGCGGCGCGGTCGATGAAGGTTTCACGGAATTGAGCAAGGCCTGCGAAGGTTGTGATGTCGCCGTGATCTGTTCTCCGGTCGACAAGATTGCGTCGCTTGCCGCAGAAGCGAGTGCAGCACTTCCTGACCAAGCGTTGATCACCGATGTGGGCAGTACGAAAGGGCTGATCGTTGACGAGGTCAACGCATTGGTCCCAACCGTGCGTGCGCAGTTTGTTGCCGCACATCCGATTGCCGGATCTGAAAAAACCGGCGTTGAAAATGCGATCGCTGACCTGTTTGATGACAAGTGCGTGATCCTGACGCCAACCGATCAGACACCACCGGCACAACTGGATCGTGCCAAGCAGTTCTGGGCCCTGACAGGCGGCAACATCACGTTGATGACACCTGCCGAACATGACCAGCGACTCGCCGCGGTCAGCCACGTGCCGCATTTGGTCTCGTCGTTGTTGGCCGCATTCCCCGACGAACCGGCACTGCCATTGGTGGGCAGCGGCTGGAAAGACATGACGCGTGTGGCTGCAGGCGATCCGGCGATGTGGACTGCGATTTGTGATCACAATCGCGGGGCGATCATCAATCAACTCGATCACTTCATTGACGAACTCAAATCGCTTAAATCACTCCTTGCCGCCGAAGACTCCGGCGCGCTCTTACGCTGGTTAGAGCACGCCAAGGCGCGAAAAGATTCGACGCTGTAGTTCGACGAGTCCCGTGATCACAAGTCCGCGGCCAACTTTGTCAGTGCGTTGTCACAGTCACGCACAAGATGCCGCGCTCGCCAGCCGGCCTGCTGAGCCGCTTCAACATCGCCACCATATGTATCGCCGATCATCAATAAGCGAGCGGTGTCGGTCGCTTGCAACTGGTCTGCCGCACGGTGATAGAACTGCAGATTTGGTTTGCTGAATCCAAGCTTGCTACTGATGAGAATTTCGTCGATTGACGGCGACAGGCCCAAGGCTTCGACGATGGGCGGAAGCCGCTCATCAAAATTTGACGCGATCGCAACTTGGTATCCTTTTTGCTTCAAACGCTGAACCGTCGGCAGAACGTCATCGAACAGCGCCCAAGCGGCAGGTTCGGCAAAGCATTGCCACAGCGATTGAAAGGTTTCGTCAAACCGATCCTCTGCAATTTCTGGCAGCGTGTCCGCAACAATTCGCCGCCAGCGATTCAGCTCAGTCGCGTCATCGGTCGGCAAGTTCGAATTTTCGCCCAAGAAATGCGTCACCATGGCGGCTTTCAGACGGTGTCGGATTTCGGCAATGTCGACTTGAATGCCTAGGCGTGACCCAAACTGGTGGTACACGGCTGCCGCGTCGGGTTCAGGCCGCATCAGAGTGCCGGTCGAATCAAAAACGATCCAGTCAAATGGAAGCATGGTGATGTTTGATTGTTGGACGATGGATCTGCGGCAGTAGTCTGTACTGTTGGGGCGATCTGTTCAATGCGTTCCAACACAGCGTTTATCCCGCACTGTGTTCCTCCCGACACACCGTTCACTTCGAGTCTTCTTCAAGCGAAAACGAATGATCTCGCGATGCCCCTTGTCACCTGCTTGCCACTGGAGGAAGGTGTAGGCAATGGACATCAGTGACAAGCAAAGCGAAACCTCGGTCGACATGGCGGTCGCGACCGCCGATCCCCCTGCGGACCCGGCTCCCCCCGCCAAGCCGATCGTCGTTGACGACCTGTCTCCCTGGGCCCCAATGCGCCAGCCGGTCTATCGATCGTTTTGGATCGCATCCCTCGTTTCCAACCTCGGCACCTGGATGCACGAAATCGGGGCCGGTTGGCTGATGACGGATCTGGACGCCTCGCCTCAGATGGTTTCGATGGTACGAACCGCGATGGCGACGCCAATTGTTTTGTTAGCAATTCCCGCAGGCGTACTGGCCGATCGAATCGACCGCCGCAAGCTGCTGCTCGTGACGCAGTTCATCCTGCTGTTGTCGACCGGATCGCTAGCGGTGTTAGCCGCCACTGGCGTGGTAACCAGTTGGTTGCTGCTGGGACTGACATTCGTGATCGGCTTGGGACTAACACTGCACGTCCCGACTTGGCAGGCGTCGATTCCAGAGTTGGTCGAACGCAAACAGCTTTCTCGCGCGATCGCACTTGGCAGTTTGAATTTCAATTTGGCCCGTGCAGTCGGGCCGGCACTCGCGGGAGCCTTGGTGGCGATCACCGGGTCATGGATCGCGTTCTCGGTCAACGCGTTTTCGTTTGCCGGTGTCATTGTCGTGCTGCTGATGTGGAAACGAAATCGCAGCGAGTCGTCCCGAGGACTTTCGTTCCGGAAGTCGCTTTACCAGGGCATCCGCTATGTCTATCGAACGGATGACATGCGGCATGTACTGTTTCGCGTCATGCTGTTTATCATTCCCGCCAGCGCCTTGTGGGGCTTGCTGCCACTGGTTGCCCGCGAACGGCTGCACTGGGACGCGGACGGCTTTGGCCTCCTGGTCACCTGCTTTGGTGCTGGCGCCGTGATTGCGGCAAGATTTCTTCACCGACTGCATCACCGTGTCGGCAACAACACAACGATCGCGTTTGCGATGGTGCTGATGGGCGTCGGCCTATGCGTGATGGGAACCAGCAGCCAAGGCTGGGTGGCAGTGATCTCGATGTTGATCATGGGGTTCGGCTGGATGATGACGCTGACAACATTGAACACCGCGGCGCAAACGATTTTGCCAGGTCGGATGAGAGCTCGCGGGATGAGTTTCTACCTCACATCGCTGGCGCTTTCGATGTCCTCCGGTTCGCTGCTTTGGGGATATGTTGCCGAATTCGATTGGGTCGGCGTGGGCGGCGCACAAAAAATCGCGGGGCTCACATTGCTGTGCACCGCCGCGATCGGAATGCTCTTTCGTGTCACCGAGAAGACTCGGCATTAGCGACTAAGCAAACATGTAGCCTTCTTCGCCGTGATCGGTGATGTCCAGACCACGTTGCTCGTTTTCGGCGGGCACTCGCAAGCCGATCACGATGTCGATGATCTTCAGCAGGATCAAGCTACCGACCGCCGCGAAGATGAACGTGACCAGCACGGCGACAACCTGCTTGATCAACAAGGTCGGGCTGCCCGATTCGATCAGTCCCAACGGCTGGCCGTCGGCAACGTTCCACGCCACGCGGGTTGCAAAGACGCCGGTCAAAATCGCGCCGACAGTTCCGCCGACACCGTGAACACCAAAGGCGTCAAGCGCGTCGTCGTATTTCAGCGTGTGCTTCAGCTTGCTGCATGCCCAGTAACAGACCACACCAGCGATCGCGCCCATGATCAGTGCGGGCATTGGCTGAACAAAGCCAGCGGCCGGGGTGATACAAACCAAACCGGCAACAGCGCCAGAGCTGGCACCCAAGACGGTTGGTTTTCCGAGTACGATCCATTCAGTCATCGCCCAGGCGACGGCACCGGCCGCCGCAGAGAAGTGCGTGGTGGCGAATGCGCTGGAAGTCAAACCGTCGATCGCGAGTTCACTGCCGGCATTGAATCCAAACCAACCCACCCACAACATCGCCGCACCGAGCGCGGTGTAGGTCAGGTTGTGTGGCTGCATCGGTTCGTTGGGGTAACCCATTCGTGGGCCGACCAAGATTGCCGCCACCAGAGCGGAAACACCGCTGGAGATGTGGACGACGGTTCCGCCAGCAAAGTCGAGTGCACCGGCCATCCCGCCGAACAATGCCTTTTCACCGGCGAAGTACGACAAGGGTCCTTCCGCCCAAACCCAGTGGCAGAGCGGGCAATAAATGAACGTGCCCCACAGGATCGAATACACGACCATGGCGCTAAACTTCATTCGTTCGGCAAACGCACCACAGATCAGGGCTGGGGTGATGATAAAGAACATGCCTTGGAACAACATGTGTGTCAGGCGAGGCATCTGGCCAGCCATCGGTGTCACGGGCGCATTCAGGCTCTCGTCCCATTGCCGAGCGACACCGTTCATGAACAGGTAATCGGCGTTGCCGATCCAGCTGCCAGGTGCGGTCGGTCCGAAGGCCAGCGAGTAACCGTAGACCGCCCAAATCACCGTCATCAGTCCCATCAAGAACACGCACTGCATCATCACGCTGAGCACGTTCTTGCGACGGACCAAGCCGCCGTAGAACATCGCCAGCCCAGGCGCGGTCATGAACAGCACCAGTGCACAGCACAGCAGCATCCACGAGTTGTGAGCACCAAGCGGAGAATTGGCAATCTCGTCGTCCGTCAGTCCGGCCGGTTCGCCAGCAGCCGCTTCACCGGTCGCGGCATCGCTGCCTTCAGAGGCAGACGGCACTTGAGTTTCATCGGCGGTCAATTCGGCGGCGGTTTCAGTCGATGTCGGTGCGGCAGCGTCTTGCGCGACGACAGATCCAACAGGGCCAAACGTTAACAACGTCAACAGCAACGTGGCCAACCACACCGCTGTGCGTTGACATGTCCAGTGCTTCACAACAGTCACCTCGTAGGGGAAAAGTCTTAAAAGAACTTTGAGGGCGCCGGAACAATTGGGATGCGATTCGTTTCGATCAATCCGACCGCCTTCCCGAGCTCACAAGCCAATCCATTTCAAAGACTTGCGATCGGGACTCGGACCGACAAAAAAGGGGAGTTCGCGGGTGTCCGGCGTCTGGGGAGTAAGTGTGCGGGGGGAGGCCGCAACACTGAATAAGATAAGCGGAATTGCCGTTTTTCGCTATGACATCAACCTGCGAGCAAACCGCGAGAACTGCACAGGAGACGCCCCGAAACGGATGCGGTTGAAATCGGCAAGCGGAGGCAGATCGCCGCGGCGCGCAAAAAAGAAACGCAGGTGGGAATAAACACCTGCGTTTCAAAAATAACTGGTAGACTGACAAGCAATCGCAAGTCCGATGAGCCTTCGAGCGATGTCGCACACGAATCCGTGCTTGAGTAGGCGACAAAAAAATAATATCTCTCAGGTGCAGTGATCCTATATCGCCCCAAAGAGTGCCGCAAGGCCAAATAAACGACCAATGAACGGTAAGACGAGATTTTGCCCCCCAGATCTCCTTCGCCTGGGGGACCGAATCGCGGTTCTGCCAGTGATCCATGGCAGCGGGCAGTTCTCCCAGATGGTCCGCCGCTGGATGCTGGAACAAGATTTTGATTGTGTCGCGGTGCCTTTGCCCGAGTCCTTTCGCGAGCCGGTGGAGTCTGCGATCCTGGAACTGCCGCGGCCTTCAATCGTCATCCAACCGCCTTCGCCCAAGTTCACGACGTTCGAAGAGTCGTATAGCTCGAGCACAGCAGAAGAAGACGAATCGCTTGAACTTGACGATGGCCCGGCGAGTTACGTCCCGATTGACCCCTGCCAACCGGTCATCATGGCGATCCGCGCAGCGATGGGCGAACACATCGCTCGCGCCTATGTCGACTTAGAAACAGACCCGTTTCTGCCGTTCTCTTCCATCATGCCGGACCCGTTTGCCGTTCGCCAGGTTTCTGCCGAACGGTTCGCCGCCGCTGTTCTGCCAAGCTTGCCGCGTCCGGCCGATCGCCAGACCCGGGCACGGATCCAGCACATGGCATCACGCCTCGCCGATCTGGAACAGCGATTCGAACGGATCCTTTACGTCACCAACGTGCTTCACTGGCCCTGGGTCCGCGAGGCTTATACCGAACGATTCTCTCGCACCTCACCGCGAAACGAGATTTCAGAACCGACCGAAAAACCACAACACGATATCGTTCAAACTCCCGTCCGCTACGCGATCGATCCGCGAACTCTGATGTTCCTGTTTGGCGAACTGCCTTACATCACCGGGCTGTATGAACGGGCTCGCCGCGAACTGGACAACGACGAAGATGTGCAAATCGATGGCGTCAAAGAACTGCTGATCGCGGCAAGACAGAGCTATCGTGACGAGCTAAAGCAATTCGCCCGCCGTATCACACCGCTGCACCTCTCGAAGTGCTTGCAGTACATCCGCAACCTCTCACTGATGTCGCGACGGATGACGCCGGATCTGATCACAATCGTGATGGCCGCTAAACAAATCATGGGCGACCAATACGCACTGCATGTCGCACAGCTTGCCAACGAATACTCGTACGCATCCGAGCATGCCGCCAGCCGAGAGTGGGACGATGTGCCCGAAGTCAAACTGGGAATCGACCAAGCCAGACTGCCCGATGGCGAGGTCCACTCGATGGTCAATCGCTTGCCCGGACCGCCACTCAGCTGGCGAACCCTGGAACTCAAACGCAACCCATCACTGCCCGAAAAACACCGCTGGAAATACCAGTGGAACCCGCACTCGCAATGCAGCTACACACCCGAGGACGAACGCATCGAAAACTTTCGAACGCGAGTCTTCGATCGTGCGAAAGCGATCATCGGCAATGATTTGGCACGCACCGAAAAGTTCACCACCAGCGTGAAGGACGGCATCGATATTCGCGACACACTTCGCCATTGGTATGACAAAGACATCTACGTCAAAGTCATCCCGCCAAGCCGTGGCACACTGGACGCTTGCGTGATGCTGTTCGATTCACCATCGGATCCACGTGACTATCCTTGGCGAACAACTTGGTTCGCCGAGCATAAGGACGAATCGACGCTGGCGTTTTACGCGACGAACTTTGGCGAAGAAATGGTCGGCCCCGGAATCGGGCTGGCACGTTATGGCGGGGCATTGTTCCTGTACCCTCCGATCTGGATTCCAGAGATCTGGAGTGATCCAAGACTCGACTTTACCGAGACGTTGGAGGAACGCTTGATTGCGGCAGCATGCCTGCACAGCCGCGGACGCCAAATCGCAATGCTCAGCACCCTGCCGCCCGGTGGAGGCTGGCGACGACTCGCCCGCCGCCACAAAAAGACTTTGGTCCACGTTCCACTCAGTTCGTTTAGCGACGAACAAGTTCAGCAACTTCGCATGGTCCACGTCTTAAACGGGCGAGAAGTCCGTTCCTATGCCGAGGAATTCATTCGCCGCGTTTGATTTGACCGTAGACCGGTGGCTGCCAATCGGCAGGCACGCGTCCCTGAGGACGCACACCATAGGCATCCTCAGGAATGGGGTGATCTTCGAAGGTACCTAGCGGCAACGCATCGGGCAGATGCGTCATTTGAAAATCCTTGTACTGGATCTTCATCGCCGGCCCGACATGAACCTGGACTGCGAAGACGCCTTCGAGTGAACGGCCCTGCTCGTCAAAGTCCCAAAGATCAGCGGTTTGATGACCGTCGATCCAGTGCTGGTGATGATTGCCTTCGACAAGCACCCGAAATTCGTGCCAGCGGTCCGGTTCGAATTCCTTTACCGGCATCTTCCCCACCACCCAGCTTCGACCTTGCGGATCGATGATGACGCGTTCGCCGGTATGAGCCAAGATTCTGCGTCCACGTTCTTCGTAGAGCATCCCGTTGTACTGCGGAACATTAGCGACGACGTCGCACTGGTAGCCGCTCACAATGTCCAAGTCGATCTCCGGTCGTGAGGCACCACGATACTGAATCCCACTGTTGCCTCCGGCTGTCACCTTGACCTGAACTTTCAAGTCAAAGTTTCGCACCGTCGAACCCTTCCAAGACAAAAAGCGGTTCATCTTCAACGTGCCGTCCGCCGTTCCTGTCAGCGCACCGTCTTGAACCGACCAATACTCGCGATTTCCATCCCAACCACGCAACGACTTGCCATCGAAAAGCGGCCCCGCGTTTGCCGCCGATGCTTCGGGATGCCGATCGGTTGACTTCTGAAACGGCCCTTCTAGCGGATCGAGTGGACCGCCCAGTTCAGCGACCTTCGCATCCGTCCGCTCACGCATCGACCGCAGCGTTTCGGCATACTTCGGATCGGACGCGACATTGATCAGCTCGTCGGGATCGTTTTGCAAGTCATGCAAAAACTCGTAATTGCCTTCGTCTAGATAGCGAACATATTTGAACTCGTTATTGCGAAGTCCTTCAAATGCGGCGATACGATTCCGAACCGCGAAGTGCTCGTGAAAGGATTCGCTGCGCCAGTTCGATGGCGTTTCTGAGCTCACGATCGGCTGCAAGCTCTCACCTTGGAAACGCTTCGGCTGTTCGACTCCCGCCCAATCCAAAAAGGTTGCAGGCAGATCGACGTTCAGCGCGATCGCGTCGGAGACCTTGCCACGCTCTGACTTGTCGACACGCGGGTCATAGACGATCAATGGAACTCGCAATGACTCTTCGAAATGCGACCACTTCCCTGCTAATCCTCGATTACCCATGTGGTAACCGTTATCGGCCGAGTAAACGATGATCGTGTTGTCGGCGAGGCCGCGTTCATCGAGTACGCTCAACAATCGTGCGATCGCGTTGTCGATTCCAGTGACCATGCGATAGTACGCTCTCATGTTGGCCTGGTATTTTTCGTCTGTATTCCAACGCCAAAAGTATCGCTCGCGATTGATCGCAGTCGCAATAAACTCCGGCAGCGAATCAAAGATTGCCGGGTCAGACAAACGCGGCTCGGCAATCTGCAAGTCGTCGTACATGCCGTTAGTCGATTCGGGCCAGGGGAACTGGCCGATCCCGGGTCGCCGATCGCTGTCCTCGGCATGACAAGCGTTGAACCACAAATTCAACGCGAACGGTTGGTCGGTCGGTTGCGACTGCAAAAACTCGATCCCACGATCGACGATCAAGTCAGTCTCATGACGCAAGCTGCCGTCGGGCAGTCGTTTGTAGAACGGGTTGCGTCCGATCGCTTCAAAATCGTCAAAGTGCTCGGCCGGCTTGTACCCCGCTGGCATCTTGGCGTGCCATTTACCGAAATAACCCGTTCGATAGTTCGCCTTGCGAAGCAAATCTGAATACAGCTCTGCCACAGCGTCTGGTCGCGCCGTTTCCGGGCTGCTTGGTGTTCCGTAGCTTCGCCCATACAGCCCAGACAGAATCGTCGTGCGACTGACCCAGCAGATGGAGTGGCTGACAAACATGTTTTCGAATCGGGTGCCGTTGGCAGCCAGTCGATCGATCGTTGGCGTTTGCACGACCGAGTTGCCATAACAGCCCAGCGTACTGGTCGTTTGATCGTCGGCAAAAAAGAAAACGATATTGGGGCGGTCATCTGCATGTGCTGTGCGCAATCCGGCAACAACACAAAGCAAGGCGAAGCAAGCGTATTTCATAAGACGTCGCGGTGGGGCAGGAGGGAAGGAACCGCATTGTAGCTAACCGCTCCCCAGCCGTGCCGGACATTACACCGCTTGTCGCTTTTGAAATCGCAACACACTTAAAAAAAGGATCAATGTTCCGCACACCAGTAATCCGAACACCGAGGGAATCAGATCTGCCCAATCAGCCCCCCGCAGCACGATGCCTCGCAATATGTCGATGAAATAAGTCACCGGGATCCCAAACGTCGCCAGGTAAATCGGCAGCGGCATCTCGCTTCTTGGAAACATAAACCCGGACAACAAAACCGATGGCAGCATCACAATGAATGCCAATTGGATCGCTTCGAGCTGCGTCTTGGCGATCGTCGATACCAACAAACCCAAGCTAAGCGAACAGATCATGAACATCATCGAGAATATCAGCAGCAGCGTTAAACTGCCGTTGATCGGTACGCCAAACCCATAAACCATCACCGTCAGTACCAACAATAGTTCGGCAAATCCGACCGCGGCATAGGGAAGCAGCTTGCCAAGCAACAGTCCACCGCGGCTGACCGGTGTGACAAACAGTTGCTCGAGCGTTCCTTGCTCACGCTCGCGGACGATTGCAAACGAAGTCAAAAACAATGTGACCAGCTGCAAGATGATTCCGACCAGTCCGGGCACAAAGAAGTGCGAACTTTCGAGGTCTGGGTTGTAAAGGATCCGTGAACGCACCTCGAGCGGCATTGCGGCGTGTCCCGAGCGGTCCCGCGACGGCGCGACCTGCAACGCTTCGGCGCGTGTCCGCGCCATCTCGATCGCGGACGTAATGCCCAGCAACTGCGCCGTGTTCATCGCAGTCGTCGCGACCTGCGAATCGCTGCCATCGATTAAGACCTGGACTTGAACCTGCTCGCCACGAAGCAGTCGCTCGGAATAGAACGGCGGGATTCGAAGCCCAACTTTCGCGTTGCCCGATGTCAGCGCACGCTCGAACGATTCGGTGTCGTTGACCTGTTGTTCCAAGCGAAACTTGCGTGTGTTCAAGAACGCTGAAACCAAACGCCGCGACTGCTGATGTTGATCCATGTCGAACAACACCATCGGGATGTTTTCGATCTGCGTATCGATGGCATAGCCAAAGATGATCGTCTGCATCACCGGAACGACAAACATAAAAAACAGCGTCGTTGGCTGGCGGCGGATATGAAAGAACTCTTTCACCAAGATCGCCCACCAGCCTCGGATCATGCTCGCACCAGTCGCCGGTTGACGGGCCGCCGGTTGACGGGCGCTGGATACCTGATGCCCAGCCTCCGATTCCGCGTCAGTTCGTGACGTTGCGGAGTTGAATTCGGAGGCATCCGAACCATCGGATTCGTTGTCCAGTCGTTGCCGTTCGGCGTCTTGTGTCAGCGTGACGAAGACGTCTTCGAGTGACGGCGTGATCGGCCGAACATCGATTTGATCATCGGGCGAATTCAAGAGCGACCGCAACTGCGAAGGATTTACCGTTTCGTCGACCAAGGCGTGGATCGTTTCACCAAACAAGGTCGCGTCGTGAACGGATTCGTCATCACGAAGTTGGTGCAGTTTTTCGGCCGGAGCGGGAACGCGAATCTCAACGCGTTTCGTACCTTCCGGGGTGACGTGTGGAAGCGATTTCAATTCGTCTGGCTTGCCCAGCACCAACAGCTTCGACAAGTAGATGTACCCGACATCGCTGCAGCGTTCGGCTTCATCCATATAGTGCGTCGTGACGAATAACGTGACACCGCGTCCGGAAAGCTCGAAGAGCAGATCCCATAGCTGACGCCTTGCGACAGGATCAATCCCCGCCGTCGGCTCGTCGAGAAACAACACGTCGGGCTGATGGATCAACGCACAAGCAAGTGCCAACCGTCGCTGCCAACCACCGGAAAGCGTCCCGGCAAGTTTTTGCGTTTGGCTCTCCAACGAAGTCAGCTCCAGCACGGCCGCCCGACGCTGGTCAAGCTCGTCGTTTTCGAGCCCGTAGATACGACCATAAAAGTCGATATTTTCTTGAACCGACAAGTCCGCGTACAAACTGAAATGCTGGGACATATATCCCACACGGCTCTTGATCCGTTCGGCGTCGTTAATCGCGTTGTAGCCAAGCACTGTCGCCGTACCAGAAGACGGTGGCAACACACCCAGTAACATCCGAATGATCGTCGACTTGCCGCTGCCGTTTGGCCCCAGCAATCCAAAGATCGCACCGCGACGAACATCAAAGCTGACTCCATCGACGGCGACAAGATCTCCAAAGGATCGCGATAGCCCGCTGACTTGGATTACCGAATCGGTCATTTGGCATCACCGATCGAATCAAGCCAGACGTCCGCAGACATTCCGGGCCGCAGCGAGTCAGCTGCCTTCTCTAAAGCGACCTTAATCCGAAAGACCAACTTCCCGCGTTCTTCCGGTGTCTGCACATTGTTCGGCGTAAACTCAGCCTGCCTTGCGATGAACGACACCGTACCGGTCAACTCGGTTTCCGGGGCACCATCAACGGTCACTCGCAATTTTTGCCCGACCGAAAGTGCGACACGGTTCTGCGGGACATAGGCTCGCACCCACAGGTGTTCATGATCCATGATCGATAGCACGGGTGCGCCGGCGGCAACCATATCACCAGGCTGCAAGTCGAGTGAGTCGATTGTTCCGGAAAGCGGGCTGTGAATCGTCAGCTCGGCCTTTTGTTGGCCGATCGCATCCAAGGCCGCCTTTGCCGCATCACGCGATGCTTTTGCCTGCTCAATCTCCTCTTCACGGTAGCCGTTGGCTTTCAGTTGCCAGGCTTGCTCGGCTTCCTCCAATGCGGCTTCGGCCGCCCGGATGTCTTCGTCCCGAGTGCCAAGCTGCATCAATTGCAATTCGTTCTCGCGCACGTCAAGCGTTGCCGCGGCACTTTCGAATGCCTGTTGGCTACGGTCGAGTTCATCGGCGGAAACGGCGTTGTTTCTTGCCAATGTTTGCTGCCGCTCGTAAAGCTGCTCGGCAAGCTGTGTCTCCGCTTTGGCTGCGGTCAGGCGAGCTTCCGCGGCTTTGATTTCTTGAGGGCGAGGGCCGGCTTTTAACAAATCCAATTGCGCCTTTAGCTGATCCCGGTGCGCCTTCGCTTGAGCGATTTCCTCGGGTCGAAAGCCACGTGCCAAGCGTTGATAGTCGACTTCGCGGGCCGCCAACGTCAGAGCCGCTTGCCGCTCCAACTCCAACAAGTCGTACGGCTCAAGCACTACCAGCGATTGCCCCGCTTCGACCGATTGCCCTTCGTCGACCAACACCTTTGCGACCCGACCACCGATACGCGAGCCGAGACGGATTTCGTCGGCTTCGATAAACCCCGAAACCCTGTTGGGCGGAGTGCGAACTTGGCTGTAGATCAACATCCCGGCCAGAATTAGCACGGCAAACGGGATCAAAATTACCCGAGGATTCATGGTGCTCCGTCCAGAGTGACGCGGTTTAGTTTCGCACTTCCTCCAACGTTAAGGAAAACGCATATTGATGGGAAGCACGCCTGTCACAAACAACGGCGGGGTGCAACGATTCGCCACCGGCACCGAACAGCAGCCGAAAAGAAACGAGGCTGCAAAAACCAAAACCTTGCGCAACGAAGGTGGAACGTTTACGCCATCAAATGGTCACAAAGTGATCAGATGATCCCTATCGCACACCCATTTGCCATCAACAGATTGAGGCGTTTAAAAAAGAAGTTGATGGCAGGTTAAAATTTACAGGAAAGTTTCGAAATCACTGTTCCAATGCCATCAGATTCCGTATAGCTTTTCGCTCTCACGTAAGACCCTTTGGACTCTTACGTGCGAACGGGGTTGGGGGCGATTTGGACACTCACGCACATCTGTTGCCCCATGTTCCGTGCGAGAGATAGCGCCCCCAACCCACTCGTTTCGCAGGTCATTGTATTTCAGGGTGAGGATAGGAAACCCCTGAAACGCTATACATGTTGAAGGAGCGAGAAATTACGGCACCGATCACTTTTGATCAATGGCAAATGCGAAGATAAGCGGTGTGGCGGGATAAGATTCGCGAAGGCTATCACCAATTCTCGGCAACGGTCGAAGCAGTTGAACACTCTATTGTTCACTGGTTTGAAGGCGACCGATCTACACCTTTAGACCTGAATGAATTTACAGTTCCGGTCATCATCAAAAGTAAGAATCGGACCATCACGTGCCTTAATGCTTCTTACCGCGATTTCTTCTTACATTGCGATGAGCTACCACTAGGTAAAAGCAGCGATGCGATCGTGGATGAATCAAGCATCGATCTGTCCCGGCAAAGCGATGCTCTTCTTCAACAGGGCTTCCTAAAAATTCAGTTCGAATATTTTACGACAGGCCGAAATGGCATTCGTTACTTGGTACGCGCCAACAAAACAAGCCTCGCGAACTTTAGTTATGAACCGTTCTGGATCTTATTAATTGCCGTCCCGACCAGATTGGACGCAGAAGACTTCGACTTAAAATACGACATCGCGAAACAGTTCTTAATCTATAAACAACTCGAAGCGACACAGAAGAGAATCTGCATCCTGAGTGCGCTCGGAGAAACCACTCGCGCGATTGCGCAGCAACTTGGCGTATCCACGAAAACGGTGGAAAAATATCGCCAACGGATTCTCGATGAACTCGGCCTCGATCGAACAGTCGAAATCGTTCGACTGCTCGTTCGCTTCGAAGAACGCGGGTTGCTACGTGACTTTTCGAAAGTCGACTAGTGCCCAAACGGCCTGTCGCTTACTTCGCTGGGACTTGCTTTTTGGGCAGCCATTTGGCGAGCTCACGTTTGGTCGCGGCGTACTCTGGGTCGGAGGCGAGGTTCGTCCATTCGTACGGATCGTCTTGAGATGCGTACAACTCCTCATCGCCGTTGGCATATCGAATGTACCGAAACTGATCCGTCCTGACCGCATGGTTGTTGAACCCATGCGTCGTGATTGCCGGGTAATCCCATTTGGCTGCCGGATCCTCAAGAAGCTCCGTCATTGAATACCCTGTCACATGCGACGGCTTTGGCAGCCCGGCCAGTTCACACAGGGTCGGATAAATATTCATGTGATCGACGGTAGCAGCACAACGCGTGTCGGGCTTTGTGACACCCGGCACGACCCAAATCATCGGCGTCCGTGTTGGCTCTTCCCAAAGCGCAAATTTACGCCAGTGCTCCTTCTCGCCAAACGACCAACCGTGATCGGTCCACAAAACTAAGATTGTGTTGTCACGCTGCGGACTTTGCTCATACGCATCTAACAGCCTTCCGAGGTTCATGTCGGTGTAGGCACAGGTGGCCAAGTAAGACTGTATGGCTGCTTTCCAACGCCCGCTTTTCAGGAACTTAGCATGATCACCGCTCGGCCCAGCCATCCGCACGCCTGCGGGCGGGATGTCACTAAGGTCATCCTCACGATGCGGTGGCAGCTGGATCGATTCGAGCGGAAACGCGTCGTAGTATTTGCGTGGCACTACGAATGGCAAGTGCGGCTTGTACAGACCACATGCGATAAAGAATGGCTTGCCGTGGTCTGCCTTGAGTTGCTCGATGCAGTAGTCAGTGGTATGCCAATCGATCAGGTCGTCATCCTTCAAATTGGGATGCTGCTTATCGACGTGATAGCCGTCCATTTTCTGAACCCCGGGGCCATTGCTAGAGAGCCCTTCTTTGGACATATACTCCGTCCATTCGGATGGATGATAGGCCATCGAGTGATAGATTTTCCCGGCGCCAGCGACGTGGTAGCCAGCTTTCAAGAACTGGGCTGAAAGCCCGTTTCCGGCCGGTTGGTATTGCTTCCACTTGTCACCGTTGCGGTAGCAACCGGTCACCCAAGGACGCTGCCCGCCCATCAACGCACATCGCGAAGGCTCACATGCAGGGACGGCACAGTACGCATTGGTGAATGCCAGCCCCATCTTCGCCAGGCGATCAAAGTTCGGCGTTCGCGCCTGTGGATTACGCCCCATAAACGTTAGCCAATGATTCAAATCATCGACCGCGACAAACAATACGTTGGGCGGCTTTTGATCTTCGGCAGAAATCGTCGCGACAGGAGCGCCGCACAGCAACAGCAGCGTCAAGACTTGCAAGTGTCTCATCAGTCATCCCGGGGAGGATTGGAGGGTGGGGATGTGTAGGGCAACACCGATGATCACACCAGCGGTTTAACCCAACATCCCTCCAATATATCGCCGAGTGAAGCGCGACTGCAAAACGGTCGCCGCTTGGCTTCACTCGACCATTTTTGACTGGACCAAATCCACGATTGCTTGCAGCACTTGCTCTGGAAGCATTCCGTCGGTGTTGATCACAGTGGCGTCATCCGCAGCGCGCAGACGACCGACATCGCGTAAACGGTCCTCGAGATCTCGCTGGTTTTGGGCTGCGAGAACCTCCTCGACCGACACGTATTGCCCTGAATCGGCGAGCTGCCGCATGCGACGTTTGGCGCGTTCGAGCGGCGAGGCGGTCAAAAACACCTTGCACTCTGCATCCGGAAACACTTCGGCGCCCTGATCGCGGCCTTCGGTAACGATATCACGACCGTCAGCAATCTGGCGCTGCAGTCCGGACAGCTCCGACCGAACAGCGGGAACATCCGCAAGGAACCGAATTGACCGAGTGATTTCGGGCGTGCGAATCAATCCCGATACGTCTTCACCGCCAAGACAAACGACGTTGTTTTGCCAAGTGATTTCGATCTGACCGACGTACTCGGCAAGCCGTTCGCTGTGATTCAGATCGATACTGGCACGTATCGCCGCGAGCGTTGCCGCCCGGTAGAGCGCACCGGTATCGAGAAATTCAAAACCCAACCGGGATGCGACTTGGTGGGCGATACTGCTTTTTCCGGCGCCGGCGGGGCCATCGATGGTGACGATCAAGGCGAAGTCAACTCGAAAGGAACAATCGGGATCTTGGTCACCTTTGATAACATGAACCCAGCGAATTGCCTACGCCCAAGGATTCTGGATCGGCGGGATCCCGGCGCGAAACACACCGCGCCAATAGCATCTCTTGCAGATTGCGACGTTCCTTGAGACACCTCTTTGACTAGCGAGGCGTCGCAGGAGGTGGCCCAAATGGCGGAGGGCCAAACGGCGGCGGACCGGGCCGTGAACCGCGTGGGGGCCCGAAACCGGGACGACCACGACCGCCAGGTCCTTTCAATGCAAAACTCTCGTCAGGAGTTCCGCGAAATTTGCGTGGGACATAAGGGAACTCTTCGGTCAAAACGTAAAAAAATGTCCCGTCGGGATACTCCGACGTCCTTCCCCACATCCCGTTGAATTCGTCCAAGTCGCCTTTGCCATGGGCATACTCCCAATCGGCGATAAAGGTCCCATCGTATCGACCACCAGGACCATCGTTGCCTGACGGGCGGCGTCCGGATTTCAATCGATAACTGGCATGCAAGGTCTTCGTCTTTCCATCGCTCCCCATCACTTCACAGTCATAGATCGGATAGCCATCGGCGGCGTAGCCGACCAACGTCATCGACCGGTTCTCTTTGCGAGCTTGCTCACGAAGCCGGGAAATCAAATCGGCGGGTCGGCCATGGTAGTGATACTCACCACCTGGTTGTACATGCGCGGAGTTCATGTCCAATCCCAAGTCGATTTTGCCGTTGATCACGGCGTACTGCCAAGGACTTTGAAAATCTCGTCGCCAGAACTCGGCTGCCCCCGGATCGATCGGTACACCGTTGACCGCAACGCCGAATTTCCCGAGCTTCAGCTCTTGAGGCTTCGATGCCGGTTGCGGATTCAGCGGCATCCGAAATTCGTAACGCTGCTCCTGAATCCGGTTCGGGTTCCGCGGCCCAGGAAACTGGCCCGTCGCATGTTCAGGCAGCCCATTGCTGCGAATCGTCCGCACACCGTTCGCTTCCGTCATCGTGACTTTTGACTGAAACGCCCCTGCCGGGTTTCCCGTTGCCGCTACAACAAGGTTCTCACCATGCGAATGATCATGATGACCTTCGTGAGCAACAACGGTTGTTGCGGCGAGCAGGGTGCAAATGGCGAACGACTTTCGCGAGTTAAACATGCATGATCCATTACGAAGGAGGATTGGCAATACAAAACGTTTGTCAGCGACAAACCAAATGATCGATTGAGGTTGTGAGTGTTTTATTATCGCGTCACGTCGGCCGAAGAGGCAACTCCGACCGACGCAAACCGCGAGCATTCAATCGTCTACATCATGCGAAAGAATTGATCGACCGAATCGGGCGACAACGGACTGGACCCCAGTGGTCGCCCTGCAGCATCCTGGGTCTCGGTATCCGAGTTGCCCGCAACCTGGTCGATTGCCCTCGCACCAACGGGCCGCATCGAATCACCAGAGCCGTCCCCTGAACCCAGTGGCGGCTGACCATCCGTTTGGCGAGGTGGAGGCGGCAATCGATTCGGATCTTCTTGAACCACACCACGATCACCGCTTGGCCCCGATGGACGTGGACCGTCACTTTGCTGCCCACTGTCAACGGGTGACGGAGCATCTGGCGACGGAGCTGGTGGTGGTGGCAACGGCGGCGCGGGCCGATCCCCGATCGGATCCGCCGTATTTGGGCCAGCGTCTTCAACGAAGAAAACATGATCCTGCAACGACGTCAAACTGGTGTTGCGTTCAATCACATCACTAAGTCGCGTTTGGCTGACCTGACGAAGCTGCTCCCCTTCGAGCGTGTTTTGGTACCAGAACCGATCGCCGTCGCGTAGCGCCATGAATTGATCGGCGATAATCCGCTGCAACGTCTCGCCAACACTGGCGCCAGAAACATGGTCCTCCGCCAGTGCGCCGACCCAGACGTCAATGTTCGAAGTGTCACCGTACGCTTGCTCGAGCGATTGCTGGAGTTCGACATCCGAAGTGATATCGGCAAAGGTTTCCGCTCGATCAAGTCCGAGTTGCTCACGCACCGCGTTGTAATCCGGCAATCCGTGATCACGCCCGCGTTGAATGTTCAACGAGACGAGATCGAAGCCGCCTGCTCCCGGTGGGCCAAACAGGAAATTGCGTAAGTCATCGACGACTTTCGTATCGACCTCTTGGCTGTGCTGCGATGCCAACCCCTTCATGATCGATTCGATACCGCCTTCGGCGATCACGCTAGGATTGAAGAACGCGTCGCGAAGGGCCAAGTTCCCTGCGTCGATGACTTCGCCATCGTCATCCAAACGCAACATCTCGGTCGGAATGGAACTGTGACCGTATCGAAAACCCGCCGTCGCGAACAAATTCGAAATCGTTGGGTCAACGGTTGCGTCGTATCCTTCGTAGGGTGCGATGGCATCACGCCCCAGCAGTGCAGGTAGGTACTCGTTGAACGTAATCGCTTGCAGTTCCCCGATCACCATTCGCCGTGCACGCTGGTAGACCTGTTCGTCAGAAAGCTCTGGCTGCTCGCTGACAATTTGATCTGCGATCCGATTGTGCTCGCGAACCCAAAGCGTATGCATTGCGAGCAGCCCTGCTTGTTCGTTGGCTCGCAGATCACCAGCCAAGAACAAACTGTCCGAAGTACCACCGCCGTTGGGCAAGCCATCGGTATTAAAAGGCAGCAAGTCACCTTCGCTCGTCTTCAACCGGCCGCCGTCGAATGTTCGCAAAGCATCGGCTCGCTCGGCGTCGCTCCCATAGATCATCGAGCCATCAATAAACGCGGTGATCCCGTTGACCTGCTGAAGCGGATTGTCAATCGAATCACCGGTTCCTTCAGCGCCTTGCGAACGCGTCAGCCCGATTTCCATTTCGCCGGTACCCAACGGATCAAAGTGGGGATCTCCGGCGGGGACTTCGATATCGAACGCTTCGCCACTTGCGGGATCTGCGTTTTGTGTGAGATCGATGTCATGGTCGATGAACTGACCGAACTGCCAAATGAATCCAGACAACCCACGAGAGCTTTCGATTGACTCGTCTTGGTCAAAGACAAGGTTGCTGATCTCGCGTGCCGAAACCCGATCGTCACCGCTCGGCGTGGAGACTCCGTCAGCATAGTCTGGTTCGACCTGTCGCGAAAACTCGCTGCCAGCCGTTCCCCACTCTGGATGATCAAGGTTATTTCCCGAGCCGTCGAATGACTGAATCTCCGGCTCCGGAGTTGGGCTAGGTGCGGGTGGAGGCGGTGGCGGTGCGGGGTCACGTTTCTGTTGCTGGCGTCCCACTCGGTTAATGATTCGCAACGCGTCCATTGGAGTGACTCTCCCGTCGCCGTTCAGATCCATCGACAGATCGTTTGGCCCGTCACCATCGCGGCGTGCGAGTCGATTGATCACCATCAGCGAATCGATCGGCGTGACCTGTCCGTCGCGGTTGATGTCTTCGGATTCGTAGGCGGCGGATTGAATTTCCGTTTGCAAAGTTGACTCAATTGCCGGTGCCGACGTGTCGGCGTCCGCCCCCAAATCGGCGGCAAGCAATTGCCGTGCTTCGACGGTTTCCAGACGCAGCCTGCGTCGAGTCTCAGTTCGATTGTCCTGAGCTGTTTTTCGTCGTCCTTTCTTCCTTGATGACGTGATTGCGGATCGTTTCATCGGAACAAACCTGCTAAAGAAGAGATAGAGAGAAGGTCGGAAGCCGAGGCTGAGAAGGGCTGCCGATAGGTGATCCAACGCTGGGATTCTGTGTGATCCACATGAAAAGCGTTAAAAAACGTGTGAGCTTTGGGCGACACTGTTCGCTATCAGGGCCCTGCGCCGAGCAGTTATGTAGAGGGCGTGACCGATGAATGACGACAGCATTGACGAATCAGAATTACGTGCGCAGCTATTGGCTGATCCGGATTCCACACTCGCTGACCAATTTTGCGTCCATCGTGAATCTTTTCACAATCTGGTCACCTTTAGGATGGACCGTCGTCTTTCAGGACGCATCGACCCGGACGACGTTTTGCAAGAAGCGTTCTTGGCAGCAAAGTCACGCCTCAAGCACTTTTTGAGTGACGAGAAGCACACCGTCTTTGCCTGGCTCCGTATGATCGTGACCCAAACGATGGTCGATGTGCACCGCCGCCACCTCGGAGCCGGTAAACGCTCCGCCGGCCGCGAAATCAAGCTCAGCGGATCGGCAGGCCCTTATCCGCAAACCACGGCTGTCTCAATTGCCGATCGGATCGCTGCCAAGCAGACCACACCGAGCGGAGTTGCCGTACGTGGCGAAGAATTGGCGGTCTTGGAAAAGGCCATCGCAACACTCAGCGAACAAGATCAAGAAATCATTGCCATGCGTCACTTCGAAAACCTTTCCAACAAACAGGTTTCCGAAGTCCTCGGGCTATCAATCACCGCGACAAGCAATCGTTACGTCCGTGCCCTCGAACGGCTACGCGAAGTCCTTGAAGGGATCGGGATGGGCTTGTAATGAGCGATAGCACTTCGAAGGACAACCCCGATCGCGAAACCGCGGCCGATCAACCACAAGCGGCGAAGCTAAAAGAGCTCGCGCCGCTGATGCAGCTGCTTGACCAAGCCCGCGATGTCGTGATCGCGGGCAACACGTCGCCGCTGGCGAAAGTTCAACCGCCAACCAAACTGGGTGACTTTGACCTGTTGTCGCCCATCGGCCGCGGCGGCATGGGAGTTGTCTATGAAGCCCGACAACGTTCCCTTGATCGAATCGTCGCATTAAAAGTCTTGCCGAAATCGCAAGTAACACTAACGAATCGTGAGGACGAGGTCGCATCACCGACGGATAAAAATCTCATCCAACGCTTCCACACCGAAGCGCGTGCCGCAGCCCGTTTGCATCATGCCAACATCGTTCCCGTATTCGGTTTTGGCGAAGCCGACGGGCACTACTTTTTTGTGATGCAGCGGATCTACGGACGCAACCTCGACCGCTGGATCAGCGATCACGTCTCCCCCGATGCCCCGGACCCGATCAGCGATGACAAAATCGCCGAGTCACTTTCACGATTCGGTTTCCAAGCCGCATCGGGGCTGGCGTATGCCCACGCTCAAGGCATCTTGCACCGCGACATCAAACCGGCCAATTTGCTGATCGACGAAGACGGGATGCTGCAAATTGCCGACTTCGGTGTCGCCCGCATCGAAGACGCCGAAGCGTACACTCGTACCAGCGATGTGATCGGTACCTTGCGGTACATGGCGCCGGAACAGCTTGGCGGCGAGGCATGCGCACAAAGCGATGTTTACTCACTTGGTGTCACGCTTTACGAAATCGTCACCGGCAAACCGGCGATGGACGATCAATCGGTTCGACAAGCGGTGTTGCTACAAAAGAAACCGAGCGGACCGATTCCGTTGTCTCAGTGCAAACCGTCTTTGCCGCTCGACTTGCGAACGATCATCGAAAAAGCGATGCAGCGAGAACAACGCTATCGCTACGATAATGCCCAAAGCTTGGCCGATGACCTTCAGAACTACATCGAAGGCCGTCCCATCAAAGCGAGGCGATTGGGCGTTGCCGAGCACACCATTCGTTGGGTCAGACGCAATCAGACGGTGTCTGTCTTGGCAACCTTGCTGTTCCTTGCACTAGGCTTCACCGCATTGGTCTCCATTCTTGACCAGCGTGAAATCCGCAAAAGCTTTGACCGAGCCGAAGATGCCCGCGAAGCGACCGGGCGAGTCGCTTTACTCGCCGATGTCGCAATCGAATCCGTATTCGACCGATTTTCGACGACCGCAGACGCAACGACGATTGATTATGACGCCGTCGATTTTTCTGCACCCGCAGTCGATTTAAAAACGCCAGAACTACTGTTAAAGCTGATTCAGTACTACGACGGTTTGACGGCGGAATCGTTCGACCTGATCGAACTGCGTCTTTCACCGGCACAAGTCCGAATGCATTTGGCGACCATTCACGGGCACCTCGACAACCACCAAGCTGCCGCAACCGCACTTGAAGATGCTTTGTCAGAAATCGGTTCAACCGATCTGCTCATGAGAGCGACGATATTGAATCGATTAGGGATCGCACAACAAATGCTTGGCGAAAACCGACGTTCCAAACAATCGTTTCGAGACGCCTATCAGCTACTGCTTGAGACTGAAGTAAGCCAGGTCGAGAGTGATCCCCATCAAGAAGACCGCAGACAATTTGAACTCGCCCGATCGGAACTACTGCTGGCACGCAAACCACGCCCTGGGATGGGACCGCACTCGCTGCCGCCTGACGACGCATTTAATGACAACCCCTGGAAGCCATTTCGAGCGTCTCTGCGACCCAACAGCCCGCAAGGACGCATCCGACCGCCTCGAAACGAAGAAACCGAAGCATTGCTAAGTCTGGCGATCGAACGATTGGGGGCCTTGTTGAAACACAACGAAGACCATGTGCCAACGATGCTGCTGCTTTCCTGCACGCTTCGCAACGCAATGCGTGATGTGCTGCGTGCCCGACAATCGCGTCACCCCATCGACCGCCGATTGACAGAACTGGCTGACTGGGTCCAGGTCCGCTTGCAATCCAAAATGGATCAATCTCCGCAGCATGAACAAGATGCGATCATTGCCTACGAACAGGTGCTGCTACTGACCGACTTTGACGTTTTCCGTGCACTACCCCTCAATGTCCTCGAACGCGCGTTGCGGGATTCTGAAATCGCGCTCCGCCAAGCCGATCGGTTGGTCGACAACTACCCAAACGTCTCCGCGTACGAAGTGCTTGCGATCCATACGGCGTTCAAACTGGCAACGCTGAAAACCCGCCATTTTGCGGTCAATCCCAATGACTCGATTGATGAACTCCGCGAAGTCCGGGCATTGATCCGCCGTGCACTTCGCCGTCAATCAAGACTGTTACGTCGCACCGATCAGGCCTTCGGCTATGCACTTTGGAACGCGCTTTTTGCGATGCGATTGGCCGACATGCAAATGGCAATTGGTGACGAACATTCGGCTCTCGAAGATTACAACCAAGCGTTGCGTTCCATTCCGATCGCGATGCTAAAGGACATCGACACTTCTACCGAACCGACGCCTGATCGACAACGCTTGCTGCTGCGCGATCAAAACAACCCTGTCGTGTTGGCGATCGGTCAAATCAGTCAGCGGTATGCGTTCGCCGCACAAGTCCAACAACCCGGCGTCGCAGACAAACTCCAGCAATTACAACAATCACTCGAAGGCGACGACTTACCCACTTGGGATGATCTGCAACAGCACATCCAAAGTATTGTCGCGATGAGCCCCAACGAATTGGATGGTCGCACGCCGATACAAACACCGTGATCACGTGCAATATCATTGTTCAGATCGCTCCCAACCGCATTGCGAACTCCACTCGATTGAGAAACGATTGACACGGTCTATATCGTCGCATGCCATCACGCGCAAGGTCCTCGTTTGGTATACTTCAATCGGTTGCCGGTGATGGTGATTGCTTGCCACCGGACTCCGTGGCACGTCGTGGGTTGACCAACGTTTTCACGCGTCGGACTCCCAACGAGAGGAGCATCGTTCGCCCCTGCACGCCGGCACCCGAATCACTGACGTTACATCGGGAGGCGATTGCCATGAAGAACGTCATCTTAGCCATTGATGGTTCCGGACCTTCACTCGAAGCGGCTCAATTCTTTGCCCACCTGCCACACAAAGACCGCTTGTCGTTGACAGTCGCTACGATCGTGCAGCGGCCCTATATCCACAGCAGCTATGCCGTTGGTGAACTATTGGAAAAGGCTTTCGAGCGGGATAAAGAATTTGCACTCGAAAAATTCCAAGAGGTCGAATCCATTTTCGATGGTGCAAACGTCGAATTAAATCACGTTTCACCCGAAGGCGCGATCGGCGAGTCGCTTGTCGAAATCGCCAAGCGTGACAACGCGGACCTAATGGTCGTTGGGGCGAAAGGACACTCTGGGATCGCCCGACTACTGCTGGGCAGCATTAGCGACCATGTCGCCACACATGCACCGTGCAGCACGCTCGTTGTTCGCCCGACTGAGCTACTGGGTCATTCGCGACCAATTCGTGTCTGCCTTGCGTTCGAACTGTGCCAATCTGGACTCGCCGCACTGGACGAAATCGCACAGACGCCTTGGAAAACTGGCACCGAATTCCATTTATTAACAGTGCAAACGTTTTTGTCAGACTTCATCGGCGAACGAATCGCAGATGAAGGGCTGGAATTGACAAAACACGCCGAGCAAGGCTTGAACGAAGCCAAGGAACGCCTCAGCGATGTCGCCCCCAACGCCCAAACGCACCTGTTGCGAACGGACCATGTTGGCGAAGGGATCGTCTCCTTTGTTGAAGACAACAAAATAGACTTGCTGGTCATTGGAGAGACCCCGCGCAGTGCGGTCGACCGTTTCTTGCTCGGCAGCACCTCCAGATTTGTGTTGCGGCATGCGCCATGCAGTGTCTGGATCGCAAGAAACAAATTGCTGCAACAAGTTCAATGAGAACCGTGTGTGCGAACCAAGACCGCACACTTAAATGCTTGCCAGCGTGTCACACTGAATCACTTGAGCCTGGATGACACGCCGGCGTAGGCGGTAAGCAACGACTGAGGATCGAACGATGAAAGTTTTATTAGCCACCGACTGCTCCAAACAAGCGAGCGATGCTGCGAAAGCATTGCTGAGACTGCCAATCGATGAACGGATTGACTTGACAATCATCACTGCATTGGCGGAACCGTATGCCTCGGTATCCGATTCCTCACAACAGTGGTTCCCTGAATTGCTGCAACAAGAGCGGTCACGTACCGAGCAACATCAGCAAACCCTCGCTGCTTTGTTGAAAGAACGCTGCGAGCGGGTCGAAATGGTGATGCGTCCCGGTCACCCCGTACGCGTCGTCTTGTCCGAAGCCGAACAACTGGGCAGTGACTTGATTGTGATGGGTGCCCAAGGCCACTCATTCTTGGGGCGATTGTTGATCGGCAGCGTCTCGGACAGCATCGCGACTCATGCCAAGTGTTCTGTCTTGGTGGTTCGCAGTCCGGAATCAACGCCAGCCACCCACGATGCAGTTCATCGAGTTTTGGTCGGATTCGATGGCTCGGCACCCGCTAAGTCTGCGGTCGACGAAATGGTGCGACTGAACTGGGCACCGGATACAAATTTTGAATTGCTAAGCGTCGCGCCAATCTATGACTATTTACTCGGAACTGGTCTGACGACGGCGGCAATCGAGAATGAAGAGTTTTTATTCAAAGAGATGAAACAACGATGTGATTCGATGGTTGAAAGCGTCTCGAATCAATTGCCCAACGTTTCATCCTGTGTCGTGAACGACCAACGAGTCGGGCCCGCGATCACGGAACAGGCCGAAAAGTCGAACACGGACCTGATCGTTGTTGGTGATGCCGGACATAGCCTGCTGGATGATCTGCTACTCGGCAGCACGACAAAATATGTGCTCCGCCACGCCGCCTGCAGCGTTTGGATCTCGCGACATCACCGGCAAACCAGCCAGTGATGACGCACATTGCGTCTCAGGATCGCCGACAGCCTTTCTGAGACGTTTACGCGGGATGCACGAAACCTAGATGCAGTTCCATATGCCGACACTGCAGTTGTTCGTTGTCCTTGCGAGTCATATTCCCAAAGATGGGGTGCCGTGGCAGAGGTGCCGTATCACGGTAGCGTTGAAACGCTTCGCGAAACTGGCTCAACGACTGTTCGATACCTTTTTCATCACGCCAAAAGAACGTCTGCGCTTTCTTTGGAAGCTTCAGCCCCGGTTTCATGGGCTTGTACGCAGCACGCTTGGCAAGCAGCGGACCTACGATTCGCAGTAACAGCGGGATCGGAGGCGGCGTCTGATGTCCCGAAGAAATGTCAAACGCGGTTGCCAAGTGTTCGACGATTTGTGGAAAGGTAAAATTGCCGGTCGTCTGTATCGGAGAGATAGCAAGACGCTCCACTTCGGCAACGGCTTCTTCCAGTTGATCGAAGTGCAGCTTTCGATGAGAGGTAGACATAGACGGGTCTCGCAGTTACGAACCAAGATTAGCTGGCGAGATCATCTCATCTACAGGACGGTTCGAACACCCCATTTCATCACACCGGACAATACGACGCACAGATTTTGGTGCATCGTAGTGTCCAAGCGGTGGGATCATTGGTCTTCTTAATATTTGTTAAGGCAAATCAACATTTGCGTTGACCTTGCGACGATAGATAGTGTCACCATTTGTCACTACAAGGTACTGATGACCGGCCCCGGCCAGCACACAACTGGTCAATGGCTTCAAAGGATTTGGCGTTGGTAACAGTCCGCAAGGTCGCCCAGTCGGATCAAAGACTTGAACGCCTAAAGCACTGGTGACGTAGTAACGTCCGACCTTGTCGATCGCCATCCCATCGCCTTTCGATGATTCGAGATAAGGCGGCGGTTGGTTGAATGCGAAATCGCCTTGAGGATCAATGGGGCTCCGCATTGGCATCGTTGGCATTTTGGCATCCAACGAATGATCCGGGTTCACGCGGAATGTCCAAGTATGCGTGCCGCCGTAATCAGAAACCGCAAGGGTTCCGCCATCGGCCGACAACGCGATTCCGTTCGGTTTATTGATTCCTTCGTCAACCGTTGTCGTCTCACCAGTTTTGTGATCGATGCGGGTGACCTGCTTCGCGCCGGTTTGGGTGATGTAAATCATCCCGTCGCTCGCGATTGCCAAATCGTTTGGCCGAACACCTTCGGCAACCAGGGTCACCGCCCCATCATCCGGCCGGATCGAGATCACGCGTTGCTGCGAACCCTGACAACCGTAAAGCAGTCTATCGGGGCCGAACATTAGCCCACTGACGGATTCTTTGGCGATCGTGGTTTGGGTTCCATCTTTTGCATCGACACGATAAACCGCGGGGGCTCGCATATCGCTGTAGTAAAAATTGCCTTCCGCGTCGGCGCAAGGTGCGTCAGCAAATCCGAGATCTGATGCGACGACTTCCCAGCCTTCGCCGGGGATCAACAATCGTAAGAGCGTCATGTCACCCCGCAAGTCATCACTGGTATCGACCACCGACGGGTGCGTTTCGGTACGCCACAACCACTTCATCGCTTCGGGAAAATGGGCGCTGCCGAAATCGGCATTGTGCGCGTAACCTTCGGCCCAATCGAAGCGAACGTCATATCCCATGTACTTTAACGCTGACGCCATACGCTGGTTCGCCCAAGGCCAACTGCCAAAGGCGTTGTCGACGTCACCACTCGTATCCGCCATGTAAACGCGAATCGGCTTGGGTTCGGTTTTGCGAACCAATGCCGGATACACATTCCCGCCACGCAGGTTTGTAAAGCTGCCGACGCTGGAGAACACCTTTCGGAATTGATCGGGGCGATTCCAAGCGACAGTGAAAGCGCAGATCGCGCCAGAGCTTGAACCGCCGATCGCACGCATCTCGGGATCTGCCGATACGTTGTACTTCGCTTCAACGACCGGCAAAATTTCTTCCAACAAGAATCGCGAATACTTGTCACCAAGACTGTCGTACTCGTACCCACGATTGCTGCTTTGATTGCGTCGACGTGGGCGAGACTTTTCGTGACCAGGATTGATAAACACCGCAATTGTCGGCGGCATGTCACCGCTGGCGATCAAGTTGTCAAACACCGTCGGGATTCGCCAACGGCCGTTGATGTCGCGCATTCGCTCGCCGTCTTGAAACACCATCAGCGCAGCGGGAGTGTCTTTGTCATATTGTGCGGGAACATAAACGGACCATTCACGCGTGGTCCCGGCAAAGACTTTGGACTCGAACGGTTCCATTTGCTCGACGGTGCCTTTGGGAACATCGTCCTTTGCGATCCCTTCGGCCGGTGGCTGCCACGGCGGTTTGCTTTCGGTGGATGGCACGGAATCGGAAACGGCGGCGTCGTCCCACAACCAGCGCAGGGCACTGGGGAACACTTCGCCAGCCCATCGACCGCTGTGACCACCTTCGGTCATTTCAAGCTTGTACGTGTAGCCGGCAAATTGCAACGCGGCCGCGAGATCCCGATTGCCGAGCGGCCAACTGCCATGCAGATTGCTCAGGTCGTCCACGCCGTCTTGCAAATAGACCTTGATCGACTTTGGTGCTCGCTGGGTTTGACGCACCAAACCTGGATAGGCCCAACCGCCGCGAATATTGGTGTAGCTGCCGATCTGGCTGAGCACTTTGCCGAACTGATCCGGTCGATGCCAAGCAACGGTAAACGCACAAATCCCGCCCGAGGAGCTTCCGCCGACGGCGCGATCACTTGGGTCCGCCGAAACGTTTAGACCTTTCAGTGCGTGCGGCAAGAATTCGTCGATCAGGAATCGCGAATAGCGGTCATCCATCGAGTCATATTCGAAGGAACGGTTACTGCGATCGCTCGCGTCCTGGCGTGTTGCCTTGATCGTGCCGGGGTTCACGAACACAGCGATCGTGGTTGGCATCGCGCCTTGGTGAATCAAATTGTCAAACACGGTTGGCACGCGGAACGAGCCTTTGGTGTTCGCATAGTTCCGTCCGTCCATGAACACCATCAAGCTCGCGGGCTTGGCGGGGTCGTACTGCGCCGGCACATAGACACTGTATTGCCGTGTCGTGCCAGGAAAGAGTTCGGTGTCGGTGAAGACGCCATCGGTGACCTTGCCCTGCGGGACGTCGGGCTGGACTTGGCGGTCGGTTTCATCGGATGCCCTGGATGGCATCGGGGCAGCGATCAGCAGAATGACCGCCGCAAAGGTAAGAAGGCTTTTCATCATCGCCTCGATCGGGGAAAGACAATTCGGAGGTGGGAACCGAAAAGTTTACTCGATCGAGACGCTGACGGGCGGCCAGCAAATCGGCCGCCGGAAATCTACTTGGTCGCCGGTTCTGCCGCTGTGGCTTTACCGAACGCTTCCAATGAAGCTTCGGGGTGATCCTTTGACGTGATCACCGAAGGCAACTTACCCGAGTCGTCCTTGTGTCCCAAGATCGTGAATCGATGGTGGTAGTTGTCTTCGCGATCGAACAACAAATCGTCGTACACCGTTTGCGGTGGCACGCCGCCCTTGCATTCGACCTCGAAGAACCACCAAACGTTGGGCCCTTCGATCTTGCGACCGATCCAGCGAATCGGTTTGCCGCTAAATCCGCGTTTGCCGTCTGCCCCTTCGGTTTCCGTGCGGTCAAAAACGACGTGCTTGCTCAAGTAATCGGGTTGCCATTGGGAACCGATCTCTGCTTTTAGCTCACGACGCATCCATTGCTCATCAAGGCCATGGATTCGCATCGCGACTTCGCAGCACGAGGACGCTTCATTCCACTCGATCTCGCTGTAGGTTTCATGCACCGGGTGCATCAGCAAGACCGAGCTGAGTACGGTTTTCAAAAGGAGCAGCGAAATCATTCGGCAGCCTCTTCGGATGCTTCCGCTTTTGGCTTGGCAGTTTCGCTCGCTTCGACCGTTTCTTCGGCTGCTTCTTCCTTAGCGGGTTCAGCGTCTGCTTTCGCTTCCGCCTTTTCCTCGCCTTCGGCTTTTGGCTCCGAAGCGGTTTCCGATGCGACGACCGTTTCTTCGCCAGCTTTCGCTTCTGCGGCAGACTCAGCTTTCACTTCCTGCTTCTCAGCTTTTTTGTCGTCGGTTTCCTTATCGTCAGCGGACTTGTCATCCGCTGGCTTTTCTTCGGACTTTTTCTTCTGCTCCTTGCGATCGTTTTCACGTTGCATCGGGTTCTTTGACGAACCGTTGCCCTTGAACAGTTTAAATCGGCTTGGAACCAGTTTTTCAGGCCAGTGATTGTTGCTCATGTCGCAATCAGCAGTCTGCTTTTTGGGGTCGAGTTCCATCCGCACGATCTCTTTGTCGGTCGCGATCAGCTTCTTGACCTGCTTGCTGTTGTAACGCCAGATCTGGGCTGGCATCGTCAACATTTCGCTGGAGTTGTCGGCGTAGTGAACCCGCAGCAAGATTGGCATGACCAAGCCGCCGTGGTTTTGGAACTCGACAACATAGAAGTTCGTTGTCCGACGCAGCATCGCGCGTTCCTCGCTGTCCAAACCGTCCAGGAACCGCTGGAACGACTTGCGATCTTCTTCGTCGACTTTGTCTTCGTTGTAGTCCGGGTTGTTGTAGAAGTCTTTCAGACCGGGTTGCCATTCGATTCGTCGACGCAGGTCTTTGTTGCGTACTTCCGAGATCGTTGGCTCTTTTTTGTCTTCTTCTTGACGTTTGCGTTCGGCTTCGACGTCCGGATCACCGGCATCGATTTGGAACAGTTCGACGCCGGAAATTCCGATGTCAACGTGTTTGGTCGAGTAGAACCAACCACGCCAGAACCAGTCCAAGTCCGAACCAGAGGCGTCTTCCATCGTGCGGAAGAAATCGCTTGGCGTCGGACGTTTGAATTTCCAACGTTGAGCGTATTCACGGAACGCGTCGTCGAAAACTTCGCGGCCCAGGATCGTTTCACGCAAGATGTTCAGCGCCGTCGCAGGCTTGCCGTACGCGTTGTCGCCGAACTGCAAAATCTCTTCGCTGCCGGTCATGATCGGACGCTGGTTTCCGCCACGCATGTAACCGACGATGTTGGCTGGCTCGCCACGACGCGATGGATAGTTTTCTTCCCACTCTTGCTCGGCCAAGTATTGCAAGAACGTATTGAGACCTTCGTCCATCCAAGTCCATTGACGTTCGTCGCTATTGACGATCATCGGAAAGAAGTTGTGTCCGACTTCGTGAATGATGACGGAGATCAAACCGTACTTGGTCGCTTTGCTGTACGTGCCGTCTTTTTCAGGACGTGGGCCGTTGAAGCTGATCATCGGGTATTCCATCCCGTAAACCGGACCGTTCACACTGATCGCGGCTGGGTAGGGATACTCGAACGAATAACGTCCGTAGACTTCGAGAGTGTGTGCGATCGATTCGGTCGAGTACTTGCTCCACAAAGGCTCGGCTTCGTTTGGGAAGTACGACATTGCCATCACGGTTTGTGAACCGACTTCGACACCCATCGCGTCCCAGATGAACTTGCGACTGGCAGCGAATGCAAAGTCACGAACGTTGTCGGCTTTGAATTCCCAAGTCTTGGTGCCTTCGCCACGAACGCTTTCGTTGGCTTTGGCTTCTTCCGGAGTGACGATAAACATCGGGGTCTTCGACTTCTTTGCCGACGCCAGACGTTCTTTCCATTCAGGCTTCAAAACGGTTTCGGCATTTGCCAACGTACCGGTCGATGCGACGACCATTTCTTCAGGAACGGTGATGCGGACGATGTAGTCGCCCAGTTCCAAAGTGAATTCACCACGTCCGAGAAAGGCTTTGTTTTGCCACGCACCAAAGTCGGTGTAGGACGCGACGCGAGGGAACCACTGAGCGATTTCGTAGATATAGTTGTCGTCGTCTTCGAAATACTCGACGCCACCACGCGAGCGAATGACTTTGGCGTCGACAATGTTGTACGAGTATTCGATGCCGATCGTCGTCGATTTGCCAGGCTTCAGTGGGGCTGGCAAGTCAACACGCATCATGGTGCCGACGTCTTTGTATTTCAGTGCGTTGCCAGCTTCGTCGGTGACCGCGGTCAATTTGTAACCGCCGTCAAACGCTTCGTTCGCCATGATCGACTTCATCGCCGAAAATGACATCCGCGACGAAATCGACGGTGCCGTAGCGGTCGTCAACGCATCGGAGCCTTGACGGAAGCGGTTCTGGTCCAATTGGATCCAGATGTAGGTCAACGTGTGAGGCGATTGGTTGTGGTAGTGGATTTTTTCCTTGCCCAAAATCCGCTGGCTCTCGTCATCGATCGTGACATCGATTTCGTAGTCCGCACGCTGTTGCCAATACGCTGGTCCTGGGGCCCCCGACGCGATCCGAGTCTCTGTCGGAGTCGGCCACCAAGGGTCCAATTGTGCGAACGGATCGTAGGGATCAGAGTGCTTGGGGTTAGCCGCTTCGGGCGATTGCGCATCCACCAGGTGCGCGAGCGAGAATATCGCTAGAGAAACGGAGAGGATTATTCGGACGGGGTCAAATCTCACAGCTGAGCGCCTTTCGGTTCTTCGGGGTTCTGTCACGGGTGACGGGAACGATCTTTCAATTCTAATTGGTCAATTCGGCGACGACATTGCGGCGGGAACGAATACGTGGGCATCTACCCAAAACCACGGTTCACCGTAGGATATTCCGCTCTAGTTGTTCACTAAAATTTGTTTGTGCCCCCGAAAAACTGCCATGCGTCAGCCCGATCAATTGCGTCCTGTCGAAATCCAAGTCGGCTACCTTGAGCACCACCCGGCGAGTGTTTTGTACAAATCTGGCAAGACCGTCGTGCTGTGCACCGCCTCGTTGGAACCGAACGTTCCGCCGTGGTTGGAAGGCAAAGGGAAAGGCTGGGTGACCGCCGAATACAACATGCTGCCCGGAAGCACGGTGCCGCGAAAACGACGCGAACGCAGCAAGGTGGATGGCCGCACCACCGAAATCCAACGTCTGATCGGACGCTCTCTCCGCGCCGTCGTTGACCTGGAAGCACTCGGCGAACGATCCATCGTGGTCGACTGCGACGTCTTGCAAGCCGACGGCGGGACTCGCACCGCGTCCATCACCGGCGGCTTCGTCGCCTTGGCCAAAGCGATTCAAAACGAGTTGCCAGACGCCAGCATCGGCAACGGCCCACTGCGTGATTCGATCGCCGCGATCAGCGTCGGTGTGATCAAAGGCGCGGTGCAATTGGACTTGGATTACGAACTGGACTACGCCGCCGACGTTGACATGAACGTCGTGATGACAGGCAGTGGCCGATTCGTCGAAATCCAAGGCACCGGTGAAGAAGCGACCTTCAGCGACGAAGAACTCGCCGCGATGCTGAAGCACGCCAAAACCGGCATTGCTGAATTGACGCAGTTGCAACGTCAAGCGTTGGCGTAAGGCTGTTTCAATGGCTGATTCCAAGATCCTGTTTCCGTCCGACGAGACCATTCGTGCCGCCGCCGATGCGCTCGCGGCAGGCGAACTGGTCGGCGTTCCGACGGAAACGGTTTACGGGTTGGCCGCCGATGCACGCAATCAAACTGCCGTCCAAAAAATCTTCGCGGCCAAAGGACGGCCTTCGAATAATCCGCTGATCGCACACTTCGCCACGCCAGCGGCTGCCGAACAATGGGTCGACATCAACGCGGATCCACGGATCGCCAGTCAATGGGAACTCGCAAAACAGTTCTGGCCGGGCCCACTGACGGTCGTCGCACCGCTAAAGGGGCCAGTCGCACCGGCCGTGACTGCAGGTGCCAACACGCTGGCGGTTCGCGTCCCAAATCACCCGGTCATGCGATCCCTGCTGGAATCAACAGAGTTCCCGCTGGCCGCACCGAGCGCTAACCGATCGAACTATGTCAGCCCCACATGTGCACGCCATGTTGCCCAAGGCTTCGGTGACAGCTTGGCCATGGTGCTCGATGGCGGCGATTGTGCCTGCGGCGTCGAATCAACAATCATCCGACTCACCAAGACAAGGCCACAGTTGCTGCGTCCGGGCGGAATCTCGATCGAGCAGCTGGAATTGGTGTTTGGCGAAATCGAAATCGCGACACAACACAAGACAACTTCGGAAGCAATGCCTTCCCCAGGGCTTCTGCGCAAGCATTACTCGCCGGCAAAACGGTTGATCAAAGTCAGCGAGTTCGACGCTGGCGTTGCCGCACCGGACAAGATCGCACGGATCTTTTTCTCACCTGACCATCCAGACTCGAATGTCGCTTACCGATGGACACGAGTCCTGAGCGCGACCGGTAATCTTAATGAGGTCGCGCAGCACCTTTTTGCGGCGATTCGAGACGCAGATCAAAGCGATTGCGAGCTAATTGTCATCGATGTTTGCACACTTGATGGGATCGGCCGTGCGATCATGGATCGGGTCGACCGCGCTAGCAATTGAATGCGTGTTTTTCTGTTCGCTTAATCGTCGAAACCTTTGCCAACGTCGCAAATAGGCTCGATTTTGGTATTGGGCAGTTTGCCCAGTTTGACGTATCTTCAGCCACAGCGTCTCAGGCTGAATAAGGATTTTCGTGCGTCTGGCACAAGGATGTGACCGCGGTGACCGACGACCACCAACTCGATGAACTGGAACGATCGCAGCTCGACATGACGCTGCGCCGACGAACGAGGCGATCGAACCGCAAGTTTCGATTTTCGCTAGTCGTGTTCGGCTTCGTTGGATTCGCCCTTTTTGCGGCGCCCAGCATCATCAGCCACACTGGAATCGCACGATCCATCATCGTGAACCAAGCGGCGGCGTACGGCTGGCAGGCTTCCGTCGGTTCGATCTCCGTCGGATGGATCACGCCGCTCTCGGTGAAAGATGTCGTCCTGGTCGGGCAATCTGGGAAAACCAAGCTGCAGATTCAACGCATCGACAGTTCATTGACCGCGACTCGTTTGATCCGGTTTAGTCCGAGTGAAATCGGCGAGTTGTCATTGCGCGGCATTCAAGTTGATGCGGCAATCGAACAAGGCGGCTCGTCCATCGAAACAGATCTCGCAAAGCTTCTCGAACCGTCAGACCAAGAGAGCGAGCCGATCCGTGCGTCGATTCAACTCCAAGAATGTGGCGCGAGCTTGGTGGATACCGTCACACAAAAGGTTTGGACGCTAAGCCAATCAAACGCACACCTGAAACTTGACAATGGCGAACTGACCGGCGAACTCGCAGGAGTTGTTGGAGAGCCGGCTGGTACCGAAGGCGCGATCCAAACGAAATTCGTGCTCCACGCCAGCGACGCGACTCAGCAAGACAAGGCAAACGCGTGGGAGTTTTCACTCGAAGCCGACTCCTTTCCGATTTCGACCGCAGACCTCGTTGCCCGGCGTCTTTTCCCAGACGCCGCGTCGACGCCACAAGGCAGCTCGGGTGAAACCTCAGGGCGGCTACACGTGATCGGTGGCACCGCAGGCGGAATCACCGTCGCGATCAACGACCTACAGATTCGCAATCTGCAATCGACGCTACCGCTCGAAAAGCAACAATCGTGGCAAAACAATCTTGCCACTCTGAATGGCCAAGTCGCTTGGACCGGCGACCGGTTACACGGCAACGACCTGGCGATCACCACGGACTTTGCATCGGCGGAACTTGACGGTTCGTTCCCAACAACGATTTCCTTTGTTGGCACACACGACAATCCCTTGCTGTGGATGCAATCGTTGCAAGGGATCGCAAAACTGAACGTCGACCTAGCCGCGCTCTCCGAAGCACTACCAGGATTACTGCCGATTCGCGAAGACGCGACACTGGTTTCCGGCACCGCTACGGCAATCGTTCGCAATCAAACAACTGACGGAGAAACGAATCCACGTACTGAGTTAAGCTTGAACACGCGAGCCATTCGCGCCCGCTCGGCAGGCCGCTTGGTCGTGATTGAGCCCATCTCGATTGACGCCACCGTCACCGACAACGCAGGCTCATTGCTCGCCGAGCAATTCACTTTACAAAGCTCGTTCGCCGAAGCATCTGGCAAAGGCTCACTTCGCGGCGGCGACGCACAATTCAGCGTTGATTTCGGACGTTTGCATTCGATGCTACGCCCAATTGTTGACTTGTCCGAAACGAATCTCGGCGGCAACGCGACGGGTAATGTCCAATGGTCCGTGGTCACAACGGATGCCGGTGACCAGTGGTCACTCTCTGGCACGGGTGAAGCACAACAGCTACTTGTCACGCTTCCCAACGGACATCGCATCAAACGTTCCATCGTACAAACGAACCTGACTGCGAAGGGTAACTGGGCGGAGAACCGTCTGCAGCGACTTTCGCAAGCCGATTTCGCACTGGGCAGTAGCGGTGTGTTGCTGAAAGCCAAATTGACGAAGCCCGTCGACCGACCAGACCAAGACGTGACTTTCCCGGTCAAGCTGGATCTCGATGGCCGCTTGGAAAACTTGAGTGAATCGCTGGGCCCTTGGCTACCCGCAGAACTCGCAAGCGCAGAAGGCCGCGTGATTGGTACATCCAACGTCGTTTTGGCTCGCGAAGGCGCAGTCGTGACCAACGCCGATTTTGAAATGGTCCAACCACGGTTCCACTACCAAGACCGCTGGTACTCGCAGCCCAAGCTGACGATCCACTTTGACGGAACGCTTGATCTGGGTGCGGGGACGCTTACGACACCGTCATCCACGATTGCCGGTGAATCGATTTCACTCGCCATTCGCGGCGAAGCTCTGACGGACAAAACAGATCTGGAAATCGCTTGGAAAGCCGACCTCGAAGGACTTCAAAACAGCATCGGTGAGACGCTCGCTCGCGCGGCGGCAATCTCACAAACGCCACCCAATTTCATCGGTCCCCAAATTCGACCGATCGGGTACCGAACCGCCGACCAAGAAAGCTATCGCCTTGCTGGACGCTGTGAAGGAACACTGAAACTTTCCGGCGATCCAGACCACTGGAAAATTAATTCGGAACTGACCGGCACCAAACTGGAACTGTACAGCGAAACGCTCGCCGCAACTTCCAACGGTGTCACAAGCAGCGGCTATCCGGCAATCGCTTCGCCCGACGGACGTTATCCGGATCGTGGCGCAACAGGCGGAACCTCACCACTGCGTTCAGGCACTCTGCTGTGGTCTGAACCAAGGCTGAAACTGTCCGGCCCCTGGGGCTACCAAGCGAAAACCGGACAAATCGAGATGGGTGCACAACAGCTCGCCTGTGACTGGTTTGCCGGTTCGCTTTCCGGTGAGATTCAGTCCGAAGAAAACGGCACGCAAGTCATCATCAACGGGCCGTCCAAAGTCAAATTGGACGTCTTGGCCGCAAGACTTTCAGAATACTTCGGTGCTTCGATTCTTGCCGACGGTGTTCATGAATCAGAAGTCGCATTCAATCTGAATCTGCCCACCACAGGCGACACCACCTATGACCTGAAAACCGATATCGGATGGACCGCTTGCGACATCGTCGGGGTGCGTCTGGGGCAAGCAAAGCTGCCCGTCCATGCGACCACCAACCAAGTTCGCATCGATCGAACGACAATTCCCGTCATCCAGATCGGACCAACTGTCACCCCAAATGGACAGCTTCCTTCGGCAGGAGGAACCACCGATGCCACCGTTAATCCCGCCCAAGCTTCGCTGGGAGTAACGGTCGATTTGTCTGCCCCACAAACGATGATCCGTTTGGATGAAGGGTCCTCCATTGAATCAGTGCGTATCACACCACAAGCCGCTGCAACTTGGCTGAAATACCTCACACCGCTCGCCGCCGGGGCGACGCAAATCGACGGACTCGTCTCGGCCCAATTTGATGAAGTCGCTATTTGGCCCGATCAGCCGACACGAAGTATCGTCCGTGGCAATCTAGAAATTGGACATTTGATAATTGCCAGCGGCCCACTGACAAATCAACTGATCCAGGGCGTCCGTCAAATCAAATCGATGACCCGTTTGACCGGCGGTCAGGCCGACCCCGTCCAAGCGAAAACGTTGATCGAGATGCCCCCGCAAACTGTCCCCTTCGTCATGGCGGACGGTTATGTGGCTCATCAACGAATGTTCTTCAAAGTCGACAATGCAGAATTGATGACCAGTGGCCGTGTCGGATTGGATTCACAACTTGACCTTGTCGCCCAGGTCCCTCTGAACGCGCGTTGGCTTGGCAGCGACTTGCAAGGTCTTGCCGGACAGAACCTCGCTTTCCCGATCAAAGGCAGCCTCTCGCGGCCTTACCTTGACGAGTCTGCCGTGCGTCGCGTGATGGCGGAGCTGGTCCCCAAGGCGGGCGCCGAAGTCATTCAAAACCGCCTCGATAGCTTGATCCAAAAGCAACTTGGCGACCAAGTCGACCAACTGAACTCCAGCTTAGAAAAGATCTTCAAATTCTAAGATGAAAGCGATCACGCTGCGATCCAAAACGCTTCATTTCCGCAATGATGCTCCCTTTCCCGATCCTCTCGAGGGCGAGGTCTTAGTTCGGGTCCTGCAATGCGGAATCTGTGAAACGGATCTCCAATTGTCGCAAGGCTACATGGGATTCGAAGGCGTTCTTGGGCACGAATTCGTCGGCGTCGCACAATCTGGATCACTTGCCGGACAACGGGTTGTCGGAGAAATCAATTGCAGTTGCCATCGATGTGAAACCTGTCTGGCGGGACGGTCAACACACTGCCCCAACCGAACGGTCATTGGAATCGATCGTCACGACGGCGCGATGGCTGACTATGTCGCCGTTCCCGAGCGAAACCTGCACGTTGTACCTGATTGCGTGGACAACGATGCCGCCGTTCTAGTCGAACCTCTTGCGGCGGCATTCGAAATTCTTCAGCAAATCGACTTGCTCGCTCGCGATCGCGTTGCAGTTCTCGGCGATGGCCGATTGGGCTTCTTTACTGCCCAGGTGCTTTCATCGGTCGTCGACCAGGTCACGGTCTTTGGTAAACATGGCACCAAGCTATTGCGATTCGGGCAACACCAGCACAAGACCGTTCAGATTTCATCCACCGATCCGTCCGAACTTCCATCAGGCGATTTCGATGTCGTGGTCGATTGCACCGGCTCAACGACCGGTTTGCCAATGGCCATTCACCTCGTTCGACCACGCGGAACGGTGGTAATGAAAACAACGGTTGCCGCGTGCCACCAGTTGTCGTTAGCGGCGATCGTCATTGACGAAATCACATTGATCGGATCACGCTGCGGCCCCTTTGACAAAGCCATCGATGCACTTGCGAATCAACACGTTGATGTCGGCGGCTTGATCACCGACCGGTTTCCGCTCGAGCAGGTTGACGAGGCGTTTCGTCAGGCAACCAGCCCGAATTCGTTCAAAGTGGTTTTTGAAATCGCTCGCTAAGCCACGGCAAAGCGTTGACTCAGAACAAAAAAGAAGCCGCACTGCGGCGCCGTTGAGGTGAAACGGCGGCTCGCGATGCGGCTTTTCAATGTTATTTCGCCACCCGTTTCGGTGGCGGAGGATGGCCTACTGAGTGTCGTTTGCCACGGCAGTGCTTGTTGCCGAATAGCGGTTCCAAAACTCAAGCATCGAGATGCCTTCGCCGGTCACGCCAGTCTCGCTTTTATCGCCATGCAAGTGCATTCCGACGACCGCCCCCGATTCGTCCAACAGGGGTGCACCGTCGGTCGCTTGCAGGGAAAGACGTTCGTTGACAAAGCGATACTCAAGCTTTCCATCGCTCGACACCGAAAGCACCTCGGCTTCGTGAGCCGTTTGGCTTGCCGGGGCGCCACCGTAAACTGCCGTCGCCAGATACAGCTTGTCTCCTTCGACAGGCATCGTTTGGGCCAAAGGCATCGCCTTGAGTCCGACCTTACCACGCTGCACCAGTACGACGTCGTAAAGCAAACTTGGTTCTTCTGCCATGCCTTCGGCCGGCGGATCCGCCAAGATGCCGAGGAAGTTCATCCCGTCACTGGCACCGTATGCTTCGGTTGCCCCAACCGAGCCGATTGCCTGATAAATCCGGGCAGCTTCAGCAGCTTCGGTAATCGGTTCGGTACGGTCTTCCGCGATGTGTAGGGCCGACACGAAGTATGTCACGCCTTTCTCATCGCTTGGGAATTCGCAAGCGAAGCCCGTCGAGTTGACCTTATCCGGCTGGATGTCTGCGTCGCCTAAGGCATAGTAGCTACGCCAGACGGAACGTGACTTGACCGGAGGTCCGACCACTTCGGGAACCGGTGCACGCGACGACGCAGCCTCTGGTTCCACCGACGGCGAACAACCGGCTGACGCCAGTAGCCCACCGAGACAAACGAGTCCGGGTGCACAACGCTTGAAGATCGTCGACATCGAGTTGTGTTTGAACGTGCTCACGATCTACAGCTTGCTTTCGCCTTCTTCGACTGCCGCATCTTCGGCAGCGATTTCGGCTTCCATGTCGGTCGTGATTTCTGGAGCTTCGGGTACGCCACCGCAACCGACGACCGAGAACACGACCAATGACAACAAAAATGCAAGTTTGGTGATACGCATAGTAGTTTGTTCCTAAGTGAAGGTTTCGATGGATTACTCGACGATGTTTGGTGCGACTTCGCCGTCGTCAACCAAGCACAACTGCATCCAAACAGTCGCGTCGATCGCGAAGTCGAAGTACTGAACCGAACCGTCACACATCACAGCGTGGACACCGGTGTGCGACGAACCGAAGTAACGGTTCCAGTTGGTGCCTTCGTTGTTATCGCGGTTTGGCGCGTAGGTGTTGCGGTCGCTCTTCGGCGGGAAGTGCCAACGAATGGTGTCGGTGTCCCAGCCTGGGTTGTTCCAGCGTTCGTTGTCACCACCATCCAAACCGTGCTCGGTGTAAGCCAACGATTTTTCCGCAAACACGATGCTGTGAGACAGACCATCGCGAATGCCGGCCAAGGTTTGCTTGTCGCCTTCTTTGGCCCAGATGATCGCACCCGCTCGCGTCTTTTTCAGACCACCATTGCTGCGACTGGTCGTCGCCAATGCGGGTGCACCGAGAGGTGCTTCGGGGATGAAGTTGACCGCCGAGTCAGGACGCCCGTGGTAGTACCCACCGTTGCCGGCATAGTCCACACGTCCGAACTTCGCCGTACCGTACCCGGTAGGTGGGCGACGCGTTGGGCAGTAGTAAACGGGAACGAGCACTTGTGCCACGTCATCTTCAGCGGCGTTGTTGGGACGGTTGGGCCAATAAGGCGGATCGTTCTTTGCCATTTCATAGACAGACGATTGCTCCAGGAATGGCAGAATTCGGTACTGGGCCGACCAACCGGATGCGTTCGCGGCGCGGCAGCAAGCGTTGCTGTCACGTCCTGCCGCGTTCGACGCACCTGGGTCACCATCCCAAGGTCCGGGTGGCAATTGTTTGTAGACGCTTTCGTAGTTAAGCGTTGCCAACCCGATTTGTTTCAGGTTGTTGGTGCACTGCATGCGGCGTGCTGATTCGCGAGCGGCTTGAACCGCTGGAAGCAACAGGCCGACAAGGATGCCGATGATCGCGATCACGACCAACAATTCGACAAGCGTGAAACCAGTCCGTGTTGAGCGGAGGGGGGCTTGCTGGCGGGCTGACTGGAATGACGGCGCCGTCATTTGTGAATCCTCAAGTTACCAATGTTCAAAGTTCTGACGTGCCGCGTTGTTCTGAAGTAGACAACGACCTGACGTGCAGAGGGTTAACGGTTTGTTTCAATGCGTGAAGCGACGATTGAACGATCTGTTGACATCCGCCCGCTCCGCTTCTCGCTTTTCATAGGCAACCCACACTTCGGACTACTTGTCGTTGGCATCAACGCAACGACTTGTTGTCGACTGACGCCTAAGTGGGGAAATCAAAACTGCCGGTCGTTTACTTGGCCGGCACTGCTCTCAAGTCCTGAGATTGGACGAATGGTTTGCCTATCGAATTCGCACCAAAAAGTTGGCTCGCGAATTTGGGCGACACGTTATCGCGGGTAGAACAGAAAGAAACCGAAGCCGGGTCGAATTAACTTGATATTCACAACAAGACTTCGACTTAGCTTTACGCATCGTTAACAAAAAGATTCGCCCCATTGTGTGATTTTTGCAAGAAGCAAATGCGAATCGAATGTGTGCAATTCGTGAACGAAGTAGCAACACACCCCTGACAATGCGGGCACCGTTTTCGGCGCATCACCCACGTGCTTTAGTGCTTCGTTCGCACCACGTCCCCGACGTGTTCGCAAACGCGAACAATCGAAAACATTCGCGAAAAACGCATCGGCACACGAGCCAGACGCTGACGTTCTGAACAAGGTTTTGAGTGATCTAACGCATCCATTGCGTTACATGTAAACCTTCTCCTGCAACCGACCACACCAACATTGTGGGTACACGCACCTTCCCGCTTACAAGGCTGTGGCAGGTTGTCATCAACGTCTTCATTTCTAAATGTTCCGGTAAGAAACGTCGTGGGTTGGTGTGTGCCTTTGATGAAGATGCTTCGGATGGTGTTGAGACAACGTTTGTGATCATTAGACTTCCGCGCGATTGATACAGGCGATGCCATGCATAAGGTCCGGCTGTGTCTGTTCAAGCATGTTGAAGCGAACGCAAACAGAACAAAACGGAACGACACCGGTGAAGAAAAACATTCGACGACAAACACGTCTACTTAAAAGTGTTCAGCGTCTTGGTCAAAAGAAACGCCGCCGAGAAACGAAAAAACTCAACATCCAATCGCTTGAAGCACGTCAGCTTCTGGCCGCTAACGTTCTCGACGATACGCTGACGCTTTCTGCGGACAGCTCGATCAACGTCTTGACGAACGACACCTCTGGCAGCGAAGTCCAATCGGTCTCCGCATTCCAAGCCGACTTCGATCGCAGTACTTACGACCCAACCGTCAACGCGACCGATTGGTTCATTCCGGAACGCCCCGGGCAACCCGGCGTACCACAGCGTTCATTGATTCCTGGCGCCGTCTTTGGCGGAGCCGGAAACAACGGTGACTTGGACTTGTACGTCGATGCGGACGATCAAGCCAACGCCAACGACTTGGACACACGCCTGGATTCTTCCGCGGGTATGGCGTTGCCAATGCTTCGCGACAACAGCCCGGTTGACGCATCGATGACCAACTTGGGCGTCGTGCAGTACGCCAGCGAAGGCGGTGGCGACGCTTGGATCGCGATCGGTGCCGCACCAGAAAACAACGGTGAACTGTCGGTTCCACTTTCCAACGCGTTCTTCCCCTACAGCGCCGGTTGGGTCGGCGGAACCTACGATTCGGGTGGTGGATTGGTCCCACAGCCGACCGCGACCGCACAAGCACCTTCCGTCGTCAGCGTTGCCGGCAACGGTCGCTTTGAAGCAACCGTTCCTGGCGTCACCGACAGCTACAACGAAGGCTTCTTGTTCTCCGTCGGTGCAGACAACGAAGACAACTACACCCGCACGCGTCCGATCGACGGTGGCAAATGGTCGATCGCACACCGCGACAACGCTGCCGAAATCGGTGGCGGTGAAGAAGACGACATCAACCTGCTGTACATCCCACGCAGCACGCAAGGCTTGGTCGGCGGTGTCGTCAACGCCAGCTTTGATGGCGTCAGCCCGATGCGTCAATCGTTTGGCGATTTCTCGATCCAACGCGAATCGGACGGTTTCTGGCGTGTCAACGTTCCTGGTCACGACGTGACATCAGGTGTTGTGATCGCGGAAACGTACGACCTTACCAACGACGTCCCTCCAAACGTCTACTTTTCCTATGACGATGCCGGTGACGGATCGGGCGACTTCCTCATTCGCCAATTCGCATGGAACAGCGATACCGAAACCCCACTGAACACAGACTTCGTGTTCTTCTTTATCCCATTCGAAAACTCACTCAGCACGACCAACCCGCTTTCGGTCAGCTCGATCGGAACGGACGCGGACAGCCTGGGCAACAACCTTTCTGCCAAAGGCTTGCCACTGGCAATCAATGCTGACGGCACCATCGATTATCAATCGGGCGACGCGATCCGTGCACTCGGAGCCGGCCAAACCGATGTCGACAGCTTTGTTTATCAAGCAACCGACGGATCCGATTCGGCACTGGGCATCGTGACGGTCAACTGGGTCGGTGTCAACGATGCCCCCGAAGTCATCGCGACTCCCGCAGACTTGGTGATCAACGAAGATACCCCCTCCTCGCCAATCGACTTGACGACCGTCTTCACCGACGTCGACGCGGGCGACACGCTGACCTACACCGTCGATACCGGATTGAGCGGATTGCTGAGCGGCCAAATCTCAGGTGACGACCTGGTGATCACACCCTCGGCAGACCAATTCGGCTACAGCCAATTGACGGTCACCGCCACTGACGCGTCCGGCAAGTCGGCCACCGTCACCTTCGGCGTTTCGGTTATCCCACAAAACGATGGCGTTGTCGCGGTTGATGACACCGGTGCAGTCACTGATAAGCTGACCGCAACCCAAATCGATGCACTGACGAATGACTATCACCCCGATACCACCAAGTACTCGGTTTCGGCGGCACATATCTTCGGCAACACCGACGCGACCGGAAACACCAACGCGGTTTGGAACGTTGTCAGCACGACCGCCGGCCCCAACGACCTGACCATCCAGAGCGCTCCGAACAACGGTGACGTTGCGATCGGCCGCGGTGGCGAAAACCTCTACCCAAGCGACGGCGTCTTGCTCGGTACTATCGCCGACAACACCACCCCTTACACCACGATCGAAACCTACGGCGCATTCAGCAGCTACGGCTTCGCAACTGGCAACGGCATCGGTGGTGGCGAACGCACCGCACCAATCAACGCGGCGTTCTTCCCATTTGCCGAAGGCTGGACCTCTGGCCATATCGATGAAAACGGCAACCTGCTTGGCGGTGTTGGCGTTTCGCAAGCGGACGTCCGTATGGTTCAACCCGGTCTGTACGAAGTCACCATTCCTGAAGCGAGCAGCCCGTATGACGGGATGTTGTTCGCAATGGGTGGAAGCAACGACGACAACATTGTTTCGGTTCTGCCGGGATTCGACAACCGTTGGTTGATTCGTCAACTCGACAGCGATCAAGACGCGACCGGCTTTAAGAGCGCACCGATCAGCTTCGTGTATGTCCCAGGCGGGACCAGCGGATTGATCGGCGGTAACGCCCAATCACGCGAAGGTTTTTATTACCTCAGCCAATTCTATGGCGACGTTTCGATCGGCAGCGACACCGATGGCGCCCCGCTGATCCAAGTCAACGGCTACACCCCCGATGACGGTGCATTGATCGCCGTTGCTACCGGCGGCGAATACGCCGACGTCAACGGATCTTTGACCAACGTTCCTGCTAGCCAAGCCGTCTTTGCCACACCAAGTGGCAACGGTTTCCGCGTCGACCTTCGTCAATCGGGCACCTACACCCTGCCAGCCGACGCCGGTGACTTCCAGTTCATCTTCTTGCCATACGACTCGCCGCTGGAACGATTCAACGGCTTGGATTTCTCGATCACTTCGTTCCAGTCGACCAGTGCTCATGGCGCAACGGTAACGCTGAACAACGGCACGTTCAGCTATGACCCTGCCACCGCGGACGCGTCGATCACCGACCTCGGTAACGGCGAATCAATTCAGGACACGTTCACGTACACCATTCGTGACGGACGTGGATCGGTATCGACCGCGACAGTAACGGTTACGGTTCAAGGCGAAAACCAAGCCCCGACGGCGTACGACGATGTTATCAACCTGAACGAGCAGAACATCGACGGTGCAAAGCTGACCGTCCTGGGCAACGATGTCGATCCTGACGTCGAAGCATTGCTCGGCACACCCGCTGGCATCCCATCGGCTAACCTGTCGGTTGACGGTTCTAGCGTTTGGACGGTTGCCCAAACCGGTACCGGCGACAACGCGATCACCATCAGCGGCGGTACCACCGGCAACGTCGAAGTTCTGCAAAACGGAACGGCGATCGATCCGACGAGCGGTATCGTGATGGCAACGATTCGTGAAAACTTTGATAGCCCGAACAGCAACTACCGCCTGGTCCAAGCCTACGCAAACGGCAGCGGCGGAACCTCGTTGGCACTGCAACAGTTCGGCGCTGACGCGGCAGCGGACGCCGATGTCTCGGTTGCTTACTTCTCGTTCGCTGACAACTGGGTTGGCGGTCACGTCGACGCAAGCGGCATGCTAACCGCTGGCAACGGCGTCTCGTCGATCGACATCAGCAAGTCGGACCAAGGTCGCTACGAAGTTTCGATCCCTGGTGTAACCGATGCCGCGACCGACGGATTCCTGTTCGTCATTGGCAACGAAAACGGCGACAACGTCGTCTCAGCTCAAGCCATCCCCGGCACCAGCCGCTACGGCATCGCCGTTCGTGACAACACTCAAGACTTTGCTGACGGCGAAGACGGCGGATTCTCGTTCGTCTTTGTCCCACGCAACGCACAAAACTTGGTTGCCGGCACGATCGATCCAGAACGTGAAGGCCCCAACACCGTGACACGTGCGATCGGCGAATTTACCGTCGAACGTCAAGCGGTCGAAACCGGCGGCTTCGAATGGAAAGTCAGCATCCCTGGCCAGACTCCTGAAACCGGAATGCTGGTCCTGACCAACCAAGATGACACCGAAATCGAAGACAACTTCCTGAGCTACGGCAGCGACGGCGAAGGAAACTTCCTGCTCCGCTCGCACGACATGCCTGGCCTGGGACGTCAAAACCAGCCGTTCAGCTTTGCGTTCGTGCCATTCGATTCGCTGCAACAGCCTGTCGCCCGTCCGGTTCCAGGTCTGCTGTCGATCGAGTCGGTTTCCGGCACCACCGCATTGGGTTCGACCGTCTCGATCAATCCTGACGGAACGATCACCTACACGCCTTCGGCCACCATCGCCGAGCTTTACACCGGTGACACCGCAACCGACACGTTCACCTACACGATGACCGACGGCTTCGGTGGCAGCTCGACTGCAACCGTGACCATCAACATCTCCGGTTACGGTGAAGCCCCCGCGCTGACCGCTTCGGCTGGCGAATCGTACTACGGCATCGGCGATTTGCCGGTTGGCGTCGACGGCATGCTGGACCTCTCGTCGGTCGGTGACTTGTTCGCCGATGGTGCGGTCGCTTCGTTCGAGTTGGTTGCCGGCCAACTGCCGTCGGACATCCTGTCGATCCGCAACGAAGGCAGCACCGCTGGCCTGGTCGGAATCAGCGGTTCGGATGTGACCTTTGGCGGAACCGTCGTCGGCACCTTTGTTGCCGGTTCGGGCGACTCGGCACTGACGATTACGTTCAACGCCGCAGCTGACGAAACGGCCATCGAAGCCGTCCTGCGTGCGGTCACCTTCGAAGCCACCGAGCCAAACTTGACCGGCGGCTTGCGTCGGGTCAACATCTCGTTCGTCGACGGAAACGGCATCGCCGGTGAAACCCAATCCAAGGACATCCGCCTTGGATTGGTCTACCGCCGTTCGTTGCAACAGAACATCGACTTCGGCTACGGAAGTTACACCGGGCTGTCGGACGCACAGATTCGTGAAAACGCACCGAGCGTCGTTTCGGCTCCCGAAGGCGACTTGTTGGTCGACTGGGACCGCAGCGGTGTCGCTTCACAAGTCCTGCTGCGATTCGCTGATATGTTCGGCGATGGCCCTGGCCAAATCCCAGCCGACGCGATCATCACGTCGGCCAACCTCGTCGTCTACACCGACAACACCGGTGACGGCGGAGAGTTCTACCGCATGGCATCCGACTGGGATCCGGCAACGGCGACCTGGGATGCGTTCGGTAACGGAATCCAAGTCGATTCGGGTGAAGTCGTCGGACAAGCCCAATCGCAAATCGGAACCGCCGGTGGTGGCGGAGCGACCGGTACTGGCGAACACTTCGTCAGCGTCCTGCCCGACATTCAAGCTTGGGCGAACGGCGAAACCAACAACGGTTGGTTGATGGAAGGCTGGACCAACAACACCGACGGTTGGGCGTTCCGCAGCAGCGAGAACGGCGATCCGACGACCGGACCACGCTTGGTCATCGAGTGGGTACCTGCCGGTGCCCAAATCGCGACCTTCCGCGACGGCGTCAACGATTACTCGGGAACCCAAGACACTGTGATCAGCAGCGTCAACCCGGACCAAGACTACTCGCAAGACGGCGGGTTGTTCATCGACTATGACGGCAGCGAAGGCCGCGGCCTGATTCGCTTCGACGACATCATCGGCGATGCGGCAAGCCAAATCCCAGCGGGTGCGAAAGTGATCTCGGCACGTCTGCGTACGGCCAGCATCGCTAACAACTCGCAAGGTGACGGTGCTCGCTTCTACCCGATGTTGACCTCGTGGCAAGAAACCGACACGTACAACAGCTTGGACGGTGGCGTCAGCCTTGACGGTGTCGAAGCAGCGACCGAGTACACCGCCTTCGCCGGAAATCCGAATCGTGACCCCAATGCCCAAGCCGGCTTCCAAGATTGGGACGTGACCGCCGACCTGCAATCATGGGTCAGCGGACAACGCACCAACAACGGTTGGTTGTTCGAGCCTTGGGAAAACGGCACCGACGGCTGGGGAATCGAAACGTCTGAATCGAGCACGATCGCGCATCGTCCTCAACTGGAAGTCGTCTACGTCATCGTCGACTCGCCCGAGATCGCCGTCACGGGATCGAACGAAGTTGCCATCGACGAAGGCGAAGCGTTTGTTTCGCCACTGGCCGGAACCGATTTCGGTAGTGCAGAAGTCGACGGCGGCTCGGTCACCAAGACCTTCACCGTTTCCAACCCCGGCACCGTGCCGTTGAATGTCACCGGCGCATCGTTCACCGGTGATGAAGCGGACGCGTTCAGCTTTGGAGTCACGCCGATCTTCACGATCATCCCCGGCGGAAGCGTTTCCTTTGACGTCACCTTTGACGCCACCAAACAAGGCATCCACGACGCGACCATCGAACTGATCACCGACGGCGTCGACGGCGGAGTGTTCAGCTTCGCGGTTCGCGGAAACGGAACGGCCTTCCAAGCCCTGTCGGCAACACCAGACGGCTCGACCGCCTTCACCGCAGTCGGCGGAATCGACACCGGATTGTTGGGTGCCGAAATCTCGACCTTCGATCCGGCCACCAACCGCCTGTTCGTCACCTCGGGTGCCGGCTTGCAAATCGTGGACTTGTCGAACCCGGCCAACCCTGTGCTGCTGTCGACACTCACGCCAACGACCGACGGTGCCAGCGACGACGCGATCACCAGTGTCGCCGTCAACGCAAACGGTATCGTCGCTGCGGCGGTTCCAGGTGCTGACGAGCAAGCGTCGGGCTACGTGTTCTTCTACAACGCGGCTGACGGGGTGTTCCTAGGCAGCGTCGAAGTCGGTGCATTGCCCGACATGGTCACGTTCACTCCCGACGGAACCCACTTGCTGGTTGCCAACGAAGGCGAACCTGGTGGTGACCCGGTTGTCGATCCGGCCGGTTCGGTCAGCATCATTGACCTGACCTCGGGCGTCGCAACCGCGACCGTCCAAACGGCTGACTTCACCGCCTTTGACGGCAGCGAAGACGCACTGCGTGCCGCCGGCGTCAAACTGACTCCCGGCAACACCGTCTCGCAAGACGTCGAGCCGGAATACATCACCGTCGTCCCAGACGGCAGCTTGGCAGTGGTCACACTGCAAGAAAACAACGCTGTCGCCTTGATCGATCTGTCGACCGGTACTGTCACCGACATCCTGCCACTCGGGTACAAGGATCACGCGGCGATCAACGCCCAAATCGATCCGACCAACAACTCGCCCGACGCGTTGACCCTGGGCAGCTTCCCGATCCGCGGCCTGTTCCAGCCCGACGCGATCGCGAACTATGTGTCAGGTGGCTCGGTTTACTTCATCACCGCGAACGAAGGTGACGCCCGCGACGCCGAAGAGACCGACATCCAAAGCGTGACGTTGGATCCGACCATGTTCCCCAATGCCGAAGCATTGCAAGACGCGGCAGCGGCCGGAGAACTGGAAATCACCAACCTGATGGGTGATGCCGACGGCGACGGTGACTTCGACGCACTGTACTCCTACGGCGGTCGTTCGTTCTCGATCTGGAACGAAGCCGGCGACTTGGTCTTCGACAGCGGTGACTTGCTCGCACGAGCCACTGACGCGTTGGGGCTGTATGACGACGGACGCAGTGACAACAAAGGCACCGAACCGGAAGGCGTCGTCATCGGACAAATCGATTCGAAGGTTTACGCCTTCATCGGTATGGAGCGTGCAAACGCAACCGCAGTCTTTGATGTCACCGATCCGAGCAACGTCGTCTTGGCTCAGATTCTGCACGACACCAATGACGTCAGCCCCGAAGGCTTGACGTTCATCTCGGCAGCGGACAGCCCGAGTGGCGCACCGATGCTGGTGGTCAGCAACGAGGTCAGCAACACGATTCGCGTTTACTCGATCGGTGCCGACGTCATCCCAGAAGTCGAAGGCGTGGTCATCAACGATGGCGGCACTTCGCGTTCACAAATCACTTCCGTCACCGTCACCTTCAACACCGAAGTTGACTTGGCGGCTGTGGAACAGGCATTCAGCCTGACCAACATCGACCTCGACGCAGAGGTCACCGGCCTGACGGTCACCGCAACCAACGTTGGTGGCAAGACGATCGCCGTCTTGACCTTCGACGCTGGCGACGCTTTGGTCGCAACGCGACTCGGCTCCGGTGTCCTGGGCAATTCGCTGATCGACGGCAACTACCGACTCGATATCACCGCGGCTAGCGTCGTGGCGGGATCGAGCACGATGGCGACCGACTACCTGTTCGGCGGTCAAACCGCCGCGGACGGGGACAACGACAACTTCTTCCGTCTCTACGGCGATGCCGATGGCGACGGGGCAGTCAACCTGAACGACCTGGATGGCTACTTCGCACCAGGCTTCTTCGCGTCGCAAGGTGATGCCACCTACAACGCAACGCTCGACGGTAACGGAGACGGGACCATCAACCTCGAAGACCTAGACGGCTACTTCGCTCCTAATTTCTTCGCGGCTCGTTCGTAATTCCTCCCCCCGATTTCAATAACAACCCTCACTAAATTTTGGATAACACCATGAGAATTTTGATTTGCCTGGCACTGCTGATCGCAGCTGTCCCTTCGGTTCAAGCCGAACTCGTTTACGACGTCTTCTATCGGGCCAACGGCATTGATGCGATCGGTAACACCGTCATCAACGTTGACCCTGACCAAACCATTCGTGGTGTCGAAGTCATCTTGCGAGAAACCGCAACCGGGGCAGACACCAACCTACTTGAGACCTCAGGTCTGCGTACTTACGCGATCGAGTTGAACTCGACCGCTCAAGACGCTTTCCAAAACGGAACTCGCAACCCCAATTTTCAGTTCTCCGCATCTGGAAACGACGGCGATACCTTCACCGCGTTTAACTTCGCTGGCGGAACTCAAGGTAGTGGCGTCGCAGCCAACACCGTCGAACTGTCGCTGGGAACCGTTGACTTGGTCGGACCAACGGTCGGAAGCCAAGTAACGTTTTCGCTCGCTGACTATCAGCCAGCAAACCCCAACTTCACGATGGCAAACAATTACAACTTTGACCAATTCATCAACTTCGGCAACACGCTGACGTTGGCTTCGGTCACCGCGATTCCTGAGCCATCCAGCTTTGCTTTGATCGGCACCCTCGGTGCAGCCGTCATGCTGCGTCGCCGTCGCCGTTAAGCGAACGACGCGACGCAAGTCGCAACCGCATTAAAACGACGAACCGCCAAAGCCCATCGCTTTGGCGGTTCTTTTTTGCTTCAGCGATTTGTCAATCGCTAGGCAATGGCTGAAGTGAATGCTCTTTGCGAAGCTGTTTTGCGGCGGCGACCAAGTTGGTTAGTGAAGGAAGAACCTCGTCCCACTGCCGCGTTTTCAAGCCGCAATCTGGGTTCACCCACAATCGCCCGATGGGGATTTGTGCGGCCGCCTTGTTCATCAAATCAACGATCTGATCCTGGCGAGGGATATTGGGCGAATGAATGTCGTAAACGCCGGGTCCGATTTCGTTGGGATAGCGAAATTGGTCGAAAACGTCAAGCAATTCCATATCAGACCGTGACGTCTCGATCGTGATCACATCCGCATCCAACCGCGAAATTGATTCGAAGATGTCGTTGAATTCCGAGTAACACATATGGGTATGAATCTGTGTTGCGTCGCAGACCCCGTTTGCCGCGATGCGGAAGGACTCGATCGCCCACTCCAGATACCGATCCCATTCTGTTCGTCGCAGCGGAAGGCCTTCGCGAAGCGCCGCTTCATCGATCTGAATAATCTGGATTCCAGCACGCTCCAAGTCCAACGTTTCTTCACGAATCGCCAATGCGATCTGCTTACACGTTTGCCCACGAGGCTGATCGTCACGCACAAACGACCAATTCAAAATGGTCACCGGTCCGGTCAGCATTCCTTTCATTGGCTTGTCAGTCAACGATTGCGCATATCGAATCCAGCCAACCGTCATCGGTTCCGGTCGGCTGACGTCACCAAACAGGATCGGCGGCTTCACGCAACGAGAACCGTACGATTGCACCCAACCGTTCTCACTGAACGCGAATCCGCGTAGTAGTTCGCCAAAGTACTCGACCATGTCATTTCGTTCAGCTTCCCCATGAACCAAGACGTCTAACCCGAGTTCTTCCTGCAGCCGAATGCACTCTTTGATTTCTATCTTGATCCGTGACCGATAGGTGGAGTCGTCCATATCGCCTGATTTGAATTGCCGCCTGATCCGACGAATGCCAGCCGTTTGTGGGAACGAACCAATCGTTGTCGTTGGAAACAAAGGTAAATTCAATGCACGACGTTGCAGCACCGAACGCTCGCTGTAGCAACTCGCACGACAGCCAAGCTCGTCATCAATGTTCGCAACCGCTTGCTGGACAGCGACGTCGTTGACGTTCATCGAACACCGACGTGACTCGATCGCAACTTGGTTTGTGTCAAGTTCTGTCCGCACGGCGGTGCGTCCGTCATCCAAAGCGGTCTTCAAGATACGCAATTCGTCTACCTTTTGGACCGCAAACGCCAGCCAAGACTTCAGCTCCGTATCTATCTTGGTCTCGTTCGATAGATCAACCGGCACATGCAATAAAGAACAAGATGGCGCGATCCAAAGTCGGTCGAGCAGTCGCTGGGCAATAGGCTCGAGCCATTCGAGCGTTCGAACTAAGTCTGTCTTCCAGATATTTCGTCCGTTGATGACCCCCAATGACAAAACATGATCCGGTGGCGTCTTGGCAATCAACGTGTCGACTTCCTCCAGTGCATTGATCGCATCCAAATGAATCCCCGCGACCGGCAGACTCGTTACGAGATCGAGGTTCTCGCCCAAGCGGCCAAAGTAAGTTGCCAACAACAACTTTGCCCCAAGTCCCGCCAATGCTTGATACGCATCGACAAACGCCTGCTGCCAATCACCTTCCAACTCAGTCACTAGGATCGGTTCATCGACTTGTACCCACTCGATCCCTTCCGCGTGAATCGCTTCAATTAGCTGACGATAGACTGGCAGCAATCGTTTCAACAGCGAGAGCTTGTCAGTACCATCTTTCGATTTCCCGATCGCGAGATACGTCAACGGTCCGACAATGACCGCCTTCGCGTTGACGTTGTGCTGCCGACTTTCACGGATCTGATCGATCAGCGAGCCGGCTTGCAATACGAAATTCGTTTCGGCATCGAACTCGGGAACGATGTAGTGATAGTTCGTGTCGAACCATTTCGTCATCTCTCCCGCGGCGACACCACAAGGGCACCCCGATGTTTCATCTGCCTGATGTTCCGAGCGGCCTCGGGCGACGCGGAAGTATTGATCGAGTTCATGCCCGGAAAGATCGGCGACACGCCCAGGCAAGTTCCCCAACGCCATACTCATGTCGAGAACTTGATCGTAAAAACTGAAATCACCAACCGGCAACCAATCGAGTTCACACTGCGATGCCCAGTTCTTTCGTCGCAGCTCGGCCCCAACCGATGCCAGCTCTTCGCGACTGGATTGCCCCTTCCAATAGGCCTCTTGGGCGAATTTCAATTCTCGCTTCGATCCGATACGCGGGAATCCCAGATTGTGTGTCGTCGTCACTGCTTGCTCCGATTTGGGGTGCTACGTTGTGTTTTTGAAGTCCGCGACGTAACCTACCGCCAGTCATCCATGAACAAAAATGATTAATACTGATCATCCCATGACTTCTACTCATGAATCACCAGGAACCGAGGATGTCCATCGTTGAGCGTTCACATCTAGAAATCCTGCGAGCTGTCGACCAGTTCGGGTCGCTGACGGCCGCCGCCGAATCGCTGTTCGTCACCCAGCCGGCGCTCAGCCACGCGATCCGTAAACTCGAAGAATCGCTCGGCCTCGAAATCTGGGTTCGCGAAGGACGCTCATTGCGGTTGACGCAGGGCGGCGAACACTTGCTCGCCTTAGCCAACCGTTTGCTCCCGCAGTTTGAACGTGCCGAACAAAGGCTGCAACAGTTTGCCAATGGCGAACGCGGGACGATGCGGATCGGGATGGAGTGCCACCCGTGCTACCGTTGGCTCCTCAAGGTTGCCTCGCCCTTTCTTGACGTATGGCCGCAAGTTGATTTGGATGTGATCCAGAAATTTCAGTTCGGTGGCATCGAAGCGTTGTACAACCACGAAATCGACATGCTTGTCACCCCAGACCCGCTGCAAAAGGCTGGGTTGGTTTTCGAACCGGTCTTCGACTTTGAACAAGTACTTGTCGTGGCAGCAGATCACGAATTGTCCGGCACACAATACGTCGTCCCAGAACAGCTGATCAACGAGACACTCATCACTTACCCTGTCAGCGTCGACCGACTGGACATTTTCAGCCAGTTCTTAACGCCTGCGGGTGTCATTCCGCAGAAACACAAGTTGATCGAAACGACAGACATTTTGCTGCAAATGGTCGCCAGCGGTCGCGGCGTCTCGGCGCTGCCACGCTGGCTGGTCGACGAGCAAAAACAACGCTTCCCGATCGCGGCCATCCGACTCGGCAAGAAAGGCATCCCTAAACAGATCTTCTTGGGCATTCGTAAAACGGATCTTGAAATCGACTACTTCGAATCCTTCTTGGCGATCGCGAGAGAGAGCAAATCGCTGTGGCAAATGGACTGTTAGAATCAAGAATCGAGCGGCAATTGCTGGCTACTTCTTGCCCAATTCAATCGTCCCGCAATCGTTCTCTCCTGGCCGAACGGTCAGTGTTGCGACGGGATGATCCTCGTTGAGATAGCGTCCTTGAAAACGATCAACGGGCAGTCCGCCCCCGGGTGGCGTTTCCAGCATGAACACCAACACCTTGTACTCGCCGACGGGCGCACCGTCACCGATGCCAAAGTAGCTGGCCTGGAACGCTCCCGTTTGATCCACTGTCGCTGCAGGAATCCTGCGGAACGACCTCGTAGATTTTTCATCGCCCGTTCTCTGTTTCACAACATTGACGGGAAGAAACTTGATGGTTGCACCAGTCGCCGGGTCCCCATCCAAGGTCACTCGCCCACGCAACGGATACAGCGGTATTGGTGGCGTATTGGGTTCAACACTACAGCCAAGTAAAAATCCAGACAACACAGTTTGCAGAAGCCACTGAATTCCTCCGCGTCTGGACTTGATCGTTTGAGCGAGATCCTTCAATAGTCCTCTCCGGTTTGATCGCCACGGGAACGTGACACAAGCGCATACAAGATTTCAGGATCGATCTCTTGGCTCAAAAAATGAACGCTACCGTCTAAGAAGACACTGTTCGCCCCGCCGACATGAAACGCATAGATGCCCTGGCGGTTGTTGCAATTGACGTTGCAAGGGCCAAGGCCCGTCGGTGACCAAGTGATCCCATCGGATTGATACGACAGTATCCAAGTACATCCGCGCCCAGCCCAAGGGGACCAAGCCCGCGCGGCCGTTGGGCTCGCTTCATACAATCGCCCGTTGATCCACGTGTCTGTCTTTCCTGCTTGCTCGACAAAGGTCAGTGTGTGGCTGGATCCGTCAAGGGTCATTGTTCGCTTGGGGCGTTGAAAGTTCAGTCCCGAACCGAGAAACCCTGTCGAGTTTTCACCCACGGGCGAAAGAGCGCCCATCGCCCAGGGATCACGCGTGAATTGCACACTCGGAATTGCATACGGAAATCCCCAGCTATAAACGGCTGTGTAGTCAGTCGTCCCCGCAGCGCGGTCAAGATAAAGATCCCCCATCCCTCCGACCACACGTTGAATGCCCCGCTGGACGGAGCCGCCGACCGAGGAGGGGCAGCGATAAAACGGAACAATCTTTGTCACCGCATCTTGATTGTCTTCATGAAACCAGTCCTTGGTTCGGTCGTACCGGTCCCAAAGCCCCTGCTGTTCCAAGTAAGGCAACAGTTCCGTTAGCGGGCTGCCAGACAAACCGTTCTTAAAATTCCCGTTTGGTAGGTTGCCATACGGATCACCATAGGTCGCCGCCGGCAAAAACGATTCGGTATTCTCGAACAGCAATGTCGCCAAACCGATCTGCCGCATCTGGTCCTGACACTGCATCCGCCGCGACGATTCCCGAACCGCCTGCACGGCTGGCAATACGAGCGAAACAAGAATGCCAATGATAGTGATCACAACCAACAGCTCGACCAGCGTAAACCCTCGGTGACGCATCATTTAGCCCGCCGCCTGGTCGCAAATCGGTTTGACATTCGACGTCGCCTGCGTATCAACGTTACGACCGAAACGCCAACTAACGCGAACAACGACGACGGTTCAGGAATCGCCGTGATCGCATTGATCGAAAAACGCCCGGCATTACTGTCCAAACCATAGAAACCGGCTGGGATGGAAGCGGTTTGCATGTCCGCTTCAAAAGAAAATCCGTTCTCGTCCATCACAAACGTGCTGTCGTCGATATCCAACTGCCACAGGACCGCATTGGCATCAACGTTCTGTGTCAAGGTTAACCCTTCACCAAACGTCGATGTCGAATCGTACTGCAGCGCCAAATCTCCGATCACCGCCACTCCCAATGGCGAATTAAACCGCAGCACTCCGTCGATCCCCACTTTTTCCCCACCAACCAAACTTGGACCAAAGGCGCCAAAGCCGGGTGTCGCCGCAGCCCAACTCGCCAGAAAAGATGTGAGGTCGCTGGCTTGAGAATCAAAATCCAACGTTGTCGCTTGACGTGATCGTCCAGACGGCTGCACTAAAGAACCGCTGTTAATCCCCATCACGACACCGCCGGGAAAACGGTCGAAAGCTTCCGCCGGATTGCCGCCCGTGTCCAATAGAGCCGAACGGGTCAGCGCCGCGGCCTCGTCACCAACAAAAAAACGATCCGCAAACGATGCGTTCGATGGCGTGTCGTACAACGCAATGGTTGCCACACCACCGGTCACCAATTCCGCCCTCAGCGAACCGGTCATCAAACACAAAAAGCCACAAACCAAAACGACGTTGTATCGACTCATCTCAATCTCGATGTTCCTACGTGTACTTAAAAGCAATACCTAGAGGCCTAGTTCAATTCCGTTGTCAATTCGCGAACCAGCTGGCGATAGGGTTCGTGCATCTGCATCAGCAAACCGCTGATTTCTGGATCGGCTTTCGCCTGACTGCCCTTGTCGACGGGCGGCTGAGGGTCGTACTCGGCAAACAACTGAACCGCTTCGGCGTATTGCTGATTGCGGAGGTCCTGCACCATCTGCAAGCCGAAATCCAATCCGCTTGTCACTCCCGCGCCGGTGATTCGATTGCGATCGACGACGACGCGTTGATCGACCGGAATTGCACCAAACTCTGACAGCAGGTCGCGAGTAATCCAGTGCGACGTCGCCTTGTATCCGTCAAGCAAGCCTGCCGCTGCCAGCAAGATCGAACCAGTGCAAACACTGGTTACAAAATCTGCCTTGGCTCCAACAGCGGCGACAAAGTCCCGCGTGGCGATGTCCTTCGCGGCATCCAAGGTTCCGCCAGTACCGCCGGGCACAAAAAAAATCGTCGGTGAGCTGGGACATTGATCGAAGGTTGTCGTCGGGCGGACTTCGATCTTCGTATCGGTCAGAACCGGTGTGTCCGTTGCCGCGACCAAATGCACCTTCGCTCCCATCATCAAGGAAAACAAATGGTGCGGTCCGAAGAGGTCCAACGCGGTGAACCCCGGATACAGCAACATCACAATTTGCTCGTCACCGGTCCATCCCGGCGGCCATTGAACCGATGGGTCATGAATGTCAAATGGAGGATCTGCGGCACTTGTCGTACGAGCTTGTTGGGCAACCGATCCGGCAAACATTGACACGAGTGCCGTTTTCAAAAAATGCCGTCGCTGCCCTTGCCCGTTTTGATCGTTGGATAATTGGGAATTCATAGCTGATTGCTGGTAAGAGGTATTGAACTAAAGCCAAGCGTCGCAGTGTTGCAACTGAACCAAACTGGCATGATCGCCTTCGCAATCGACTTGGCGAACGGATCGGAAGAACGAATCCCACGCTCGATCGTCGATCCAAGCTCGACTTTGCGATGCGATAACAAATTCGATGTCCATCGGCAGTGGCTCGCCGGACTCAATCGACGAAGATCTCAGCAGCATCGCAAGTGCTGCGCGCGTTTGGTGATTCAGACCAGTGATCTCCGGCGTCATCGGCGTTCCCGCCATCCATCGTGATTCCGCAGTCCAATCGATGGGCCGGTGCGGCATCGCATCAATCAAAACGCAGCGCTCGATCCGTTCACACCATGGTCGATGGTTACACAACATCCGATACAAGACACTGGCGGCAAAGCTGTGTGCAAAGATCTGTAGCGGTGTTTCGTTTGATCGCAAAACACTGGTCAATTCAAAGGCCCAGCGGTCAGAAAGCTTGTCGATGCTTTCCGGAATCGACTCCCGCCCATCAATGCCGGGGATCGAAAATGCGAACGCTTCGGATCGCTCACTCAGCTTGGTGACAAGTGGTTCGTAAACCTGAGACACTCCCGGCAATCCGGGCAACAGCACACTGACGGTGTTGGCAAATGGATCTTTGCATGGCCGGTGCAACATGTTCGATCTCGGCGCTTGCTCCGTTTTCGAAGTGACCTGATCGGCAGGCCCGATCAACTTAGCTAGCGCATGAATCGTCGGTGTTTCGAAAATCCGCGACAGAGCAACCTTGGCGTCAAATGCCAGTTCGATTTCTCGTACCAGCATCGCCGCCATCAACGAATGGCCACCGACCAAAAAGAAGTCATCGTCAGCGGTAAAATCCCGATGACCAAGTAAGGCTTCCCAGATCGCAGCGAGTTGTGTTTGTGGCTCGCCATCCCATTCCGCGGTAGCTTCCGAACCGAGCGTTTCCGAAGTCGAACTCAATGCCAAGTTCATGATCGCTCGACGGTCGACTTTCCCGCGGTTCGTCATTGGGATCGCTTCGCAAAAACACCATTGACTCGGTCGCATCGAAGCCGGCAACGCAGTAGCAAGCTCGCGGCGGATCGCCACGTTCGGATTGAGAGCGTCTTTCAAGACGACCGCGGCAACGAGCGTTGGTGATGCAGCGTCCATCTCGCAAACCACCGCAACCGCCGCGACGGCAGCATGTTTTCGAATCCGCTCGGCAACGTCGTTCAAATAAACTCGCACGCCACGCACTTTGATCTGGTCATCCAGTCGCCCCAGAAAATGGAACACTCCCGATTGATCGACTCGTACGCGATCGCCGGTCCAATACGCGATACGTGACGGATCCTCTGGATGTCTTCGAAACCCGTTGCCACGACCCAACTCTTCGGCCTTCAAATAGCCGTTCGCCAATCCTATCCCGGCAATCACGAGTTCTCCCGGACAACCAGACGGGACGCGAGTTCCTGCAGAATCGACCACCAACAATTTGGCGCCGGCAAATGGGATTCCGATCGGCACTTCCGCATGATCCTCCATTGCGCTGACTTTGTGTGCCGTGCAAATGATCGTGGCTTCTGTCGGACCGTAGCTGTTCCATAAATCGATTAATGGAAACGCAGCCACAAAGCCCGTTGCCAAATCACGATCCAACCGTTCGCCGCCAACCACAACCGCACGCAAATTTGGAAAATGCGGCAGCGATACAATCGATTCGGCCCAGCGATGGAAGAATGCCGTCGGCAAGTCAACGACGGTGATCGCGTTCTCGATCACCCATTTCGTAAACGCCATCGGGTCAAGACGACAATCCTCAGGCACCAGACACAACGTCGCCCCTGCCCGCAACGTCGGCAAGACTTCCTCCAAATACAGATCGAACTCTGCCGATCCATACTGCGTGACCCGATCGGTTGTGGATAGATTCAAAAGGCGAACAAACGCTTCGTTGTGACGATCCAGTGAATCACGCCGGATAACGACGCCCTTCGGGATTCCCTGGGTTCCCGAGGTCAATGCGACACACGCGGCGTCATCCAAAGTTGACGAATGGTGAGCCAAATTTTTCGTGATCATGCGGTCCGTCAACACGAACGGGGCATTCGCCCGTAAACAGCGAATCAGTTCGATCAAAGATTCGACCGATCGGTCCGTTGCGATTTGGACCGGCACGTCGCCAGCACCGACCGACCGCAGTGATCGCGATCGTTGCTCCAACTGGCGATAGGTCAGCTTCGCCTGCCCGTCTTCGATCGCGATCGATTCGGGTGATCCAGAGACGTGTTCGCCGAACGCACTGCTAAACGCTCGAACCGGCCGGATTATTTCTTCGTCGTGCTTGGAACTCGATTCGCGTATCGAGAGAGTTCTTAGCAGGGATTGCTGCTGGTGAACCAAAACATCGGCGGTCTCGACAAGCTGTCGCACGACCGCTTGCGCCGTCGATTGAAAGAACAGATCCGTGCAGTATTCCAGCGACAAACTTGCGCTACCATCTAGCATTTCGCTGACCGAAACGGTCCATTCGAATTTTGCTTGGTCGACCTTCGGCAGTACCGGTCTCAAGATCGCTTTGCCAAGTTCAAATGGCTTCACCGATTCAGCCGCGTAGCTGAACAGGACCTGAAATAGCGGTGATCGATCAAGTCGACGCTCCGGTTGCGTGAACGTCAGAATCTCATCAACCGAGAATGATGGATTCAGCATTGCGTCTGACAATTGCTGGTTCGCATGACGCAACCAATCGACGACCGTAATCGATTCATTGTCTCCGGGATTATCCAACCGTAACACGAGTGTTCCGACGAAGAACCCGATCAGATCGACCACCGCCCGTTCGTCACGCCCCGATGTTGGCATTCCGATCGCGAAATCGTTGCCACCCTGACGGCGATCGAGATAAAACCGTAGCGTCGCCAGCCAAAACGAAGCCTTTGTGATACCGATCGCACGGCAAAGTTTAGTGATGCGTTGATTGAGCTCTGCATTGACAACGGTGGCCGTTGACGCGCCCGAACTTGACAACCTTGCCGGTCGCCTTCGATCCGGCCACAAATTCACGTCTTGCAAATCACCGTACATCGCGACGCAGCGCTGGCGACTGCCATTGTCCGTCAGGTCAACTTGCCCGCGTGACCGTTCCGATTGGCATTGGCAATAGGCCGCATAGCGTCCCAACATGTCGCCGCCCGGAACGCATCGATTCGGAAGCGTAGCCCCGTCGACATGATACAACTCTTGCAGCTCATGAATGAATCGCTGCATCGACCAGCCATCAATGATCAAATGATGGAAGTTAATGAGCAGGATGGATTGACGTTTACTAACTTTCGCGAGCGATACCTTCCAAAGCGGACTGACATTTAGATTGAAAGGCTTCTTTGCGCATTGATCGATCCACTCGCGTGCGGTGGAGTGATCGGAGAATTTTCGTGATTCGAACGGAACCTTCGCGGTCGAATCAAAACGCTGAATCGGTCCTTCGGCTGTCGTTTCAATCGACAATTGCAACGCCTCGTGTCGCTGACGAATCCAATCAAGTGCCTGTGTTAATCGCTCGGCGTCCAACTCGCCCTCGACTTCTGCGATCGCCGGAATCACGTAGGAATCGCCTTGCCCCAGTTGTTCGAGAATCCAGAGACGCTGTTGCTGTGGCGTCAGTGGCGCCGAATCGATCATCAGTCGTTCGTTTTTTGGCAGCTTCTTTAAATCGCCTTTGTCATCGACACGTTGGCTCACCCGCAAATTCTCGATCACGTCAGCCAGTTCACCCAACCGATCGACCGCCACAAAGTCGCGAAGCTGCAAATCGACACCGAAGCGGTCAGACAACTTCGCGGTAATGATGATCGCGAGCAAAGAATGCCCGCCGATTTCGACAAATCGTTCTGCGGGATGAACGCTTTCAAGTTCTAGCGTTTCCTCAAGTACTGCTGCTAGATCCGACCACAGCGGCGAGCGGAATAACGAGGCGTCACTCATTGCTGCATCACCGCCCTCCGCTCCGGACGATCGCATCAGCAATTCCGCGATGGCTGTGCGGTCAAGCTTTCCACGTGAAGTTAGCGGAAGTCGTTCCGCGAACCGAAATTTGCTCGGACGCATTCGCTCGGGCAACTTCGCAGCAACCCAACTTGCAAGCTGGCCAGCAACATTCGCTTTCCCGACACAGAGGGCAGCGAGCCCCCTATCACCAATCGCGATCACCGCGGCAGCTTCAACCCCCGGATGTGAAACGAGACAAGATTCGATTTCTCGCGGTTCAATTCGGTAGCCACGGAGATTAATTTGGTCGTCGCTTCGACCAAGTAGTTCGATCGTCAGTTCCCCATTGCCCGATGGATGGTCAATGATACGGGCTTGATCGCCAGTTCGATAACATGCCGTGGGCTCTACGTCGCCCGGAAAAATCCATCGCGTGAAGGAAGATGACTGTAACGCAGTGTCCCCGTCCGCAGTGTCCCCATCGGCAATGTACCCATCGGGAATGTACCCATCGGCAATGCCACGCCCCCAAAGGCACAATTCACCAACGGTTCCTAGCGGAAGCGACGAACCGTCTGATCGCATGATTGCGATCGCGATCCCATTAACCGGCGAACCGATATCCACGATGACGTTCGAATCTTCGCAACAATGCTGTTCCGCGATCGTCGCATTCACGGTCGCTTCGGTCGGGCCGTAAGCATTGAAGACCCGCGGTCCGGCCGAGAGAACTTCACGAGCGGTCTCTGCTGATAATCGATCACCGCCAAAGGCGACCAACCGAACACCTTGATAAAACTCTTCACAGCGAGGAAATGCTGACCGAATCGCGGAGTGATAGGACGGAGGAAGATTCAGCAGCGTGACATTGTGTCGCCGAATCAAGTCACGATTTACGGACGCCGAACGATTTTCGTCGGCGATCACAATCGATCCACCCACGCACAGCACCGGAAAGATCTCTTCGACCGACATGTCGAACGTCAAAGGTGCGAACTGCAGCATCACGTCCCGGTCAGATAGTTGATACCGATCGATCATCGCGTGACAAAGGTTGACCAAACTGTCATGCCGAATCGGTACCGCTTTGGGTTGCCCTGTCGTCCCGGATGTAAACAGAACGTATGCAGTCGATAGGGAAACTCCTTTCGCATGTTCGGCGAAATTACCTCCGGTTTTCAACGCTGCATCAAATTCGATCGCATTCGCAGCACGAATCATCTGCAAACGTCGCTCCATCGGTTCCTCCGATGAAATCGGGAGATACGCCGCCCCGGCAGTCAAGACTCCGAACAGGCTAACGATCGTTTCGATATTTCGGTCATCTGTAATCGCGATCACATGGCCCGCCGAGACTCCGTTTAAACGTAGACGCTCCGCAATGAACTTCCCTCGTTCTGCAAGCTGGCCGTATGACAAACGATCCTCACAGGCCAACACACAGTCGTGATCTGGAATTTTCGATGCGACATCGGTGATCCAATCGGCCACCGTGATCGGAACGACGTTCTCGTCTTGCCTGCGATCAAATTGGCACCGCAGTTTCGCGACCTCTTCGTCGCACAGCAGCGACAACTCGTCGACTCGCGCCGATGCGTCAGCGCAAACCTGTGCTAACAAATGATCGAATACGTTTGCCCAAGATCGGATCGCGGAATCCGAGAACCGGTTCGACTGGTATTTCCAATTCACACGTTTCCGATCACCAAAGTCATAGACTTCCAATGTCAGGTCGTCTTCGATTTCTTGATACAGGTCAAAGCAAAAACGGACGTGGTCCTGCCAGTCTGCATCCTTGCTCCATGCGGCGAAGATGTTTTGATAGGTGAATGAGTACGGAAAGCTGGGCCGCCCGTCTGGTGAATCGATCGACAAACCGGCTTCACGAAGCTGTTCGGAAAACGGCAACTGGCCGTGCTCCATCGACTCTAGAAATCGCTCACTGACCGACTTCGCGAACATCGCAAACGGCTGCTCGCCGTCAACGAGACAACGTGTCGCAACCAGGTTGATGAAACAACCGACCTTGTCTCTAAATGGCCCTTTCAATCCGCCAGGACGTCCCGAGACGGGGGTGGTGATAGTCAGATCGTTGTGCCCAGACAACCGCCAGAGCAGCAGATAATACAACGACAACAAGACAGTCGAAGGCGGACAGTTGAGCCGATGTGATAGCTCGTCCAAACTCTCGTTTTGTGCTTCGGTCAGATCGAGATGGATGCACTGCACACCTTCGCCGTGATGCGTCGCGACCAACTTGTTTGGTGCCGATTCAAGTCCGGCTTCACCTCTAGCGCCAGAGAGCATCCTCTTCCAATAGTCACGATCAACTTCTGCCCGCGAGGACTTCAAATAGCGAGTTTCCCATTCGATAAATTGAAAGAAACCTGCGTCCTGATTCGTCGTCGGCTTTGGTTCGCAATCAGTGAAATACTCTCGCCAAAGTTCACCGACCATCGGTGCCGCAGACAGTCCGTCGATCACGATGTGGTGCAACTTCAGCAGCACCCACGTGGACTGTTGATCGACGGCATAAAAACTTTCGACCGGTGGCGCCGCGGCCAAGTCCATCGGCTGACGCATCTGTCGACGAAAAGCTGAAACCACATCCGTCGTCTGCTTCAACGGGGCAATCGCACGAATCGTCGATTCGGAGACAACCGTTTGCCGCAGCGAACCGGTGTTCTTGTCATAGGCGATGGTGACACGCATCGCCGGATGACGCGTCGCGACCTTCTGAAGGGCTCGATCAAACCGCTTAGGATCGAACGTCAAATGAAGATCAAGTTGAAACAAAAGTGGTACATGGAAGCTATGATCACAATCTCGCGACTGGCCGATGTACCACAACCCCTTTTGAGTTTCAGACAGCGGAAACGACTCGCCGTCGTGAACCCATTGTTCGTCACCGAAATCGACGATGGCTGACGGTACCATCGAAGCATCGAAACACGCGGTAGTCGTCTGGTCCGTGTCCAATTCGGCGAGGCGCTCGGCCAACATCGCGACCAATCGATCGACTGTCGGACAGTCAAACAAAACGGACGTTTTCAATTCCAATCCGTACATCGACTCGAGGACCAGTTTGAACTCGACCGCTTGGCTCGAATCGGTCCCCAAATCCGCGAATGCGTCATCGGGGTAGATTTCGTCCATCGATTCAAAGCTCAAAAACGTCGCTAGCCGCGCACGAACCTCGTTCGACAACCGTTCGAGTCGACCTTGGTTAGTCGTTTTGGTGACCGTGTCCATCGCTGACGTCAAGCTCCCAACACAACCAATTTGACTTCGCCGTCACTACGCCCTTGCTGTTGATCTTGAAACCGACACGCGGTTTTCAAAATCGACAATCTGCTGCGTCGGCGTGCGGACAGAAGGCGAACTTCACCTACGAAGTCGCGAGGATTAAGTTCGCTGTGATAGTGACTTTGAATGCTCGCGATCAAATAATTGGACAGCTGCTTTTTAAAGAAACCGTCCAAGGTGTAATCGTCGAGCGCCGGCAATAGCGATTCCCGAACACAAGTCGCTAGCAAGACATACGCCAATTGGTTGTAGCAAATATTGAATTCGACAGCGTTGAAATGTCCTGTGTCGTCGATATAGCAGGACCTGTCGATTTCGAATTCTCCTATCGCGACAATCGAGTCCCATGTGCGTGTGCATTCGGTCTCGAATCCCACGTGGACTCGCTTCAGATACTGACACGACGGTCGATAGGGCTTTAGCACCTGTCTCAAGAATGCGTCATCAATGTCGCTGACTTGGCACAACGTTGATGTCGCGATTCGATGATTCGCTAGCGTGAGAGGACTCATGACACGATTCCTTTGTAGAACGGCAAGTCGTCATAGATACCGATGCGATAGCTCTTACTCTGTTGCCCCGGTTTGACGGCCGTTGACATATGGATCAAAAAGCGGTTGTCCCAGATGATCAAATCGCCCTCTGACCACGCATGCTCGTGAATGTGCTCTGGCCGCTCGATGTATTCGAACAACTCGGCCAGTCGTTCACGGTTCTCTTCGAAGGTCATCCCTTCAATCGCCACGGTAAAACCGCTGTTGAGATACAGGATTCGCTCTCCGGTGACCGGGTGCTCGATCACCGCGGGGTGCCGCACCGGTGGCACCTCTTCATTGATTCGGTCGAGCAATTCTTTTAACGACCGATCGATATCGGACGCTTGCACCTTGTATCGCAATTGTCCGGCATGAATTGTGGTCGCATGATCGACATAAGCCTTCAGATGCTCGGGCAACTCCCGATAAACCTTGGCCATATCGATATATAACGTGCCTCGTGCATCCTGCGGGAACACTTGTGGATAGATCGACGTCCATGACAACGGATGCTGCTCGAACGAACAATCGGTATGCCAGTAATGCCCTGTCCGAGCCACACCGACTTTTTGACCGTTCTCGGCGATATTGGACGAGACAAAGATTTCGGGATAGCTTGGATGGTGATAGTTGGTCTGAAAATAAACTTGCGGACGCCCAAGTTTTCGAGCGATTTCGACGTACTGCGACTCATTCATTTGTTGGCCGCGTATGACGACCAAACGATAGCGATAGATCGCTTCACGTATTGCAGTTATCTCGGACGAGTCGGGCACCAGCTCATTGACATCGATACCGGAAATCACCGCCCCAATCTGGTCGGCGGGTGGTGCATCGATTCGAAGACTCTGTACGGCTGACATGATCAGTTCACCTTTCGTGTGTGGTTTTCCCAGTACGGCTTTCGAAGCTCTGTTTTCAGAACTTTTCCGCTGGGGTTCCGGGGAAGTTGAGTGACAAATTCGAATGACTTGGGGACCTTGAATTCGGCGAGCTCCGACCGCACAAAGCTCAGCAAATCGCGGACACGTGGCTTTTCGGCGTCGCCGCGGAGAACCAAAAACGCTTTCGGCGATTCGCCCCATTTCGGATCAGGGACACCGATCACCGCGACATCCGCGATTGCGGCATGCTTGCGTAACGCCGTTTCGATTTCGGCCGGAAAGATGTTTTCGCCGGCGTAGATGATCATGTCCTTGATGCGATCGCAGACGAACAGAAAACCACGACCGTCCAAATAGCCTGCGTCACCGGTCTTGACCCAACCGTCAACGAGCGTAGCGTTGGTTTCGTCGGGGCGGCGATAGTATTCCAACATCGCGGACGGCGACCGAAGCCAGATTTCGCCGACTTCACCCGTGTCCAGTTCGCCCCCATCGGGACCAACAACTTTGCACTCGACACCGGGAAGCGGCTGGCCAGCGGCCGACGCAAGCGCCGGATCGGAGTGATCTTCAGGCCGCAAACAGACCGCCATGTTGCCCGTTTCCGTCAAACCATAAATTTGAAAGAAACGTGCATTGTTAAACGCGGCTTGAGCTTTCGCGAGCAGTTCCGCAGCGATCGGTGAACCGCCATAAAGAAGCCCACGAACGCTGGAGAAGTCTGCCGCCGTAAAGGTTGGCTCGGCCAAAACGAACTGAATCATCGCGGGCACCATCGGCACTTGAGTGACTCGGCGCTGGACGATCAATTCGATCGCTTTCCAACCGACAAACGAGGGCATCAAATACCCGGTCGATCCGCTCAAAAATCCTTGCACCGCCCACCACAACCCGCCAATGTGGAACTGCGGAAGTGACAACAACAATCGGTCGCTTGACGAAAACCCCATCCAATCGTCGCCTTGCGATCGCATTTGGCGACGCAAACGAATAAATGCCCGATGGCTCAGCACGACGCCCTTCGGTGTTCCAGTTGTTCCCGACGTGTAGATCTGCACAACAGGCGTTTCGCTGAAGTGGCCCTGTGCAACAGTATCTTCGATTGCGTCGCACTGGTCGTGCCGATCCAACCATTGCTGAAATCGCTCGATCGAAAGGACGCCTCGCTGCGACTGTTGCGATGAACGAACACCACTGAGTTTGTCGCTGGATGCATTGTCCGCGAACAAAAGCTTTGCGTCACAGTCATCCAAAATCCGCGACAGTTCCGCCGCAGACAGCTTCCAGTTGATCGGGACCAACACGCAGCCCGCCTTGGCACAGCCGAAAAGCAACAAATAGCCCGCGAGGCTGTCCATACCGATCAAGGCAACTCGTGCACCGATACCACAGCCTTCTGCGACAAGTGCTGCGGCGATTCGGTCGGTGACCTGATCAAGCTTCGCAAAGCTGACGGAGTCGTCATCGAGGGCAAACGCAATGTGGTCTCCAAAACGCTCGGCTAGCGTTTGACAAGCTTCGCCGAGTGTTTCGCAAGCGTCCAATGCGGTGAATTCAAATTTCGCCATCACGATGCGTTCTCTTCGCCGGCGTCCCTATTTCGCTCGATCGTCGATCGCTTCCGGCGAACTAGCGAGAGGCCCAACGCCCCAATGGCCAAGCAAGCGAAACTTGACGGTTCGGGAATGGCAGTGACGCCCGCAAATGAAAACGTCCCGACATTCAATTCGGGTTGCAGATACCAAGCGGCACTAAACTCGTCGGAAACATACAGGTCCCCCGACAGCGAAAGGCTGCCAGCGGTGTCGATGCCCGCTGCTACCGAATCGATCGATAGATTTCGAATATCAAACAACGGCAGCGTTTGCAGTACGGTGTTGGTTAGCAACCAACCGGAGTTTTCTCCCTCCGAGCGAGTTTCGTCGTAGTGGAGTGCATAATTTCCAAACTGCAACCAAACACTGCCGGTAGCGATCACCGCATCGTTCGCATACCAAAATGCGTCTCCACCGGCGAACGTTGCCGCCCCTTGCGCACCGACACTCGCGATGCTGGATGGATCGAATTCGAGCGGGCTACCAGCACCCGCATTGAAGGTATAGCCCAAACCTTCGGTTGACGGTCGCACCCAACCGTCGCGAAGGTCACTGAAATCGGTGGCCGTGGCTGGCGATGCGGGGCGCCCCGGCAAGACGCCGTTACCGTGCAGTCCGAATTCCATAAACGCTTGCCCGGGCGTCAGCGAAATACCGACGCTTTGTAGCGCCAGCTCGTTGCCGCCGTTTGCGAACGCGTCGCCATCAAAATCGATGACCAGCGCCCCTCCCGTAACAACATCCGCCCGTGCGGAGTCGCCAATGCTGTGAACCGCTAGAGACCCGATCACGGCAAATAAATAGACCAACCGTTTTTTGTATTGAATGTATGACATGTTTGCGATGCTGAATGACTGCTTGTGCCAATCCTCTTTTGCACTGACACAACCTGACCTGAGCAGACAACGGCGCGTTCGCCGCTGCGAAAGTGAATGCCGAGCAACATCAGCCGCGCCCATGCAGACTAGAGCGATGCCAACTTTGTGAGGAGCAGACAAACCGTCGCCCGCATGGGAGCGACAGATGCGGCTCAGCAAATTGAAGTGATACGCTGCCATCGCGCAACACAATGCAGAGAGCTGCGATTTGCAAATCGGGCGTGACAACCGAAGGAGCAAACATCAGCCTGCGACACCAAACGCATCAACAGATACGCAGACGTGCAGCATCAACCCAGATAGTTGCGTCGACGAAACGCACTAGCTCTCGGGTCACTGATGAAATCGGTCCGGTGCCACGCTAGGCAGCAGCTACAGCAATCAATCCCCGGGGCACAGGCCCTTCGGGTGAATCACAACGTGACTTCATCGAATCGCTTTCGATACAGAGTCGCTCACACAAGTGAGGTGGCGACTTGACGGTTGCATCCAGATCTGGAATCCAGGTGTCTTTCAACAAACGCAGCGAGACTTCGATTCCTCGGCACTTTAAAGCCGCATCCAACAACACGACACGAGATCGCTTGTCGATGTCCCTCGACGACTTGGAGGGCCGAATAGGCACATCGGTACATTTCGCACTGGCTTTTGAAGAACAGCACGTGCTGGCGGCAAGTCTCGCCGTACAACAGGATCGCACCGGAGCGGCTTCACCTGAATCAGCGGCAGAAGCAACCACAGGCTGTGACTCTTGGACGCGTGCCACCAAAAATTCAGGCGGAGTAACCTGATTCCGTTCAGCCCAAGCGAGTTTCTCGGCATCGGTGTGGCAGCAACACTTGTCCCAACAATGTTCCGCACTGGAACATCCACAAGGGCACGATTCACAAGGAAATCGCTCGTTAGAAGGCTTCTTCGACCGATCCGGAAGCGGGATGCCAACAATGCCGACGAGGAGTGTCAGAACCAGCCCAGCGACGACCAACCGAACCCTACGGGCCGAAAAGAATGACGTCGGATGAACATTATTACTGGACAAACTGGGGCGGCCATTAATAGGCGATCAGCCCGCTCCTCACGTCCGTCATGATTACCCAAGCGATTCACCTTGTCAATCATTCAAACGGGATGAAATCGTGCCACCGATATCCATCTGGTAACGTCTTACTAGCGGCGAATTCCAAGTGCAGGATCCTGCGGTGCCGATCCGTCCCGGGCAGCGATGATCCGCTGCCGTGCGTCAGTAAGGGTCGCATCGCCAGCACTTGCCCCTTTGCCGCATGAACCGAGACTGCGTGCTGCACACCAACCCCTTCGCTGTCACTGGTGTGATGTGACTGGGGCACAACACGTAGCGGACCGTTTTCGTCGGTTACTTCGTCCAGGTGAATTCGCAGCGTCAACATTTGCCGCAAAATCTCGTCCGATGCGATCACATGCGGAACACCTGCCTTGACCGTCGGGCGTGAAAAGAACGGCGACGGAGTTTCTCGATCGGCACCGTTGTCGGCAACCGCGATGGCCGTGTCCTTGTGCCAGCCCAGTGCCCATGTCCGATCCGGCGGCTTGTCGAAAAACAAAGCCCGCACCAATCCGAATCTGTCTCCCAACTGCGACTTCAGAAAACCGATCAACGACTCGGTTCGCCAAACCGTTGCCACCATCGGCAATGTCCGGATCAAGTTCCGCGCGGCGTAGACATGTCCGCGACTGGATTTGGCTAACACACCGCCGTCGCGTTTTTCGGCAAGGTCACGGTCCGCGAAGACTCGTTCACATGCCGTCAACAATTCGTCGACGACCAATTGCTTGACCGGCTTGTTCAATAACGCGAATCCTTGGCTGCGAAACGAATCCATCGCCAGATCGGCATCGGGCGTGAAAGCTTGACTCGGCTGACCCGAATTGCTACTTTGCATTGTAAAGTTACTTTCAGTATGACGTGGTTGTGATTCTCTTGCCGGGAGCAATCGGTGGAACTTCGCGATGCGATGCAACAGATTTCTGAGATTCGCCAACAGATGGCGCAGACAGAAGTGTTCCGCGGTTATCGCTCCTTGACCGTTGCGTCATCAGGAATGCTGGGGTTGGCTGCCGCGGCCGTGCACACGACGCGATTGCAACCGGCCAGTTTTCAATCGAGCAGCGAGCTTCTGGATCACTGTTTGACACTGTGGCTGGTGGTGGCATCGATCAATGTCGGCTTGGTTGGTCTGGAACTGTTGTGGCGGATCAAATCCTCGTCCGACCGCCTGACTGGAGAAAAGACGCGATTGGCGGTCGAGCAGTTTGCGCCTTGCTTGGTAATCGGCGGACTTTTGACCATTTGTATCCAGCGCGGTGCTCCCGAGGCCAGCTGGATGCTGCCCGGATTGTGGTCCTTGGTGTTTGGGCAGGGCATTTTCGCGTCACGGCGAATGCTTCCCAATGCCGTCATCTGGTCGGCGATGTATTACGTGATTTGCGGTTGCTGTTGGCTACGCTGGGGTGATCACACCCAAGGCTTTTCGGCACTTCAAATGGCGATTTCATTCGGCGGTGGCCAATTCCTTTCCGCCGCTATCTTGTACTGGAATTTGGAGCGTCATGATGCGACGAAAACAGAACCATTCTAAAGCGACGCCGGACTCGGATAAAACATCATCACCCCCAAAGGCAGGCCGTTTCTCCTATGACGGGCTCGACCGGGTAATGCACGAGAAAGCTCGTTTGGGAATCATGGCTTCGCTGGCGGCAAACCGTGATGGCGTTGTCTTCAACGATCTCAAACGTTTGTGCTCGCTGACTGATGGCAACCTCAGTCGTCACCTGGGAGTACTCAGCGACGCCGGACTGATCGAAATCTGGAAAGGCACCGAAAACTCGCGATCCCAAACCATGGTCCGGCTATCATCAACGGGACGCGAACGTTTCGCCGAGTACATCGCCGTCTTGGAATCCGTCGTCGCTGATGCACAGGCAAAAACACAAACCCAACCGAGCGGCCAACCCTTGGGCGGCAACTGGTCCCCGGCTTAGCCTCTTTTTTTCGCCACTCACTTTGCAATACAAAGTCAATTTCAAAACCGAACGGTGAATTGATGAAGAACGCTTGGATTCCCAAAGAGATGCGGATCGCTCCCGAATTGCCACCGATCGATCCTAGACGGCAACCCAAGCCACAAACATCGCTACTGATCAATCCGTTCTATGCCAAAGACCGACATGCCAGCTTTGGTAAACACGTTCTGACACCAACCCTCGCGCTGACCAGCATCGCCAGCAGCACTCCGGACCACTGGGACGTGCAGTACTGGGACGAGAATCTGCTGCAGGGGCCGCCGCCATGCGAACCGATTCCGGCTATCGTCGGCATCTCCGTCCACCTGACGTTTGCCAAACGAGCTTACGAACTGGCCAAATGGTACCGCAGTCATGGTTCGATTGTGGTGATGGGCGGTTTGCATGTGCTTTCATGCCCTGATGAAGTCGCCCCGCATGCGGATGTTTTGGCGATCGGCGACGGAGTTCAACTTTGGGGACAGATCCTTGGCGACATCGATCGCGATGACTTGCAACCGATTTACAAAGCCGATTTCAAACGTCCGTATCGTGACGACCCTGCACCGCGGCGAGAGCTACTCGATCGACGCAGCTACTTAACCACGAGCAGCTTGATCGCGACACGCGGCTGTCACAATCGTTGCGGCTTTTGCTACTTATCCACCAAAGGGCTGCACATGCCCTATTTGATGCGTGACGTGCAACAGATCGTGGACGAGTTTCAACAAGACGACCAGCCCTACGCGGTCTTTACCGATAACAACTTGGGCTCCAAACCCGAATACCTGCGCCAACTCTGTCACGCGATTCGCCCGCTCGACAAAATCTGGAGCGCCGCGGTCAGCATCGACGTTGCAGATGATCCGACACTGGTACGCGATATGGCACTGGCCGGTTGCACCGGTGTATTCGTCGGATTTGAGTCCTTGTCGAATGACAACATCACGGACTCGAAAAAGAAAAGCCCACGCACCGAAGACTACGCCCGACGCGTCAAACTGTTTCATCAGTATGGAATCCAAGTCAACGGAAGCTTTGTGTTGGGTTTTGATCACGACCGTGAAGACGTTTTTCGGCGGACGGTCGAGTGGGTCGAAGCGAATCGATTGGAGTGTGCGACGTTCCATATCATGACGCCTTACCCGGGCACGCCGCTGTTTCGCCAAATGGAATCCGAAGGTCGCTTGCTGCACACCGACTGGGACAAATACGACACTGCGAACGTCGTCTTCGCTCCCAAACACTTGACGCCCGAGCAATTGGCTGAGGGCTACGAATGGTGTTACAAACGACTTTTCTCACATGCCTCGATCTGGCGAAGACGACCGAGTGATTGGCGTGCCGTCCCGGCGTACCTTGCGATGTCGTATCTCTACAAACGGTCAAACCGCTTTTGGCATTTGTTGATCAAGCATCGATGGACAGCAAGAGTTTGGCGACCGCTCGTCGAACTCACTCGCCGGCGTCACGTCAAATTTCGCAAACGCCTCGCTCAACAAACGACATCTGATCCCGCACGAAGCAGCACACTGGTCTCCGCCGGGGTTTGAACGCTGAAACGTTTTCGAACGAGACAGAAAGCGAAAATTGGCAAAGGACCGATTCACCGGCCAGTTCGCTGGTGTATTGTAACGGGATGATTAAAAGTGGCATTTCGACTGCACAGATCGAATCAATCCGTTGCCGCAAGCGATAGTCTCCCGACAAATGACATCTGACAACAGCAAGGTTGACACCGACCGACTCAGCCAAATCAGAACACATTGGTCCGCCGTCGTCGGTACGACACCGGCCGAAGAATGTGGTTCGACGGAAATTCAACGTGAGTTGTTACTACGATATGCAGGCCCAGCTTACCGGTACCTCTTGGCGATGGTGCGGGACCCAGACGTTGCAGACGATCTATCGCAAGAGTTTGCCTTTCGCTTCATCCGTGGTGATTTCCAGAAAGCTTCACCCGAGCGAGGACGTTTTCGCGACTACTTGAAACGCGCCTTGATCAACCTGGCGAACGACCATTTCCGGCGTCTAAAAAAGTCTCCTATCGTCGCGTCAGTCCACTCACCCCACAGTCAAGAACCGTCATACGCCTCTAAAATCGAAGCGATGTTCGACGAAGACTGGCGGCGAGAACTTCTTTGTCGAACATGGACTGCCATGGACGCCGCCGATGTTACTTCGCAAACCTGCTACTCGGTCATCTTAAAACTACGAACACAGCACCCGACTCACAACTCGAAATCGCTGGCTATTTTGGCGGGTGAACAGCTCGAACGTGAAGTCACTGCCGCGTGGCTGCGTCAGAATCTCAAACGTGCGCGCGACCGCTTCTGTGAACTGATGCGGGTTGAAGTCCAAAACACGCTGCTGTTCGCCGGAACTGAAGAAGTCGAATCGGAACTGCAACTACTCGGACTACAAAAGTACAGCCGCGTCTAATGGGATAGCATCCACATCGAACCCCTTGCCATTAAACCGGAACAATCGCCGATCGCACCGAGAAAGTTGAGAAGTCATTATCTTTTCGATCGGTTCACAACCGATTGCGGTCTGCGACAACAAAAGTTCGCCGGGCTGACCACCGTTGACCATCCGAATCGCATCCTCGAACGTTTCTCCAAAGTACTCGATCTGTCCGTTGATATTCATCATCACAGCCGGACCAACGTGAATCGCTATTTTCAATTTGTCGATGGGCTGAACCTCCTTCCTCACCTTTGCGATTACAGTGATCGCATCAGCCGCATCGTGAAAAACCGAGACGGTTGTTTCTCCGATCGTCTTAATACATCCGCCCTTGCCCCGTGAGACAAGGTCTCGAACGATTTGCAGAAAGTTTCGAGTGTTTTCGAAACCGTCTTCTTCCGTGACCATTCGGCCTTCGCTACATCTTTCCATAACAACGAATGCCACCCCAGACAAAGTTGTGGCATGGTCCGTCGCTGGAATCTCGTCAGGAAACAATCGTCGAAATGTTGACAAGGAAGCGACCTCTGCTGCTGTCAATAACTCGGATTGCTTGCCCATACGCTCGATCCGTATTAGCAATTCTCTGTCAAATCGATTGACCAAGGTCAACGACTGGTCCGGTAGCTTTAAACTTAAAGTCGTAAGGTTGTCCGATCCATCGCCGAAGACGATCTCGGTCCGATCGATGTTACATTGCGATACGATTTCTAAGTCGACCGAGGAAGACAACTGAGGACTACCGACTTGATAACGCCCCTCGATCAGTGAAAGTGACAACTCGCGACTGGAATGTGGTTTCAAAAGCAATTGCGTGACGACACGTGGTTGATGCCATGGACCGCCAATACAGTAAATCTGCGTCTCTGATTGGCGTAGCCGTGGGTGCGCTCGAAAAACGAGTTCCACGCGGTGGGCAAGATCATTGTGAAACTCACAACCACAAACCTGACACCGACCATGTGTCGTCACATCATGGAGCTTGTTGACATGAGAGGTCGGAACCTGACAAGACGGACAATGAATTTCCCAACGATGCTGCAACAATCCTTGATGTGCCGCATGGATACAAGCTTGAATCGTTGCTTCATTCGAAAACCCAAGTTTGCGTGCCAATTGAACAGGTCGAATCCGTCCGACAGTTTGTACCGAACCGCGACGAACCAATCGCGACAGTTCGATCAGCACAGCCGGGTCAACACCGACCTTTGCAAGTTGTGAAACGATTTCATCAATCCTTCTTGCGGATTTTCGCCCAATCTTATTTGCCGACTCATAAACATCCTCAATCGCAATCGTCTTCGAATCCGGCATGACTTCGGTGTCAGAGCCATTCGGCCCAAGCACTGAATCAATGCGCCGATAGACACGATCGAATGAACGCATTGCGACTCGCCCGAGACGACACTGTGTTAACCAGCGTCCGAATCGGTTTCTTGGTAGCACCTCAAGCCGATGCAATAGCGTGGTGCCTCTGCCGCGGCGAAAGAGCTGCACCGTACTTGTCGCTGACAGCAATGGCCCATGCGAAAAACTGCGAACCACCGAAAAAGAGTTTGGCTCGATCCATTCGAACGGCTCTTCAACCCATGAAAAAGTCAGGCCAGCGACTCGAGCTTCACAGTGACGTCGCATCGTTCCCTGGTCTCCCGAAGCGATGCTGTACTCCACCGCCGGAAGCTCGACCGCATGATTCATCCGGTCCGTATTTGAAACGTATTGCCAAACGACGCTTGGTGAAGCTTGCATCTCGCACACCAACTCAAACGTCAATGGTGCCTCGCCTTCCGATTGGCGAACGAGTCCAGTCGTTTCCAACCGTGTCGGCTCACCCGCCAAGATCGCTTCAAGCACAACAAGAAAATCGTGTACGTCGACAAATCGATGAGTTGGACTTTTCGCGAGCATCTTTGCAACCAATTGGCTGACCGGCTTGCTAACCCCGGCAACAATGGCATCGAGCTGCGGTGGTCGGGCATACAGATGCTCGTCAGCGAGCCCTATTAAGCTGTTGGCTTCCAAAGGCGGTCGCCCCGTCAACATTTCGAACAGCGTTGCACCCAACGAATAAAGATCAGCAGCTGGCGTAGCACGCTTTTCCCCAGAGAACAATTCCGGGGCCAAGATTTCCGGTGCCATGTAGCGAGGTGTCCCGACCACTGCATTGGTGTGCGTCAATTCAATCGACTCGACACTTCGTATCATCCTGGCGAGTCCCAGGTCCGTCAGTTTGACCGCCCCCAGCGCGATCTCATGCGACGTACTTTGATCGTGTGACGAAAGCTTTTCTGTATCGATCAGGATGTTGGATGGCTTGACATCACGGTGGATGACACCTCGGTTGTGCAGACAAGCCAACCCGATCGCTACCTGCTGGATCAATCGCAATGCATCGCCCTCCGCGAGCGATCCGCGCTCCCGAATCAGCTGCTGCAAGCTAATCCCTGGAATATATTCCATCGCAAAAAACATGAGCCCCTGGTCTTCGCTCACTTCAAATAGCTGAGTGATCGCTGGGCTATCGAGGTCGGCCAATAAACGGGCCTCCCTTTGAAAACGCTTTATCGCGCTAGCACTGCTTTTTATGTCCGGCCGCAAGACCTTGATGGCAACGTTGTCTCGGGCAACGAAGTCTCCTGATTCGGCCTCGGCCAAAAAAACGACTCCCATTGCGCCGCGGCCCAACTCGCGCACGATACGAAAATGACCGAGGGTTTTACCAACCAAGTGGCTTGACCAATCTTCGCTCAAGCAGCCCCGGAATCGACCAGCGGCTGCTCGTTCATCGACCTCTCCGTACCAGCTCGGCGCTTCGATGAGATCGTCTAACTCACTACGGAAGCCATCACTCGAACTCGGATCGTCTGCAAAGCTTGTCACAGTAGTCCTTTCGAACACACGAGATGAAATTCAGATGCCATCCGCCATATCGATGCCCATCGTAGTCGATGCCATGGACGAGGTGTCAATTTCGCGTTGAGATGCTCCGTCAATGCCATGGCTTCACCAGCGAGGATTAGAGCGAGGACTTTTCATCAATCTAAGGTCAGGGAGTGCATCACCCTAACTCGCGATGAACAAATCAAAATATTCATCGGAATCACTGTCACAGATTTGGATTGGCAGCGTAGCTGTGACAAGGATCTCATCAGCGAGTGCAGTCTGACGGCAAGTTTTCACCGGTGATGCGTCCACCCCGCGAATCCTCCACTTGAGCCGGCTCAAATTATGACGAAGCAGATGCTTTCTAAGTTCTTGACTAGAAAAAAACGTGTCCAACGAACTCGAGCGTCAAAACGTTGGGCCCTTCGTCGACCGTTTCTCGAAGACCTTGAGCAGCGGAACTTGCTGGCCGCCATTACCGTCGACACATTTAGCGACGTTGTCGATGCATCTGACGGATTCACCAGTCTTCGCGAAGCGATCATCGAATCGAATTCCAACGGTGAGGACGACACGATCTCGCTGCCAGCGGGAACACTTACGCTTTCGATCACGGGTTCCGGCGAGGACGCGGCTGCCACCGGCGACTTGGACATCACCGAAGACAACGCATTGACGATCATCGGTACCGCGACCACGACCATTGATGCGAGCGGATTAAATGATCGTGTCTTCGACATCATGTCTGGAGCCAGTGTCGATCTCTCAAACGTTACGCTAACCGGTGGGATTGCGTCTGATACAGCTGGCAGTTCAGCCAGCGCGACCGGCGACGGCGGTGCGATCTTTAACGCGGGATCACTGTCGATCAACCAAGTCACCATTGACGGCAACACCGCTGCGGGTGCCTCCGGCAGCGGAGGCGGTGTGTTCAATGCAGGAACCTTCTCGGCGATCGATTCGTCGATTATCAACAACACCGCCAATCGCGCCGGTGGCGGTATAGAAGACGCATCCAATCAGTCAGTCACGCTGACAAACGTCGCGTTGGACGACAACAACGCGGGTGTCGCCCCCGAGGCGACACCCGCACCGGGCAACGGCGGTGGACTGCACGTCACCGGAAGCGCCGAAATCACAATCACCGGTGGCACCGTCAGCGGCAACGTTGCTGGCGCTGAGGGAGGTGGACTTTGGAACTCGGCGACCGGGACGTTAACGGTCGACGGAACAACGATTGATGGGAACTCTGCGCCGACCGGTGGTGGTGTCTTCAACGATGGCGGCGTCGATGTCACTTCGCAATCCTTCTCCACAGAACTTGTCCCACTCAATAATTCCGGCGTCTCTGGTAACGTCACCGTTACCGTTGATCAGTCATCTCCCATGACTCCAACCATTACCGTCGCTGTCAACGCTGCCGGTTTGGTTGCCAACCAACCGCACATCCAACACATCCACGGCCGTTTCGCATCAGACCTCGACCAAACCGGGACACTTGCCAGTCCATTCGTCGGAAGCGGAGGAGTGCCCATCTCCTCACGTGTCCCGGGACCTCAAGAAGACACCAATGGCGACGGCTTCATCACCGTCGGCGAAGGCTTGGCTGCCTATGGCAACGTCCTGCTGAACCTTTCCGACCCGCAAACCCCGGCCCCACCGGCAGGCGAATCACCGCTCGAAAACTTCGACATCGCAAGCTTTCCGACCGCCCCGGACGGAACGATCGATTTCGAAATGACTTACTCGTTTGATCTGTCAGACCCTGACCAGGCGAGGCAGTTCAACAACTTGGTCCCAATGGGATTGCGTGAATACGTTGTCCACGGAGTCAATACTGACATTGATGTCGATGGCGACGGATCACCGGACGGTTATCGGGTGACGGGCCCTGCTGCTGCGGGAACGCTCAAACCGATTGGTGGCTCGGTCACGATCACCAATAGCACCATTTCAAATAACAGTGCCCAAGGTGACGGCGGCGGATTCACCAACGAAGGCGGCATGATGACTGTCGTCGACAGCACCGTCAGTGGCAACACCAGCGGCGGCGACGAACCGGGCGAAGGTGGTGGTGGCTTCGCAAACTTTGGCGGCACGCTCGAAATCACCGATACCAACATCACCGCAAACACGGCGACCACAGGACTTGGCAACGGCGGCGGTATTTTGAACAACGACGGTGGAACCTTGGTGGTCAGCGGTGGCACCATCTCTGGTAACTCCGCCGCACGCGCCGGCGGCGGTGTCGAAAACGCCGGAACCGCAACCTTCGATTCGGTCGAACTGGACCAAAACAGCACCGGCATTAACGGCGGGGCGTTGCACACGTCAGGGCCTTGGACCGCGACGTTCGTTAACTCGACCGTCACTTCCAATACGGCGGGCGCCGAAGGTGGCGGCCTGTGGAACAGCGTCAGCGGGACGATGACCGTTTCCGAAACCACAGTCACCGGAAATACCGCTTCAGGCGACGATGCCGATCAGGGCGGCGGCGGTGTCTTCAATGATGGCGGACTGTTGGTCATCGGCTCCAGTACGATCGGAAATAACATCGCCGACGGGACGAGTGGGTCAGGCGGAGGCATCTTGAACCTCGGCGGCGAACTGACAGTGACCGCGACCACAATCAGCGGCAACACCGCCAATCGCGCCGGTGGCGGTATCGAAGCGACCGACGGAAGCCAAACGACGCTTGCTAATTCCGACTTACAAAACAACGTAGCTGGACCAGTGGGAACAGCCGCTCCCGGCAACGGCGGCGGATTCCATATCAGCGGCGATGGGAATGCCTCTGTTACTGGCGGCACCGTCACTGGCAATAGCGCCGCAGCCGAAGGCGGCGGCCTTTGGAACGGGGCTGGCATGATGATGGTCAGTGGTACGACGTTCGAAAACAATACGGTCAGCGGAGAAGCGGACGACAACGGTGGCGGCGCGCTGTTCAACAACGGCGGAGCACTGCAACTCGATGATGTAACGGTTGCAAACAACACCGCGACGGGGTCTCGTGGTGGTGGTGCTGGCGTGATGAACGTTGCGGCCGGAACGTTGACAATCCGTAATAGCAGCTTCATCGATAACGAAGCCGCGGGCACGATGATGGGTGATGGCGGGGGTGCCGTCCTGAGCCTTGATGGCATCGTCGACATCGCCGATAGCACCTTCACCGGTAACACCGCATTGGGCGTTTCTGGCAGCGGTGGCGGAATCCTTGCACGAACGGGCCAGTTAACCCTCGTCGACTCCACACTCAGTGGAAACCTAGCTAACCGTGCTGGCGGCGGAATCGAAATTGGCTCCGTTGATTTGTTGCTCGATAACGTAGTGCTCGGCGGCGAAACCGTTGACGACGGAAATTCGGTTGCGGGCAGCACTGCGAATCCGGGTAACGGAGGCGGGCTTCATGTGACTTTTGATTCTCAAGTCACGGTCGTTGGCGGTCTGGTCGCGAATAACTCGGCTGTCGAAGGTGGCGGACTTTGGAACTCCGCAACCGCCGCGATGACCGTCGACGGAACCACGATTCGTGACAACGTTGCAACCGGCGACGCGGCTGACCAGGGTGGCGGCGGTGTTTTTAACGACGGAGGCCAGCTGTCGATCGAAAACGCGACTATCAGTAACAACATCGCCAACGGCACAAGTGGTTCTGGCGGTGGAATTTTGAACCTCGGCGGCATGCTTTCGGTGAACGAAACGGTGATCGGGGGCAATACTGCGAATCGAGCCGGCGGCGGGATCGAAGTCACTGCGGATAGCGCCACATGGCTGACCGATGTCACGCTCGGATCCAACGACACTGGCAGCACCGGAAACTCTGTCAGTGGAAATGCGAACCCAGGAAATGGCGGTGGGTTGCATATCAGTGGCAACGGAGTTGTCACGATCCTGGGCGGACTTGTTGCAGGTAATACTGCGGTCGAAGGCGGCGGACTTTGGAACTCTCCGTCTGGTTTGCTAACCCTGACATCAGTCTCGCTCGAGAACAATTCGGCGATCCGCGGTGGAGGCGTCTTCACCCAGCCGTCCACCACCGGTGCGACCACGATTATCAATTCGAATCTCGTCAATAACCAAGCAACCGGCGATGAAGTGACTGATGGTGGAGGCGGGATCCATAATCAGGGAACCCTTTCTATCATCGCCTCAAACCTCTCTGGCAATATTGCCAACGGGGCGGCAGGTAGCGGCGGCGGGATCGCCAACGCAGGCGAGCTTTCGATCACAAGTTCAACGCTCGATCAAAATATTGCGAATCGTGCCGGTGGCGGCATCGAGGCCTTAGACGGTTCGACGACGTCGCTCAACGGTGTCGACCTAACCGATAACGTTGCCGGTCCCGACGGGGCCGCGGCTCCTGGAAATGGTGGAGCCGTACATGTTAGCGGCGCCGGGAATGTATCGATCATCGATGGTCTAATTGCGAACAACGTTGCCGCCCGCGAGGGAGGTGGACTTTGGAATGGTTCGGGCACGATGTCAGTTAGCGGTACACGGCTGGAAGCTAATGTTGCCGCCGGCGACGCCGCCGACGATGGTGGTGGCGCGTTATTTAACAACGGCGGCACACTGATCATCACCGACGCAATCATCCAATTGAACCAAGCGACGGGCGCCAGTGGCTCGGGCGGCGGATTGCTGAATTTGGGAGGGACGGTCGTTATGACAGACACCTCCTTCTCGCAAAACACCGCGAATCGCGCGGGCGGTGCAATCGAGGTTACCTCCGGTTCTTCCACCAGTTTGCTTCGCACCAATCTGGTGAACAATGTGGCCGGTCCGGTCGCCACAGCCGCTCCTGGAAATGGTGGCGGGATTCATATCTCTGGCGATGGCAGCGTCCTCGTGGACCGATCCAACATCGAGGAAAACTCAGCTGCGAATGAAGGCGGTGGTCTTTGGAACAGCGCATCAGGGCGACTCGATCTTCATTCGTCTACCGTGCATTCAAATGCGGCGCCAGTTGGCGCTGGTGTGTTCAACGATGAAGGCTCCGGAACAACAACGATTGTCAACTCGACCATCGCCGAAAACGTCGCTTCGGAAAACGGTGGTGGGATCGGGATCGCTGGCGGATCCGTTCAAGTGACCAGTTCAACCATTGCCGGAAATACGGCAAACTCAGGTGGCGGAGCGTTGATCGACTCAGCCGGCTTGCTGACTGCCGTGAACACGATCTTCGGCAGCAACTCTGCCGTGACAGGTGCTGATCTATCGGGCAGCCTGATCAGTGGTGGTAACAATTTGATTGGTGACTCAACCGACGTAACCGTCACGCCGATGGCATCGGATGTGATCGATGTCGATCCCTTACTGGGCACGCTCAGCGATAACGGTGGATCGACACTGACGATACCGCTGCTTGATGGCAGTCCCGCACTCGCAGCAGGCGTGATTGCCGGAGTTCCTGTGGATCAACGCGGGATCTCACGTCCCCAAGGAAACGGAACAGATATCGGGGCATTCGAATCGGACCTGTCAGGCTCATCGAACGCTGTACCGTCATTGTCAATTTCTGTCCAACAAACGTCAGTAGACGAAGGTGATTCGGGGAGTGCCTCGTTCACATTCCTCGTCACACGTTCAGGAAATACGAGTACCGCACTGACCGTTGACTATGCCGTCCAAGGGGGCGAAGTGAATCCGGTTGACGCGGCCGATTTCGGCGGAACATTCCCAGCCGGAACCATCACATTCGCCGCGGACGAGATCACAAAATCAATTGAGCTGGCAATTTCGGGAGACACGGTTGTTGAGGGAAACGAGAGTCTCCAAATCGTCCTCAGTAATGCCACTGGAAACGCAAACATTCTCGTTGGAAGCGTCCTCGGAACGATCAATGATGATGATCTCGATGGCGATGGTGACACCCAAATCATTATTCCAGACCAGATTCTCGGAGCCCAACGCATCCCTGGGAATAACTTGCCTACGGCGATCGTCTTCCAAGCTCAGCTCGATACCACTATCAATATTTTTCCTGTCGGCACGGTGGACCTTCGTGAAACCATTCGCATTCTCGATGGCAACCTGCAGCAAATCAGCCAAGTCGATCGTGGTGTAACCACCGCAAATCTCGAATCTGGCGGACTCTATGCGATTGTCTTTGAACCACAATCGATGGATCGACTATTCATTGTCCAGGCAAACCGAAATGGCAATCCGTTTGCAAATTCCCCAACAAACATCTTTGCATCAACGGATACCGATGGCAGTGGCGAGACCACCCCGTCGGATGCATTGCGCATCATCAATGCCCTGGCAAGACAAGGCGAAGGCGAATCGGTAGTTGGTAATGGTTTCTTGGACGTCAATCGAGACGGGGACATTTCGCCATTAGACGCGTTACAAGTCATCAACTTCATCGGACGTCAATCGGCCACCGGTGTTGCCGAAGGTGAGCTCGTCTTGCCGCCCGCCAGTGCGATGGCAAGCCTTGTGTTGCCCTCAGTAAGCCATAAAGGAGCGACGAATGAAGTTCGTCGAGATAACGCTCAGGCAGATTTCGCATCCGACCCGAGTGGGATCAACGATGAAGTTTGGTTTGATGAGGATGAAACTTGGCTATCACTCGCAGATCGGCAAGCTGACTTCGCAGATGGTGACACAGATCAGAACGATGACTGGAAACTGGCGATTGATGCGACGCTAGAAATAGCCAGTGATAGCGACTTGGGATTCATTCGTTAATCCGGAGTACAAGATACGGATTCTTTGGCGAGTACACGTTGCTCCAAGGTGGAGTCAAACGCGGGACGTCCCAGACGATTGCATTGTTTCGGCGAACGACGAAACGCAAACTGTCTTGACGGCCGAACGCATACATCCACTTTAACGACTCGCCATCGCGTTGGACTTCCATCATCAATACGATTTCGGGATCATTGGTAGTGCCTTTGCAAAATGCAAACAAAGCACCGTCGACGATCCCGTTTTCTGTGCTGGAGTACCGATAGATCGGTTTTGGCAGTAGACGCAGGTTCCATTTTTTATCGAGATCCTCGCGGTCATCCATCACCGCCTCATGTTGTTCGGCCATCGAACGCATTTGACGCATTCGCTGAAACGGGATGCCCGCCGGCTGCGGCGCTTCTTCTAGTGGTTTCATCCGCACCCCCGGGCCGGGCTCCCACACAATGCTGCCTCCGCGTTTCATCTGAAGTGGCAACTCGCTCAACGATTGAAACTCAGCAGTACCGTGTGTGTATGGAGTGAACCATTTGTAGATCGATGCGATCGCTTGCGGTCGCCCTTCAAGCGTCCACACATACACGTCGCCATAGATTTCACCGCCGGTCGGATTGTTCCAACGCAATAGCGGTTCGGCTTGCATTTGCAGTTCCTGATCGTCACGCAGAATGGCGAACGTTGACGCTTCCGCTTTGGAAAAAGAGATCGCAAGCTGCGCGTTCTTAGTGGCCATCTCCGACGCAGGGTCTGCCGCGTGTGAACTCAAGCAAAGGCAGCACAGAACGGCCAACGCAATATTTCTCATCACCCAACCCTCGTGCAACGCGATCGGTCCGAAACCGCCAACTTAAGACATGGCGTCTACTCAAGCAACTATTTTCCGGGTAGAGACAGACCGCGAGATTGCCACCTATTCGGCCCAGTCTCGCCCCTGCATTCGAACCATCGCGGCGACTCTCCGGTGAGCGAACCTGCTGGTCCCCCCAATATCGCCCCAAATTCTCCCCGACTTTTTCTCAAAACCTTGTCGGGCACTTGCAGGAAACGGCGGTGACCCTAATGAAGGGGGCTCCAAAATGCGGCAAAACGCGGCATTTTGGGCTTCTCACCCCATCAGTCCGCCAGCTTGGTTCGTCAACGATGTCGCTTCGCCAGAAAAAACTCCCGATCTCTGCTCTCGAACGGATCGATGACCTGTGTGCCGAATTCGAACGCCAATGGCAATCGAATCAACCGCCTACTATCGAATCGATGGTCGCCGACGACATTGATCCGGTCGAACGATCGGTCCTGCTGGCCGAGTTGGTTGTCTTGGAAATCGACTACCGCAGACGACGCGGCGATCAGCCCAACAAGCACGAGTATCTGGAACGTTTTCCCGATCACTCCGATACCTTGGACGAAGCCTTTGACGACCAAGACAAACGCTCGCGTCCGTTCGCACCACCAACAATCGCCAGGCTGTCGGAACTGTTCCCCACCCTGGAAATCATCGAGTTGCTCGGTGCTGGCGGGATGGGTGCGGTGTACAAGGCTCGCCAACAAGGCCTCGACCGACTCGTCGCACTCAAGGTTCTGCCGGAAGAGTTCGCCCACGACGTGAAGTTCGCCCTGCGATTCACCCGTGAAGCCCGTACGCTGGCCAAGCTGAATCACCCCAACATCGTTTCGGTTTATGAATTCGGTAAAGCGGAGGACACGTTTTACTTCCTGATGGAATTCGTCGATGGTTCGACCTTGCGTGACGTCGTCAGCGGCGGACAACTGAAACCAGAACATGCGTTGGCGATCGTGCCACACCTCTGCGATGCGTTGCAATTCGCACACGACAAAGGTGTCATCCATCGGGACATTAAACCGGAAAACATTTTGATGTCCCAAGATGGCACGGTGAAGATCGCAGACTTCGGACTCTCACGCATCCTCGACAGCGACAACCAAGCGACCGGCCTAACGGCGACACACCAAGTCATGGGCACGCCTCGCTACATGGCACCCGAGCAGTTCGAAAGCACACGCAGTGTCGATCACCGCGCCGACATCTATTCATTGGGTGTCGTGTTCTACGAAATGCTGACCGGTGAGCTGCCGATCGGTCGCTTCGCCGCCCCGTCGCGGAAAGTTGCGATTGACGTTCGCCTGGACGAAGTCGTTTTGCGCACTTTGGAAAAGGAACCTCAACGCCGCTACCAACGCGCCAGCCAGATCAAGTCTGACATTCAAACGATCGGCTCGGTCACCCGAAATGACTCGGCACTCGCGCCGACGATGGACATCACCAACGGTCACGCAACAGCCGACATTGACTCTGACAGCTCGTCAGCGAATACAACGGCATCTGCCGCGAATCTTCAGCAGCAAGAATTAACAGCACGATTGTTTCTGACGCGCCGCGAACTGATGGATCAGATCAAGACTTCGCTCAGCCCCTTGTTTCAAGGTCAACTGTTTCAAATCTTCGTCGGGATTCTGTTGATCGGGCTTGGTGCCCAGTGCTGGGCTCGCGCTAGCGAATTCCATCGCGTCGTTTGCGGCGGCATCATTCATGTCTATGGAATCTTGGTAATCGCTGCCGGGATCGCCGTTTGTACGCGCATCAAACGCATCGATTTCACCGAGTCGGTGGACCAAATTCGCGGCAAGCTAGACACCGTCCGCAGGGTCTATGTCAAAGTCGCCCCAATCGTCGGATTCCCATGGTGGCTGATGTGGATTCCCGCCGCTGTCGCGTTCGGTTTTGATGCCGTCCTGGTCCCCAGTTCGTTGATCCCCTCGATTGTCGTTGGGGTGATCGGAACAGCCGTTTCATTCTGGTTGTATTTCCGAGCCATGCGACCAGGACGGCCCAACGCCCAAGCATGGGAAAAGCAGTTTGCCGGCAAGAGTTTGGCCGAAGCTTCAGCGATCTTGCGTGAAGTCGAACAAGCACAGATTCAGTAATCAATATCGTTCCGATCAGTTTCGAAACGATCTCTTTTCGCCGAGGAGTCTCACATGAGCACAATGATTGACACCACGTCCACACGGCGTCATGACCTGGATGCGTTGCGCGCGATCGCGATGCTGCTGGGCATCGTCCTGCACGCGGCCCTCTCGTTTTCACCGGTCCCATGGACGGTCAACGATAGCCAGCAAAGCGATGCGTACTATGTGTTGTTCGCTGTGATTCATGGCTTCCGGATGCCGCTGTTCTTTTTACTCAGTGGTTTTTTCACGGCAATGATGTGGCGCAAACGAGGGCTCGGCGGGCTGATCAAACAGCGACTTAAACGAATCGCGTTGCCGTTGTTCCTTGGCTGCCTGACCATCGTTCCTGCGATGTGGGCCGTTGGCACACTTGTACGGCAACCGTCTCCCGTGGCGACGCCGGCCGCCGAGGTTTGGGAGTCACTTGTTGCTGGCGATGTAGAACGCGTCCAAGATGCGATCCACGATGCAAAAATCAAAGTCAACGCCGTCAGCCAAGATGGCGCGTCCATGTTGACCGTCGCCGTGTTCCTCGGTCACACCGACATGGCACAAATGCTGATCGAACACCACGCCGACGTCAATCAACGCAACCGGGATCAAGGCACTGCCCTACATAGCGCTGCGTTTGTGGGAAGAGCAACTGCGGCGAACATGCTTCTCAGCGCCGGTGCGAACGCTGACGCAGTCGACGCTAATGGGCAAACACCGAAAGACCTACTCAAGATTGACTTCGGCACCACCAATTTCATCGCGTCTTCCTTTGGAGTTTCACTAGAAGAAGAAACGCTAAAATCGGGCCGAGCCGAAATCGCGAAACTTTTTGGTACGGAAGACTACCTCGGTTCCAACAACTCCGCCGCGGCCGGGCCAGGAATTGAAGCACTCGAAGGCTTGCTGTTTCGCTTGCCGTTCTTCATGCACCTTTGGTTTCTCTGGTTCCTGTGCTGGTTGGTCGCCGCGTTCGTGATCTACGCCGCAGTCGCTGACCGACTGAAGCTCAATAAATTGCCACGGTTCCTAGTCAGTTCACCCGCTTGTTTGCTTTGGCTAGTCCCCCTGACGATGCTGCCGCAATCATTTATGGCACAAGGCACCTTTGGGCCCGATACCTCTGTCGGCCTATTGCCGATCCCAAGCGTGCTCGCCTACTACGGCATTTTCTTTTTCTTCGGTGCCCTGTACTGGGACATCGATGACCGAGAAGGCCGACTGGGCAGCGGCTGGTCGATCACGCTTGCACTTGCGTTGACCGTCGTGTTTCCAATTGGATTCGACATGGTCACGGGAACACTTGGGATCGTCCCCGATATCCAGGACGCCAGAATGAAATCACTCGTTGCCAATCTACTCGAAGCAACGTTTGCCTGGCTGATGGTGCTCGGATCGATCGGGCTTTGTGGAAAGCTACTCGCCGGAGAAAGCAAAGCGATGCGTTACATTTCCGATTCGGCTTACTGGTTGTACCTGATCCACTTGCCACTGGTCTTGTTGGCACAGTGGGCCGTCAAAGACGTCCAGCTGCCAGCCTTTGTCAAGTTTGCCGGCATCACGATTGTTGTGAGCGCTGTGTTGCTGGTGACCTACGAGTACGGTGTTCGATACACCTTGATCGGGCGCCTATTAAATGGGCCACGGCAACGACCAGCCGCGAAACCGATCGCCAGCCATTCGGCAGAGCCGGTGGGCGTCTAACGCAACCCGAAAATAGTGATCGCTACCAGGTTTCGGTTTCGCGAATCAAAAGGAACCAGACACTAGTGGCGATCGTCGCGGCTGACAGAATCGCGGCAACCACGACACGGACTGCCGTCGAGCGGCTTTTCAGAAAATAGTCGACGAACGCGATCACGCTGGGCAGGGACAAAAGCAGCGCGTACAGCCATAGCGGATGATCTTCGTAGGTTTGAAAACGGCCACCGGCAACCAAACACGCGGACCCTGCAACAACGATTGCGATCGACGTGGTGGCCAAGCGGTTGCGGACCAACAAGCCGCCAATCGTGATCGCCAAGGTCGCCGACGCCATCGCGAGTCCCCATTCGGTCAAGCTTGCGTAGGTGCTGGCTGCTAATGCGATCGGCCCACCGAGTGATGCCAATGCGACCAACAACACCCAACGCTCGGTTCCACGTCGTGCCATTGCATCAAGCGACCATGCATTGACAAAGATGCTGAGCATCAGCGCAACGCCAACCGGCCCGTGTACCGAATACGTGTCTTCCCAAGCTTCGCCGCGTGGCAGACAGAAGGCCGCCGTGGCGGCGGCAGCAATCGCCAGCAGAATGGGGGACAACGTTGATCTCGGCGAACCAGAAATGGCTTCACCGGTCGGGCTGCCGATAAACGACCAAGCGATCAGCGGCCAGATCATCAATGGCCACAAACAGTGATGCCAATATTCTGTCGGCCAGACTTGCCATTCTTGGCGAGCGGAAAGCGATACCGTGACAGCGGCCCACCAGCCGACACCAAGTACGACGGCACCGACAGCAGTTTTTGCGGAAGACGAGTCCGACCGTTGTAGCGACCAAGCCAAACCGAACGCGGCCGCGGCAATGATCGCTGGCACGCACAGACACCAAATCAAAACGGACTGGTCAAAGGTCAAAATCAATCATCCAAACAAACGGCTACTTCAAATCAAATCGAATCGCCAAACGCGATGCTGGCGATTCGAAATCACGTCGCTACTTACTTTTTCAGAACCAACTTGGCTTCGATTTTGACTTCGTCATCGATCTTACCTTGTCCGTAAGTCATGCCCCACTTGGTGCGATCGATTTTGAACTCAGCAACCATCAGAACGCCCGCATCGGTAACCTTGACCGTCGTAGGAACTTTTACTTCGACGGTCTTTCCAAGCATCGTCCACTTACCGGTGATGATTGCCTTGGAAACTTCCTCACCTGGGGTCACGTCGACTTTGGTGGATCCGAATTTGACCGTAGGGTATTTACGCACGTCAAAGAAATCGGGACTCTTCAGGTGGTTGGTCAATTTTTCGTCATCCGACCACATGCTTTTGGTATCGATTTCGATCGCGAGGCTGCTCGCACCTGGGTTCTCGTGATCGGCGTGAGCATGCCCCTTGAACTTCTTGAATCCGCCTTCATGGCTTCCGTCCGGCTTGGTGCCGACAAAAGCGATCGTGGAGCTGTCGGTATCAATTTTCAGCTCTTCGGCGGCAGAAGCGGTTGTCGAAACGGCCAGCAACATTGCGAGGGCTGCGACGAGTTTGGTTTGCAGGTATTTCATGGGTTTCCTAAGTACAGGAAGGGGGTAACCAGAGGACTGAATCGCGGCAACGCGTACCGTCGAGTCCCGAGTATAGCAATTCGCCAAGCCCCCTCCGTAGCACTGCAAGCAGGTTTAGACTCGCGGGGCTTTTTGCCAAGTCAGTTTGCTAATACTGACCAATGTGTTTTCCGACGACCAACCCGCTGACTATTTTCGATTTTTTTTGTCCTCGATCTTGTCGCGACAGCCAACCAGTCACTGCCAAGCGATCCCTTCGTTTTGCGGATCCCTTTTTTCACCTGAACGCAAAATCCGACCGACGCCTTTCGTATGCCAGCTCACGGACCAGCCCCCTACCAACTCTTCGAAATCTTGGTGCGGGAAAACTCTCGACTGCTCACCGCATACATCCGTTCGTCCGTCAGAGACCCCGCAACGGTGGACGACATTTGGCAGGAAACGATGCTGGTCGCCTGGCGGCGGATCTCCGATTTTGATCGCACCAAACCGTTTGGACCGTGGCTGCGCGGGATTGCCGCAAACGTGATCCTGGCCCGTCACCGCAAACAAGCTCCGTTCATCCAAACGGACGCCCAAACATTGGAATCACTCAGCTTGCGATTCGAGCGTCTGCAATCGCTCCAAGGCGACACGCTGGACGAGAAACTGCAAGCCCTGCGTGATTGTGTCGACGCACTTCCGGACCACTATCAATCGTGCATCAAACTGCGTTTCGCCAGCGGGATGAAACCGCAACAAATCAGCAACCAACTTGAACTCGCATTGGAAGCTGTCAAAAAAAGGCTCACACGCGCGAAGCAAAAACTAGCGACCTGTTTGGAATCCAAACTGTCGAGCTCACTCGAAACGACAAACACCTCCGTGCAGAGTTAGAGACGCAGAGATAGAGTCAATGAACAATCCAAACTTGCCGCAGGACGATCGCTTTGTGGAATCGCTGTTGATGGCGGCGTACAACGATGACCGGACAGCCGACGAGCAACGCATCTCCAACCTGATGTCCACCATCAGTGGCGAAGGGGACGGAGGTTCGGCGGTTTCATCCGATCAACAATCTCGACGAAGCCACCACAAAATGATCCGGCTGGCGATCGCGGCCGGCCTGTTGATCGCTGGCGGATTCTTTATGACGTCGCTACTGCGTACCGATCAAGCCAACGCGGCGATCCAACGAGCGATCAATGCGACCCCGCCGACTCGTGAATACCTGGTGCAAATGGTCAACCGATGGCCCGTCGTCGGACTACAACAGGTCAACGCACGACTTTACTTTGACGACCACAACCGATTCTGTTTGCATCATCCGGGACTGCTGCCGGGAGGAGAAATTTGGATTGGCGGTGACCGCCGTTCACGCTGGATTGTTCCGCCGATCGGTCCGATCGTTACGGGCAACGAAAACTTGATCGCATCCGCACTCAACGCTCGGAAACTGTTTTCGCACGATCTCGATCCTGAAGACCTTGATTCGCAAGGCCTTGGGTCACCGATGTTGCATCTGCAAACGGCACTGCAAAAACTTTGTCGCAACTATGATTTGGAGATGCTTTCGCCCCAGCGTATTGCCGACCCGAAGCACGACAACCAAACGATCCTTTGCGACCATGTAGTCGGCCGAAACCCGTCTGCCACGGGCAACTCTCCGATTCAGATTGACTTGTGGGCGAACCGCAAATCCGGTGTTGCCGAACGAATCGAAATCCGCTGGCGCGAAAAAGATTCGACATGGCTGCCGCTGCGTTGGGACATTCAACTGGTTGGGCATCCAGAGTTGCCATCGGATTGGTTCTCGCACGTCGGACATAGCGATGCGGACCGTCAACTGCTTCACGTCGAGAACAATTGATTCGACTGAATGATTCGAATTACGTGTCCTCGATCGATCTGAACAGACGCAATGAGTTAATGCAACAACTCATTACTTCTGTTAACGATTGGAATCATGCGATATCGATTCATCATTTGTTTGTTCGTCTTGGCCACCGGCCCGACAGGCCTGTGTTCCCTGCAAGCCCTGTTGGCGAATGAGCACATCGAGGTTGACTTTGATACACAAATACAGCCGCTCATCACCAAGCACTGTGCCGGTTGCCATCGCCCCGGACAGGTTGGCCCGTTTCCCCTACGCAACTACGACGAAGTCGCCGATCAAGCGTTGACGATTCAAGCCGTCATTGACGACGGATACATGCCGCCTTGGAAGCCTGTGAACACGGATGTCGAATTCGCCGGCGTCAGGTCACTTTCAGAATCGGAAAAAAAAGTGATCCGAACCTGGGTCGATCAAGGTGCGAAACCCTCAAAGCGAAGTCCCGGTGATGTGTCGCAGCCAACGGTGCTGACGGGGGAAACCAAGTGGTCGCTTGAAGAAACACTTGGTCCGCCAGACTTAGTCGTCAAAATGCCGCGTCCATTCGCAGTGCCCGCGGACGGACCCGATCTGTATCGATCCTTTATCTTTCCAGTCGCCCTGCCGAACGACCGCTGGATTAAAGCGATGGAACTGCGGCCTTCCTCACGCGGCGCGATCCATCATGCGTTGTTCTTTGTCGATCCCAACGCTCGCTCTCGTCAACGACTTGACCCTAACGGACAACCGGGATTTTCTGGAATGAGCTTCCTGTCGGTCGCCGGCGAAGGCATTCGCGGAATCACGAAAGGATTCAGCCGCGGACTCGGTGGCTATGTTCCCGGTTCGACCCCCAATGCCTTGCCAGAAGATTACGCCAGGCACCTACCGGCCGGAAGCGACATCATCATGCAAACGCACTTCCACCCGATCGGCCGACCATTGGAAGAACAGTCCGAGCTGGCCGTGTACTTCAGCGACCAACCTCCGGCAAATCAAATCGTTCCTGTGCAGATCCCGTCACTGTTCGGTATCGGTGCCGGAATCGACATCCCCGCCGGCGAAGCGGATTACACCATCGAAGATTCCTTCGAGCTTCCGGTTGACGTACGAGCCATCGAAGTCGGCGGACATGCACACTACCTTTGCAAAAAAATGTGTCTGACCGCGACGCTGCCCGACGGCCAAACCAAAGAACTATTGCGGATCGACGACTGGGACCTCGACTGGCAAGACCAATACATGTTTGCCAAGCCAATCGCACTCCCAAAAGCAACGAAACTGCATGTGCAATTGGTCTACGACAACACATCCGCCAACCCCAACAACCCGTTCTCACCTCCGCAGCGCGTTCGCTGGGGGCGACAATCCAACGACGAGATGGGATCGATGGTATTGAATGTCGCCGCCTATAACCCGCAAGACGGCGAAGTGCTGAAAACTGCGATCCAAAACAAGACCCGCCAAGCCATCCGCTCACGCGTTGAGTCACAAACTTGGTTGCTTCGTCGCCTTTCCGGCGGTCGCCCGCTAGGCGAAACGCTGATGATGCTGCTCGATCGCAATCGCGATGGTCAATTGCAAGCGAGCGAAATTCCGCAAGAACGCCAAAGTCAACTGATGAGCATCGGCGACCAGAACTCCGATGGAACGATCGATCACAACGAAATGCGGTCGCTACAACAACTGTGGTCAGATTTTGATGCGCCCACATCATCAGCGAATCCGATGCAGGGGGCGCAAGCGACAACGCTCGACGGATCCGCCGCTTCAGTCTTTCAACCGGGTAAGACAACGGTGGTCGTGTTTATCAAACAAGACTGCCCGATCGCGAATGCTTACCTGCCAGAACTGGAGTCGATCCGACGGGAGTACGGTGAGAAAGGCATCGACTTTGTCGCCATTCATTCCACCAGTGGCACGACGTTGCCAACGGTACAGGAACATGTCGATTCGTTTGCGATCAAGATGCGGGTGATGCTGGATGAGCAACAATCTGTCGCCAAGCTGCTCTCGGCAACAGTGACCCCGCAAGCCGTCGTCGTTTCCGAAAGCGGCGAGGTTTTGTATCGTGGCCGAATCGACAATCGCTATGAAGGCTATGGTAAGAAACGGCCAGCACCGACCAGTACCGAACTACGCGACGCACTCGACGACATCGTCTCCGGCAAAGAGGTCAGTACCAAAGAAACGCCCGCAATCGGCTGCATCCTTCGCATCCGCGATGACTCCTAACCGGCTGTTGGAACGAACGAACGGAAACGATATTCTCTGACGGATCCGTTCGTTTCCCGTCAATCGCGAGGGACGTCTCGACGATTTGCGGACTTCCGAGTCACTCGCGCTTGAACGGTTGTCGATGCCGAGTTGTGAGGAAGCGTAGTCGAGTTCAGCAACGCTGCGAAAGACATGCCGCCGCGATATGATTTCCGTTCACATTGTCCACCGCCGGATTGCAAGTCGATGAAACGCCGGCCCCTCCGGGGCGATTGCATGGTGAGTTTTTTAACCTCGGGGCTCCCACCCCGAGCTAACAAAGCCGGCCCCTCCGGGGCGAACGAGTCATGCTTCAATGATCGGCCCCAGCGGAACGACGGCCGAACACCTTGCGTGATTGCACTTCGGTTACCGGAAACGCAAAGGCACTGCACACTCACGCAGCAGCGGCAGGTTTGACTCCGGAGGAGTCCACGTCGGTAGCTCGGGGTGGCAACCCCGAGATTGCGACGCGAACCAGATACTCGCCCCGGAGGGGCCGGCGGTGCTTCGCTCAGGAATTTCAGATTGATTCGGATCGCAGCACCGACCAACTCAGCAGCGGCAGGCTTGACTCCGGAGGAGTCCACGACGGTAGATAGAGGTGGCAACCCAGAGATTGCAGCCACCGAAATGTCGACCGCGGAGGACGCAAGGAAACGCAGAGGATTCTGTGGATGCCAAGCTCAGCGGTTCCCGGCGTCCTCTGCGGTCCAACAGGTCCATTTGATCTTGCAAGCCGTACCAAACCCCATCCTTCTTGAGTCGGTTTGCCCTCTCACGCTGGGCTGCTGGTTGTGGTGCCAGTACGGCGGGGGCTCGCAAATCGACTGACTTCAGCCGCGGTCACGAAGTTGTTGCTTTAGGTTCGCCTCCATCGCAGACAACTCGTCGAGGCTCTTGCTACGCAATTGCTCGACAGCCGATTCTTCGACACCAGCGAGCGACTGCAGAACACGGACACGCCCAATCGCCTCTCCCTGTTCAACTCCTTGCTCTCGAGCAGCGACAAGTCTCGCCTCTTCGTCACGCTGCATCTTCAGACGCGATTCGTAGAACCTTCGTTCTTCGGGGTTTTTGGCGATCATTTCCAAGACTCCTATCGCTTCGGTAAAGACTGGATCAGGAAGCGTACGGTGCAATTCTTCCAAAGTGGAAGTCCCGGCAAAACGGAAAAAATGCATCCACTGCCTGATCGGGTCCGACGGCACATCATTATCTGCCTCCGGCATGTACTTGGGCAACTGTAAAAGATGGATTTGCAGGCAATCGGTGAGGCGTTCGCCGGTCTTGGAGCGTAGCTGAAAATCGAGATGTAGGCTGCCCGAGTCTCTGAACAGCAGCGCATCGAGAATGCAAATCCCGATCGATGGACGCAGGACTCGGTAGCTCTCTCCTTCGCCGAGTTGCTCGACCAGCTGGCTGGCGGCGTAGTACGTCAGCCGCTCAGCGAGCCCCGCAGCCAGCGTTGTCTGAATCTCAATGTCGATCAACCGGCTGTGATCGTCGGTTGCAAGAATGTCCAGAATCGACAGTTTGTCCTCGTCGAATCGCTTGCCGGCGATCGGATTGAGTATTTGCACCTGAGCGATTTTCGGCGCACCGCCGAGAACGGCGTTGAGGAAGTGAATCGTGATCGCAGGATGGTCCGGGCTACCGAGCAGCAGCTTGCAAGCAAAGTCGACACGCGGGTCGATTCCGATGACCATACTTTGCACTCCGTTACGATCGGAAAAACAGGCGGAGGGAACCAGGCGATCAATGTAGCCAATCGATCGGATTTCGGCACTCATCGAAGTCGTCGATAACATCGACAGCCCGCACCCAAAGTCACTTACGGCGAAGCGGCTGAGCCCAAATTCAAGCTAGAGCAACAACAGGCTCGAAACAGCCCGCGTCGTGTTTTGTGGGTGGTTTCATCCGGCCTGTCGCTTCTTCAACTCCTTTGCTGTTTGTCGCTAACGAATAACCAATGCAAGGTTTCGTCGTTGTCTTTATTTGCAGTCAACACCTCACACTGAACGAGTTCTTTAAGAAACCGAAACGCCGATGCTAGGTTTGCTTCCGGCGATTCCCAAACATCAAGAAAATCTTCCGTTGTAAAGGATGAACGGGTTCTAATTGAGGCCAATGCGTTGAGACCATTTATGCGATGTCTTAAAAGTTTCTTCCCCTGCTTGTGTAGCCAATTCTCATAACAAACCTTGATAGCTTCGGAGTTATCGCTTACGGACATCGAATCAATTGTCGTGTTTTGTGGGTGGTATCATCCGCCAATCAGCTGGACGCCCTTTTTCTACTCGCCAAAACCAGCCTCGTTTTTTGGTGATTTTATATTTGACTCTCCCCTTGGAGGAGGCCGTAGCATGGCTGGCATGTTCAGCATCGGCGAATTTTCGAAGATCACCGGACTGACGATTAAGTCACTTCGGTTCTACCACGAACAAGGCGTTCTGACTCCGAGTCACGTGGAAGCCGGCAGCGGCTACCGCTACTACTCGGAGTCGCAAATCGACCCTGCTCGGGTAATTGCGCAATTGCGCGATTTTGAATTCACCGTCGCTGAAGTTCGAGACATGGTCAGCGAACACAACGATGACGCAGACATCCTGGAACGACTCGCTTCGCAGCGCAGTGTGATCGAGTCGCGAATAAAAAGGGACCGCGACATTGCTAGGTTGCTTGACCGAATCATCACCCATGAAACCGAGGCCACACGCACGATGAAACACTCCACTTATGCCGTCGCAGAAAAAGACATTGCCCCGTGTTTGATCGCCAGCATTCGCATGAAAGGTGCCTATCACGAATGCAGCAAAGGATTCGCGAGAATCGGTCGCAAGCTAGGACGCTTCATCCAAGGAAGCCCCATGCTGCTGCATCATGACACCGAATACAAAGAGTGTGATGCGGATTTCGAAGCGTGTATGCCAGTGAAAAAAGGCGATTCGACGGACGAAATCACCATCAAAGAACTGCCGGGTGGACGAGCACTCTCGCTAATGCACTTGGGACCGTACGAAGAACTCGGGCGATCCTATGAACGCATCATTTCTCACGCAAAAGAACACAACCTTCGCTATCACACGCCTACCCGAGAAATTTATCACAAAGGCCCTGGGATGATCTTCAAAGGCAACCCCAAGAAGTACCTGACAGAGATCGTTTTCCTAATCGAAACCGACGCAAGCTGAGGAAAAGGTGTCAGGCTGAGGAAAAGGTGTCAGGACTCTTTTTGCCAGCGTTGCTTTCTCCGCTGGCCGATTCGGACTTGGAGTTGGTGATTGGATGGCAGTTGGCCGTCAGTAAAGGAAGTTGTACGAGCCAGAAAACGAGTTCGGACACTTCATGCAACATTCGTCAATCCCCAACGACTCGCGTTCACGTCAACAACGATCGTAAGTCAACCGAATTGACCACGGGGGCAACCGGCGATCCTCGGAAAACACCTAACAGTGAAAACGATTCTAAACGGCAGAGCTACTCGCGTTGGTCCGCTGTCAACTTGGAAAGTTGAGCGACAATGTCGCTCGGTTCTCCGAATCGACAGCGTGCGTTTTGCTCCGCGACCTGGTGCCTCTGCGTGAGACTGGACAGGAGCATGGACTCGTCACTTCGTCCGCTACGGTTCCTGAAACTGAAAAAGCCCAGCGGTTGTTGCCGCTGGGCTTTTTGATTCAGTCGGGATGACAAGATTCGAACTTGCGACCTCAGCACCCCCAGTGCTGCGCTCTAACCAGGCTGAGCCACATCCCGATGGCTTACGTTGATCACTTTGGGGGGATACCAACGCTCGCTAATTTGTGAGGGACAAGCATAGCCTCATGCGACACCCTCGGCAACGCCAAATCATCCCATCCAACACCCCAATTCTGTGGCCACCCCGATTTTGCGGTTTTGCCGCTCTCTGGCGGGGAAAGGAGCAGACTTTCCATGTTCTCAGGCGGCAATTCGAGCTCATTTTCACGTTCGACTTCACCATTGGATTCTCCTTTTGAAGCCTCGTTGATCATCGCCGGTTCCAGCTCCATCGGCTCCGGAATCGTTCCGTCCAAGGCATCACGGATCTGCTTCGCCGTCAACGACAAACGGATTTCAACCGCATCGCATCCACAATCAACCGCCCATTGCCCCGCGTTCTCGATCAGCTCCCACGCCCGCTTATATTCACCTCGCGAATACCAAATCCGCGCCGATCGAATCGTACGGTCAACCGCCAGATCCATTCGCCCCGCGAACGAATAAGACTCCGCCGCGGCTTGCAGCACATTGGGAATCGCACGGTAGTGACCGATACACCGCAGCAATTTGGCTTCACGATCGCGATGTGATCCGGCTTGCAAGTACTCTTCTTTCACGTCATGGATCACGGCTGCGACGTCATGGCGATCGGCGTGCAACGCAAAGTCACATGACTCCGCCGTCAATTGACACGCCACGGCAAGGTGGTGCTCGGCCTCGCCGATACGAAACTCCTTGGCCGCGATCCGGGCCCGAGCCAATTCGATCCGTGCGCGATAGCCCTGTTGGCACTCGACCTTGGCTCGGTTCTCTTTGATGTGCTTGCCAATACAAGGAATCGGCGCCGCACAACAATCACGCTGCGATTCGCTGCAGCAGTCTTCGGACGGTCCACACAGACAACAAGTATCAACAATCTCGCAAGGCGGACAGGTTCGCGACGCATTGCTGACGAAACGTTCTGCGTCTGTCAGCCGAGATTCGCTCATCGCGATTTCCGCAGACAACAGCCACGTATTTCCCGTCGAAGCACCTGCACGACAGAGTTCGACACGTGAATCGACGAGCCAATCGGAAGCCGCCGCGAGCTGGTTTTGACTGACCAGGCAAGCTGCCAAATTGTACGCCGCCGTGCCAGATTCGTATGGGTCATCGGTGGCCCAGGCACGGACCAATGCTTTGCGATAATACGACTCGGCTTGATCGATCCGTCCTTCGTGAAACGCTTCATGCGCATTGGCGACGTAGCGATCGACTTTTTTGTCTTCGACAACGATCTGCTTCGGAGTCGACGCACAGCCAACCCAATGACAGACCATCAAGGGACAAAAGACGACAACGGACAACCAACCACGGCGATGCATCAACGGACACCTCCACCGTGAACCGAAGATGGCGACACCTGTCGGTTCTGCTGTTGCTTGTTTTGATAACGACGAAGCAACCAATGATCATTGATGTCGCCTACCAAATCCTGCGCATCGTCAACGGTCTCGTTGATCCGCTCCGTCGTGCCCGGCAGGTCGTTGGCTTCGCTGCGAACGATCCGTACGACGTCACGTGTTTCCTCAGTCAGCTTCTGAATCCGCACCGCGGTGTCGCGTAGCGTTGCCAAGGTTTCAGCGATATCCGAAGTCGTCTGTTCGGCGTTTTGACCGATCCCGGACGCGGCATCACGCACTTTTTCGGCAGCTTCCGTCGCAGCGATCGCAGAAGCGTTGATGTCTTTGAGAGTTTGACGAATTTCGACGTCTACCATTTGATCGACGCGCCGCGTCAGCGTTGACAGTTCGGCTTCGAGGTTGATCGTTGTCTGCCGAAGCTGTGCAAGTGTTTGTGCCGCTTCGGGTCGCAGTGCTTCGCTAGTCGCACGGACCGAATCGAAGGTGCGTTCGCCGGCTTCAAGTGCCGGGTTCAAAGATTCCTCAAGCGAAACACTGATGCGGTCTGCAGCCCCGGCAACCGCTTGGCTGGCTTCCTGGACGTTGATCGCGGTGTTTTCGACCTGATCGTCGTCCTGTTTGAAATACGGAATCGATTCACCAGGCTCGATTGGCTTGGCCGGTTGAAGTGGGTCTCGCAATGTAAATCCAGGCGCACGGGCGATGCGAATCACCGGCGGGCCAATTCCGTACTTGCGATCCAGCTCTACCTGCGATTGTGAGGTAATCAGGTCGCTACGGCGTGAATCAATTGCCAGAGTGATCCGCACCAAACTGGTCCCATCAACATAGCTGAGTTCATCAACTTCGCCGACCGTTTGTCCCAGAATCAAGACTTCAGTCCCGGTACGCAATTGGCTTGCAATGTCTTCGGTCACCTCGATATAGAAGCGGTCTTTGCGGATCGCGATCCGAGTGATCAGTCGGACGGATACGATCACGCACAGGATCATCACCACCATCAGAAACAGGCCAACGATCTTGTTGGCATACCGCAGTCGAATTGGTTCGTTCATTGTCTTGCCCCCTCGCCTGCGATCAAGTGTTTGCCGCGTACCGACCAACGAATGACCGACCTCACAAAACCGTAATCCTCTTGTCGATCCGATTCGGAGAACACCAAAATCGCGGTCCCGGCAGAGCGAAATTCTTCAATGATCGAAACGATCTCTTCATGCAAGCCTTCGATGACATAGTGCAATGGTCGTTCCAAAATCAGCAGCTTGGGATGATTACAAACCGCGCGAATCCATTGGCAGACCTGCAAGATCGAAGGTTCGACAAAGCCGGGTCGGTTTTGCATCGCTTGGCGAACCAAGCCGGCACGCGGACCCGACAAACGTTCGCTCCACTTGCGTACCTGCTGCCGCGCAAAAGATTCTGGCACACCATGGTGCCGCATCCCAAGTAGGACGTTGTCCCATACGGTCAGGCTTTTGATCCACGCGGACCCAGTGAAAACACGACCGATTTGGCTTCGCAACATGAACTGCCGTTGATAGTCACAGCTTCCCCACTCGCACCCCATAAAACGAATGGTCCCGAGCTCGGTCGGATACAACCCCAACATGGCTGAAACCAGATCACGAGGATCATGGTGCTGCCGCAATGCGACTTGAATAAAGTCGCCAGGTGAGATTGATCCACTGAATCGATGCATGCCGATCGACGTTTCGCCGGCACCGCTGAAGATGACGTTGTCGAACTCCAAGGTCGGTGTCGATTTTTGAGCTGTCGATTTGTGACCGGTGTTGCCCGTTTGGCTCATGTGTTTACCCGAACTTGAACACGAGGAGCTTTTCGTAAAACACCACCGATAGGATCGCGGAGATCGCAAAGATCGCCGTCAATGCACGGATGCCGGCACGGCTGGCAACTCGCGGCACGTCGGTCAAACGTCCACTCGAACGGACGCCTTCTAAACAACAGATAACCCCAGCGAAGCCGCCGGCGACGAATGTTTTTGAAGTGAAAAAGACCAAATCGCCACGTTCGAAGTTACGTGAAATTTCGCCGTAGTATTCGTTCCACGTTACCCGGATCGCGCCGACCGACGAACCGATCAGGTACCCAGTGACCATGATTGTGATAGAGATGATGATTGCCAAACAGAAGACGCTTAGCATCACCGAAATCACGCGTGGCATCACCAAGAACGTCATCGGGTCGACACCTTGTGAATCGAGCACTTCGACTTCCCCGTCGGCGTGCATCGTCGCTAGCTCGGCACTGATCGCGATTCCACTTCGCCCGATCACAACAAGACAGGCCAACAGGGGCGCGATCTCACGCACGACGGATCGCCACAGGATCGGTGCAACTTCTGAAGTCGACAGACCGGCGGCATCGATCCACATTTCCGCTTGCACGATCCCCATCACGCCAACGACCGCGGCGAAACGCATCGCGGCGGGAATCGAATCGACGGAAGTGAACAGCATCTGACGGGCAAAGACGTTGCGGACGGGCGGAGTCCAGCTTTGGGGGCGGAACGCCAAGAAAATCGTCGCCGACAACACTCCGGCAATGTCAGCGATCTGGTGACAGATCCCGATCAAAAACGCACCCAGTTGCTCACACGTCGCCCAGAAAACATGCAGGGCAAAGTCGAGTGTGCGACGCAATCGGCTGGCAGATGGAACGGTAGATTGGCTCACGGCCGGAACAACAACGGTGACATTCGGTCCAACGACAAAAAACGGTATCACTGTTTTATTCGGTCTCGAAGCACGCCAGACTTCCCGACGACCGGACCAGCCCTTTCAATCGGACGGCGACAAGATGTTGCGACCGGCGCAACCGTCACGATCGGAACAGCGGCCGGTCGTGAAACTCGCATGGTGCGATCGCATCTCCCTCGACAGAAACCGCCCTGCAGTCTCAATCGGTGGGGGCTACCGCCGGTGGGGCCCGTTTTCGGATCGCCAGTATGATGGCACAATTGGGCAAAGTTCACCGCAAGTGATTTCCGTTCCGCCCAGCTTTTCCCCACGCCGTATCGACGACATGACCTTCGCCACACGACTCGCCCAAGCCGTCCAGAAAACCAAGTCAGTGACCTGTGTCGGGCTCGATCCACGCCAAGCGTCGCTGCCAGCGCCGATTCGTGATGCGGTCACCAACGATCGCCCCGATGAATGGGCAGCAGCGTACACGCAGTTCTGCATGGAGATCATCGACGTGGTCGCGGGGATGGTTCCGTGCGTGAAACCACAAGCCGCCTTTTTCGAACAACTCGGGCCTGCCGGGATGGTGTCACTTGGCGAAGTCGTCGCGTACGCCAAAAAGAAAGACTTGTTGGTAATCCTGGACGGCAAACGTAATGACATCGGCAGCACCGCGACCGCGTATGCCGACGCCTACCTGGGAACCGACAGCCCCTGGGGAAGCGATTCGTTGACCGTCAGTCCTTACCTTGGACGCGACAGCATCGAACCGTTTGTTGACGTTTGTGACTCACGTGAAGCCGGCATTTTCGTCTTGGTCAAGACTTCGAACCCGGGCGGCGGGTTGCTGCAGAACCGCGAAACGGACGGCCAGACCGTTTATGCTCGCGTCGCAGAATTGCTGACGGAAATCAACGCGGAACGCCTGGACGAGATGGGCTTCGGACCTCTCGGGGCCGTTGTCGGTGCGACGTACCCTGAAGAACTCGCGATATTGCGTCAAGCGATGCCGCACAGTTGGATTTTGATCCCCGGTTTTGGCGCGCAAGGCGGCGCCGCCGATGACGTCAAAGCAGGTTTCCTGGACGGCGGACTCGGCGCGGTCGTCAATAGCTCGCGGCATATCATCTTTGCTCACAAGCGTCCTGAATTCGCAGAGAAGTTTGGCGACGCAAAATGGCAAGACGCGGTACGAGCGGCCACAGAAGAAATGAACGCGGCGTTGAACTTAGTCGACTAGCTTCGCCTTTTTTCGTGGAAGGCAACGATTCGTTCTCGCAGCGTTTGTCAAGCAATAAACGCTGCTAAGCAGCGGACGAGCGGATCTGCTCCAATCCCTGTTCGGCGCGGGTGAGTCCGCGACGGCGGACGAGTTTGCGAATGTTGTGGTTACGTTGCCAATCTTCTTTGGTCACGTAGCCGCGTTCGTGTTCGAGGTGAAAACAAACTGCTCGGTGCCGGATCTGCATTCCGATGACGCCAGCGTTTTCCAGACGCTCGCCCAGTTCTCGATCTAGCCCGCCGTAACGCATTTCCATGTTGAAACCGTTCGCATAAACCACGTCGTCCTTCCAAGCTGACGAGTTGTGTCCATTGAACGTCGGACGCGTCGTGGTCGCCATGTCCAAGAAGTGTGCCAACCCAGGCCGGTTGCGAATCCACAACCACTTCTTGGAAACTTGATGCCCGTGGTCTTTCAACCATCGCATGTCGGTGAACTGTTCCAGTTCGAGTTGTTGATCGAGAATTTGGTCGGTGACCGGGCGATCCAAGCGAAAACAGCCGCCGGATAAAAACCGGCCATGCGTCGCCAAACTCAAGTGCGTTTCAACAAAGTTCGACTGGGGAACGCAATCACCATCGGTAAAGATCAGGTATTCGCCACGAGCATTGTCGATTGCGCGATTCAAGATCCGTGTCTTGCCGAACCCTTGATGTTCCTGCGTGACGTACTGGATGGAGATATTTGTTTTGGCCGCGAAGACGTCGATGACTTCGCGTGTTTCGTCGGTTTGGCCGTCTTCGCCAACAACGATTTCGAAATCACGGCAGGATTGATTTGCGAACCCCCACAGCACTTGAAACAGGTACTTGGGGGACCGAAACGTGGTCATGATGACAGACGCTTCGGGGGATTTCGATTTGGTAAGCGATTCCATTCGACTCACTCGAGCACGCAATTTGGGTGATTTTCAGCGGGAGTAAACCAAAATGTCACATCACAAGTAAAGGTCGATTTCCATGCGAAAGAGCGGCAATTACTGGCAGCTGAACGGTTGTGACATGGGCCCGAAGGGTGGTCGTTGGCCCAGACCGCAACCGCGTGACCGTGACATCATGATCAGACGATCGATTACGATTGGCGTCCAGCCTGCAATACCCTTCCCGGAACGCCTCCCGCCAATCCTGCCCGCCCATCGACACACCATGAATCCACTGACAAAGATTTTATTGCTTGGTCTATTCGTCGCGACCTCGTTCGCTGACCTGTCCGCCCAGCAAACGCCGGCAGTTCCCCAGACCGTCGAAGCCACTCGGGCATTCATTGACGACGAAGCCCCGGGCTGGGTTTCACTGACCGAAGCCGACTTTGCGGCAGTCAACAGTGATCCAGACACCTGGAGTTGGCACGAAGGCGTGATGCACTGCACCGGATTGCCGGTCAGCGTGATCGCGACCAAAGACCAATTCGAAAATTTTGAAGCGGTGATCGAATGGATGCACGAAAAGCCGGCAGGAAACTCGGGCATGTTTGCCTGGGTCTCCCCCGAATCGCTCGCCAAACTTCGTGCCGAAGGACAACCGGGACTGCCTGACGGGATCGAAATTCAAATGCTGGACCACGGCTACACCGACAAGATCAAAGCCCTTGGGCAAAGCACCGAATGGTTTGGCACCAATGGTGACGTGTTCGGCGTACGCAAACCCTTTACCCCCTTTCCGCCCACGTCCCCCAATGGCAACCGCAGCTTCCCTCGCAAACACCTTTGCAACGGACATGGCGAATGGAACCACTACTACGTGCGAGCGATCAACGGTGAAGTCCGACTGTGGGTCAACGGCGAAGAGGTTTCAGGTGGCAATGGAGTCACGCCAGCAAGCGGCCACCTGTGCTTGGAAAGCGAAGGCTCACCGATTCAATTTCGCAAACTTCGTGTTCGTCGCCTGCCATAAGCATCCTGTTGCCTCTTGATTAACCGAGCCATGTATCGATTCGTATTCTTTATCGCGGGCATCGCCTTGTCGCTTCATGCAACGAGGTCCTATGCCGCCGATCCGCCCCAAGCCTCACGTCCGAACGTTCTGATCATCTATGGTGACGATCAAGGCTCGATCGACATGGGCTGTTTCGGTGTCGATGATTTGAAAACGCCGAACATGGATCGACTCGCCAGCCAAGGGCTGCGATTGACCAAGATGTACTCCGCCGCGCCCGTCTGTTCGGCCAGCCGAGTCGGACTGTTAACGGGGCGTTACCCGGCGCGTGCCGGACAACCGGGAAACGGTGACCTTCGCGCGGACGAGATCACCATCGCAGAAACGTTCGCCAAGGCGGGATATCACACCGGCCATGTCGGCAAATGGCACTTGGGCCGCGAGACGAACACGAATCCAAGTGGTCAGGGATTTCAAAGTTGGTTCGGTCACCTCGAAGGATGTATCGACAACTACTCGCACTTTTTCTTCTGGGCCGGCCCCAACCGCCATGACCTTTGGGACAACGGCAAAGAGATCCAACGCGGCGGCGAGTACTTTCCACGTTTGATGGTTGACCGCTGCAAATCGTTTATCGACCAAAAAGGGAAAGAACCCTGGCTGCTTTACTGGGCATTCAACGCGCCGCATTACCCCTACCAAGGTTCTGCGAAGTGGCTGGCACATTACAAGGACCTACCTACGCCGCGCCGCGAGTACTGTGCATTCACTTCGACGATGGACGAATACATTGGCGAAGTGCTCGACTACCTGGATGAACAGGGCCTCGCCGAGAACACGATCGTGATTTACCAACCCGATCATGGGCACAGCACCGAAACACGTGCGTTCGGCGGCGGCGGAAACGCTGGCCCCTACCGCGGTGCCAAGTTTTCGTTGTTCGAAGGCGGCATCCGCGTGCCCTCGGTGGTCCGCTACCCTGGACGTCTGCCGGCCGGTGAGACACGCACACAGTTCGTCACGGCATGTGACTGGTTCCCGACGCTTTGCCAATGGTGCGACGTTGCTCTGCCGAAAAACCAACTTGATGGCGTGTCAATTGTCGATGTGCTGCAAGACAATGCCGACGCACCTCGCGAACAATTCTATTGGCAGATGGGATCAGGCAACGGCGCCCAGTGGGCGGTGCGTGATCAACAATGGAAACTGATCGGCAACCCACGTGACACAACACTGCCTCAGTCAAAACAGATCGCCGGCGGTAAGCTGAAGGATCCGTTGTACTTGGTCGACCTGCAGGCCGACCCAAGTGAACAAACCAACGTTGCTGATCAACACCCCGAGATTGTGAAACGTCTACAAACGATAAAAGACCAACTCCAAGACGGCTTTTAGCGTTTCAGTGACGCCAACGCCCTCGCAAGTAAAACCACACCGCGCAAGACGATCATCAATCGTGTTGCCTGGACTCCAGTAAGATTTCCCGCTTGAATCCTTTCGATACGCCATGCCCCTTTGCAGAATCCCTCGTGCTGACGGAACCGCCCAATACGCCTACTACCGCGATGGCAAAGTCAGCCCCATCGAATCGCTTAACGATCAGAACTTCTTTGCTTTGGCGGTCGAAGCCGCGTCCAAAATTGACAACGTCGGTGATGAGACCTTCGCCGATGCTCCAGCAGTCCTGCTGCCACCGACACCAACGCCAGAAAAGATTTTCTGTATCGGCCTGAACTATCGCGACCATGCGATCGAAACCGGCGCCGCGATTCCCACCGAACCCGTCGTATTCAGTAAATTCAACACGACGCTGGTCGGTCATGGACAAGCGATCGAACTGCCAACGATTTCATCGAAGGTCGACTACGAAGCAGAACTGGTTGCTGTGATCGGCAAAGAAGGGAAAAACATCGCAGCCGATGAAGCCATGCAGTACGTCTTCGGGTACACCTGCGGCCACGATGTATCCGCACGCGATTGGCAAAAAGGCCGGCCTGGTGGGCAATGGCTACTCGGGAAAACATTTGACACGTTCGCTCCCGTTGGCCCCTGTGTTGTCACCACGAAGGAACTGACCGATCCATCGGATGTTCGCGTCCGCATGGACCTTAACGGCGAAACCGTTCAAGACAGCACGACGGCTCAGTTGATCTTCGATATCCCAACCGTCGTCGCGCACCTGTCAAAGTTTGTCACGCTGAAACCCGGTGACCTCATTTTCACAGGAACGCCCCCGGGTGTCGGCGATGCGAAGACACCACCGGTCTACTTGAAATCCGGTGATACCTGCCGCGTGACGGTGGACGGGATCGGTAGCTTGTCCAATCCCGTAACAGACGCCTGATCCACTCAGCTGACTGATTCTGATTCATCCGCCGACGCCGTGCCGGCCTCGGCGAGTCGTTGTTCGCGTTTGTCTTCGGTAACACGATCGGGAACGGCCACCCGTTGAAATTTGAATTCTCGGAATAGCAGAATCAGGTTCACAGCCAAAATGAACGTGCCGACGATAAAGACCATCAGCGACACTTCGATGGGCCTGAGTCCTTGTGAGTTAAACGTCTTCTCCCATGTCCAAAACCAGTTGGACGCATGCAGTGGGTTGTAAGTCCCTGAGACTCTTCCGGCAAGGACCACATCGACGACACTTGGCCCCACCACGCCCAGGAACAGTAACAGTACTCCCACGATGATTGGCGGCACAAATGTTGGGCCCCAGCGTTTCAGCATTGGCATCGAAATGAGACGCACCAGACCGAGGTAACCAAACAGATAGCCCGAGTTCAACAAGATCAAATAGATCGGCGAGGTTCCCGAGTTCCCCAAAGTTACGTTGCTACTCCAAGCAAGCAGCCCCATCGCTGCAAGCGTGATCATCCCTGCCATTGCGGTCGAGAGACAGAACATGAACCCCGTCCCCGGACCGGGCATCCACCAACTGAGCAGCATCCGGGTCGCGTAGGTGGATGGCCATTCACGTAAAACACGTGGACTCAATTCGCGAGCTTCGCCGCAAACCAAAATGCCGACAAAAAACCAATAGACGGTCAGCATCATCATGCCGAGAGTGATGAATTCGATCTCTTCGGTTGCCCAAGCAGCGTAGACGATCGTAACGATCCACAGGACTTGTTGGACGAGCATGATAGCTCGCAGTCGTGTCGACCGATTTTCCGTCACCGGTGCGATGCGAGATGCGGCGGCGGACAGAAAAAGCACGACGAATGAAAGCGCTACCAAGATTGGCAAGAAGTACCCCAGGAACGTACCGCTCCATCGCTCACTAAAAACCTCTTCCATGATGAAGAGACTCATCATGAATTCGGTAAACACCACCAACGCCACCAAACCGACCAACAAAAACGTCTGCAGCGTGCGACCTTTGGCGATGGTTGACAAGACCAGCCCGAACGAAGTCAAGACAAGCGAAGTCACCAGGACTAACACCATGGTCAACATGATTGTCGACAGCCCGATCCCTCGCAGCAAATAACAGAACGCGAGACAGGGAAAAATCGCAGAGAAGTAAATCAACATCTGCAAGCAAGCGCTGTTCATCTTTCCTGACACGATACGCCACGCCGATAACCGCGTGATCGCCAACATCTCATACGTCCCCTCGTCCAACTCCGCCGCCAGGGACCGAAACGCCACCAACGGAATGAAGACGAACATCGCCATGGACAAGACCAGGTAGTACCCGCTCATCAAGTCCATGCCGCTCGGCAGGTAATAAATGTCCGGTGAATAGGTGACGATCCCGATAACGGTCCAACCAACCGATGCGGTCAACAATAGAAAGAACGTGATCAAGAACTGCCGGCTTTTTAGCGACTGCCGTGCTTCTTTGATCAGGATCGGATTCAGATGAGACACCAATCCATCAAACACCCGCTCCAGCTTTCCAACCAACCCTTGACCATCGGGATCAAGTGCCAAACTGGGATAGGGAATCGCTGCCCCATCGACCTGTGGTGACAAGCTTGATGACAGTTCCGTTGCAGGATCCACTTCGCTCATTGCACTTGCCCCGTCGTCACTTTCAAGAACAGGTCCTCCAACGATTCGTCCACCGGTCGGTATTCCAGCACCCGAACCCTTGCGTCACACAATCGATGCAAAATTTCGATCCGACGATCGGCACCAACGCCGGTCTGAAAATGGATCGCTTGCCCGCGATGTTCGAGATTGGCCACTGTCGGTATCTCGCTTAGCACCTGCATTGCGGCTGTTGGATCCCCATCAATCAACACGATCAAATCCTGGTGCGGCTTCGATTTGCCTTTCAGTCCTGCGACGGTATCGTTGGCCAATAGCGTGCCACGTTCGATGATGCCGACTCGATCACACATTTCGGCGAGCTCGCTCAAAATGTGGCTACTGATCAGGATCGTCTTACCGTCCGCCGCCAACGTACGAATGATTTGGCGAAGGTCAATTCGGGCGCGAGGATCAAGCCCGGCGGCTGGTTCGTCGAGGATTAGTGTTGATGGATCATGGATCAACGCGCGGCCCAAACACAAACGCTGACGCATCCCTTTGCTGAGTCCGTTGATCGGCTTTTCGGACATCGAACGCAGACCGGTAAAGTCCATGACCCAGCGCAGTCGCCTTGTTCGCTCGCGTCCGACCAAGCCATTCGACCGGGCAAAGAAGTCGAGGTATTCGGCGCAGTTCGTGTCGCTATAGGTCCCGAACGCATCGGGCATGAAGCCCAACCGTCGACGAACGCGATCCGGATCATTGACCGAAGACAGGCCTTCGATGAAGGCATCGCCACTGGTGGGCAATTCCAACGTCGACAGGATTCGCATGCTGGTCGTCTTGCCCGCACCGTTGGGTCCGATGTAGCCGAACACGCTTCCGCGAGGCACCATAAACGAGACGTTGTTCACCGCGCGAGTGTCCCCAAACACCTTCGTCAATTGCTGCAACTCGATCATCGGCCCTTGCCAGGGCGTTCTAAGCGGACTGTTCATGGCAGGACCCCTGCGATGATTCGGGCACAGCCTTCACGATTACAGTCCGGCAAGGCAAAACGCTCTGGTTCGACCTCGGTAATTGCGAAGAACACCTTTTCACTTAAGTTTCGGTTCAATGTCGCAAACTTGCTTTCGAGTTCAGACCGATCTTCGGTGTAGTTGAACGATCGGTACGCCTGAGGGATATCGCTGCCGCGTGGTTCAAGATTCTCCATCAAAATGTCTTCAATCGTCGACGGGCTCGCTGGGTGCATCGTTGCGGTTGCGTCAGGATCAAGGTCAAAGGCAATCCAGCGTCCGCCTTTTCCGTCCAGCAAAGCGACACTCGAAAAACGCTGCGTTCCAAAATTCGTCACCGTCGGCGTCCCCTTGTCGGTTTCAAAGCGAACTGGCAGCGGGCCAAACGTCGGGTCGGTTTCGAGAAACTCTGCTTGAGTACGCGTGGCGAGAAAGGATCCGTAGTAGCGACGGGCGTCAGGCAACTGTTCGATCAGGTGATCGCCGGAGTCGTTCGGGTCCGGCGATCGGTATTGATAGCCAGGAATCAGTTCGAAATTGCTGACCGGCAGCACCAGCGAATTCAAAGGGAACTTTAATCCCAGATTCGAATCGACGATCGTGTAATACGTGTGTCGTATTTGGTCCAGTTGCGGATAGGTTGGCGGAGACTGCGGATCAGATGCCGACTGACCGACGGGATGCTTCGCGTCGATCCAAGTGATCTGCCGGAGCTTGGCACGGTTCGTGAACCCGTCGGAGACAAACGCATAAAGGAACAAACCGCTGGTGACCATGAAGGCCATTGCGGGAGCCAGAAAGTACAGCCAATACAATTTTCCGCGGCGACGCAAAAAGAAGTAAAGCACTGGCCCCATCAAGAGCACGAAGAAACAGTTCAGCAGCACAAACGCTGTGACAGGCGGACGCCCGACTGCTGCGATCAGCCAGTGCCAATAACTTTCGTTCCCGCCACTAATGTTGACACCGTTTCGAGACTCCCAAGACCGATTGAAGCGTTTCAGCGAAAGCCAGAGTTGGTAGGACCCGGGAAAAGGGTCCGGGTCATTGATCAAGGCGACACGCCCCAGACCATACGAAAAAGCCGACAGCTTTTGATTCATTTGCTCCTGATCGATCACCTCTGTCACAGGGTTTTGCTCGTCAAGCAATTCCTTGTAAAAGTCACCACGATTTCGACTTTGGTCAGGAACATAATCGTTGCGGTAAAACGATCCCGAATAGGCCTGATAGACGGGCGTCGAATTCACGTTTCCGTCAGCAAGTTGCATCAAGATTTTGGGATCTTTCACGAATTGGACGAGTTCCTTTTCAGGCTCCGTCGCCAGCCAACTGCCGCGGTCGAAACCGCTGGCGGGCAAATCATACGTCCAGAGGTCGCCACCAGAACTCACCCATTGCTGCAGCGCACGAAACCTCGCAGGGCGTTCACGCTCCAATCGAATCAAGACAGGCGCGGGCACGATCATGATGTCCAGTTGGCTGTAGGCCAGCCATGATTCTCGCAGACTCGCTTCGCGTTGGACGCGATACCGAACTTTGCCGGTCGTGTGGTGATCAATGAAGTTCTTAGCTTCTCGAGGTGACATCCGATCGCGTTCACCGGCCTCCGGCAACATGTCTTCGCCGATGACGGTTGTGATTGCACGCACGTCAGGCATTTTCTCCCAAATCCCTGATTTCGACGGCGCGTCGGTTGGCTCCACAATCCCAATCGTCACTTCTTGGCCCCAATCCTGGGCAAACGAAGCGAATGTTCCTCGCGTCGCATACCGTCCTAGCGAACGGCCATTTTCGCGAATCTCAACCGCTAATGACTCCCAACGGTAATAACACGGCATCTCAATGGGGAGCTCAAAAGTCGTGATGCCTTCGGGCACCGTCACATCGACCGCGTATTGATAATCGAGTCGCGTTTGATAGGTCATCCGTGGCCGTAACAGCACTCGCAAGACCCGCTGCCGTGTGAACCCGTTGCCGATCGAACTGAATCGCAACACCAATGGCTGGACCCCGTCCTGGCTGATCTGTTCCGACAAAACAGACATTCTGAAACCGGCTTTTGCTGACGCCGAAGGGCCATAGCCGATTTCGTACTCTGCCGCGTCGGCACCACTTGGCAGTAACGCCGATGCCAGAAGCAAAGCGATGAACGCGACAACCAAATTCCTGAGTCTGCTCAAGTCATCGACTCCTGATCGTTTGCGTTAGCGGATTCACCGCTCGATTCATTACTCGAAAAATCAGTTCCCGGCATCACCGCGGTCGGCGTGTGGATCGTTTGCTGCAAGTTGTTCGTGGTCAGCACACCGATCGTCGAAAACAGGCTGGCAACGCTGAAGCTGACGACGTACAGCAAGAACGGGAACAATACCGCGAAGACCACCGCAGTTCCCAAGACCGCCCACATCGCATTCGTGGTGACCGCCTGCTGGATCACAGCCATCGAAACTGCGGAAGCTGTCACCACGCCTATCAGCAAGCGAAGTGAAACCTTTGGCAACCAAGGCAGAGTTGCGGGGTTATTCATGAACGACTCTGGAAAAGAGTAGATGCATCTAGCAAAACATCGAACCATTTCGGGCGCAACGAACGACCAAGGCACAATCTTTATAGCGTCAGGGCGCCCATTGCTGATCAAGCCGCCGGGAACGTCATAAGCTAACAAAAATCTTGCTAGCAAAACAATCAAAAGCTCTCTTCACACAAAATCACAAGTTCTGCTAAAGGTTGGGGCATGCATGCGAACCGATGAATGTCGCGACAGCAAAAACCAAACCTGTGACCGGTCAACACCGATTCCGAGAGATCCCACGAATGAGAATTCTTTACGAAGGAGCGATATTCCAGATCCTTCGCTGTGGCGGAGTTGCCCGCTACTTTTCGGAACTCATTCACCACTTGCCTGAATCGATCGAGCCCGTGGTCCTGGGCCCGCCGGGTGAATCGTCGCGGATTAATCACCCACAATTGAAGTACATCTCGGTTCAAACTGAACCGCCGGTATCGTGGCTCCGCAAGTGGACACGCGACCGGTTGCAACGTCAGATTATCGAGCGATTCAACGCAATCGATACTGATATCGAACACTGGACATACTATGGCGGCTTGTGTCGCCGACCGATTGTCCATAGCAATCGTCCGCTGGTAGTGACAGTGCTTGACTTTATCCACGAAGCGTACCCATCGCTTGACCCGAGCGGAAAGCACGTGGCGATGAAGACCGAAGCGATTCGACTGGCCGATCACTTGGCCTGCATTTCGCAGTCGACGTTTAATGAACTGTGCGAGCGTTTCCCCGACGCACGACACAAAGCGTCGGTCGTTCCGCTAGGCACATCGCTTGAAAACATCACGCCGGCACCGATTCCCTCATCGCTTTCTCGATCGCCCTACGTTCTTTTTGTCGGTCGTCGTAATAACTATAAGAATTTCCAAGTCGTGTGGGATGCCTGGTGCAAACTGCGTGGCCGCCGCCCCAAAGATGCGAAGCTGGCCATTGTCGGACCACCGATGAAACGCCGCGAAGCGTCGGCGCTGAATTTCAATGACGATCCATCTGCCGTCCTGCTTCCAAACGCAAGTGACGAACTGCTGCGAGGGCTTTACGAGCAAGCCAACGCGTTCATCTTTCCGTCAAAAGCCGAAGGGTTTGGCCTGCCGTCTCTGGAAGCCATGTGCGCCGGAACTCCGGTCTTGGTCAGTGACTTGCCAGTGATGCATGAAGTTGTCGGCAACGATGGGTACTACTTTGAACCCGACGACGTTGACACGGTAGCCGACATGATGCTCGCGTCACTCGAAAACCGACTACCCGATCGTGACCGAATCGTCGAATCTGGGAAAGCACGCGCATCAACGTTCCGCTGGCAAGCAACCGCCGAGCGAATGGCAGAGGTCTATATCGATGTCGCGGACGAGCATTCCCCCAGCCGCCCTAAAGCGACGGCACACCCTGTCTCGTGTTCGACGGTTTGATCGCCAAGCGTTTGCACGCCGCAGCCTGACATAGAACGCCCGAACCTGGTGAGCGTTTAACCTGGCGAACACAGCTAACCTGGCAAACACAGTGCGGCGAGTGACTTGGCAGCCGCTTCAATGCTGTGCTTGGTCCGAACACCTTGCGCCCCTTGCATCGCCAATTCGGCACGCCGAGCTGGCTGGTCAACGAGCTCGATGATTGCGTTGGCGAGTTCGCCGACATCGTCGGGCGGAACCAGTACGCCACCGCCCGTCGACCGCACCAGTTCGCCGAATGCACCATGCTCTGGCATGACGACAGGCGTTCCCGCGGCAAGCGATTCTAAAACGAACAGGCCTTTCGGGTCTTCGTACTCGGTGGGCACACACAACAAGTCAGCTTGCCGCAGGAAGTCGACCTTTTCGGCCAAGTCAGGGCTGCCGTGATAGGTGAATCGCTCGCGAAGCCCCGCTCTTTCCAACCGATCTAGCAATGTCTGCAGATACGGCTTGTTGGATTCGCCAAGCCAACCGGCGGCGTGCAAGGTGACCTGCGGTCGCTGAGGAGCAATTTTCTCGAACGCTTCGACCAAACGGTGCAGCCCCTTCTCTGGTGCGATCCGGGCGAGGTAGCTCAAACGGAACTCCGCATCACTGGCGTCTTGGTGAGTCGCTGTGTCGTACGACGACAGGTCGATTGACAACGGGTGCAGCCGCAGCTTGGTTTCGGGAATTTCCAACAGCGCCGACATTTTGTCGCCATAAAACCTGCTGTTCACACAAAAGTAATCGACGTGTTCAACCAGATTGCTGCACAAGCGAATCGCTTCGTTGCGGTGCACTTCGGGCAAGTGATCAAGGAAGATGTCGTCGCCTTGCAACATCACGATCATCTTGGCGTTCGGCAGACGCTTGCGAAACATCGGCAGCCCACCACCGATCAGCAAGTTGGTCAGCACGATCGCGTCAGGCTGAATCTCGTCGGCAACCCAATCACAAAGCTGCTCGAACTCCTCGGCTTGGTAGCCGTGCTCTCCTTTGAGAATCGAGATGGAAAGGTCGCCCAGGGAGGCGGGGTCGGTTGAACTGGCGCGGCGGGTCGCCCAGCGAATCAATGATGGCGAATCCAGAAGACTGCGCAGCGGCCGCGGCAACCAGCGCAGCCAGGGCATTTTTTGCAGCAGGTAAACATGAATGCCACCCAAAAAGACTCGCGAACCGGCAATGCTCACCTCGTCCGTCCGGATAGGGGTGTAGACCGGCTGGAGCAAGCATTCAATGCCATCCTTGTGCATCGCTCGCGCGAGCGCGTTGTCGTGCATGCAGCTTCCACAGTACATCCCGGCAGCGCCGGCGGTCAGGTACACAACCTTCATATTCTGGGTGGATAAAGCGATAGGGGGAAATGAAATGCCAATGGATTCTCCGAAGGTGAACAGCTTAATGGCTAGAGAAAAAAGCTCGTTGTGAGGGTCAGACCACGCTTCTATACTCCGCGCTGGTTGTTGGAACCCACCTCAGCACCACGATCAAGCCTCCGATGCGAGACAAATTGTCTCAGCGGAAGCCCCACCAGTTTGGATTTTAGCCAGGTTCGCCGGCGGGTTGCCTTTGGGACACCCACGCCGAACCTTGCTAGTGAATCCTAACGGTGGGTCAGCCCCGAAGCCGCCGCCCTGACCGCGTCGCGTTTCCGACGCGTCTCTGTTGGCCGGTCCTAACCACCATCTAGTCAGTTCAATGTCTGTTTCTGAAAAATCGCATCCAAGTAAGTTCGCTGAAATCATCCCAGTGACGCAAGCGACTGGGCCGTTTTATTGGGGAATCGATATCGGAGGGACGGGAATCAAGTTGGGACTTGTCGACTCGGCAGGCTACACGGTCGCATTTAAATCGATCCCGACGATCGAAAGTGCCGGCCCGGAGGCCGCGGTCCAACGTGTCGCGGAGGTCGTCAGCGAAACGGAATCGGAACTTGGCGTCGCCGGGCAAGTGCCACACATCGGGCTCGGCGCTCCCGGACCGATGGACCTTCCCAAAGGCTTGCTGGTCGCGCCACCACAACTGCCATCCTGGTGGGGATTCAATATCGTCGAAGCCATCGTCGAAGCGACAGGACGCCCCGTCTCGTTCCTTAACGACGCCAATGCGGCCGCCTATGGCGAATTCTGGATCGGGACCGGCAAAGGCAGCGACTCAATGATCCTGCTGACTCTTGGCACAGGTGTCGGCGGCGGAATTATTGTTGACGGGGAACTGGTCAACGGCGTGAACAGCTTCGGCAGCGAATGCGGGCACATCTTAATCGACCCATCCTCCGAGGGCCGATTGTGCGTCTGGGGCGGAGGACGAGGGCAACTCGAAGCCTACGCAAGTGCAAGCGCCGTCGTTGACCGGACACGGGAACGCCTGCAAGAGGGAGCGACCAGCACGCTGAGCGGACATTTGGGTGGTGCAGACAACGAATTAACCGCCAAGAAGGTTTACGAGGCTGCCAAAAACGACGGCGACAATCTAGCATTGGAGATAGTTGACGAAACCGCAAAATGGCTTGGAATTGGCGTCACTACACTCGTCCACGCCCTCGACCCGGGGGTGGTCACCCTCGGGGGGGCGATGAATTTTGGCGGTGCGGAATGCCCCATCGGCAGGCGGTTCCTTTCTGGGATAATAAACGAATTCCAAGAGCGCACATTTCCGAATGTATTTGAAGGCACATCGATCGCGTTCGCGACGCTCGGTGCGGCCGCGGGTTACCTGGGATTGGCTGGGTACGCCCGAAAACAACACGCGAAACCGACATGACCAAAAAACAAATTCGAAACTTTTGCATCATTGCCCACATCGATCACGGAAAAAGCACGCTCGCCGATCGACTGTTGGAGGAAACCGGCACGGTCAGCTCGCGCGAAATGAAAGAGCAGCTGCTCGATGACCTGGAACTGGAGCGGCAACGCGGAATCACCATTAAAGCTCGCGCGGTGGTGATGAAGTTCAAACGGGGCAAAGAAGAGTTCGAGCTGAACTTGATCGACACCCCCGGGCACGTCGACTTTCAATACGAAGTCTCGCGCTCGCTCGCATGCTGCGAAGGTGCACTGCTGCTGGTCGATGCCTTCCAGGGCGTCGAGGCACAAACGGTCGCCAACGCCTATGCCGCGATGGAACACGATCTGCACATCATCCCGGTCATCAACAAAATCGACCTGACCCACGCGCGGCCGGAAGAAGTCGCCGAAGAGATGATGAACTCGCTCGGCACCGACCCCGATGACTGCGTTCGCTGCAGCGCCAAAACCGGGCAAGGCGTCGGCGACCTGGTCAACGCCATCATCGATCGCGTTCCGCCGCCTTCGGGCGACCCCGATGCGACGCTCCAAGCGATGGTATTCGACTCCAACTACGACGACTACCGTGGCGCGATCACCTACGTCCGCGTGATGCAAGGCACCGTCCGCAAAGGCCAAAAGATCCGCTTCCTGCGGTCCGGCACCATCCATGACGTCGTTGATGTCGGCCAATTCACGCCCGCCCGCACCTCGTGCGCGGAACTATCGGCCGGACAGGTCGGCTACCTGATTTGCAACATCAAAAGCCTGGGCGACGTCCACATCGGCGATACCGTCAGCATTCCTGGTGACAAAGCGGCACCCGCACTGCCCGGCTACGCCCGTCCGAAGCGGATGGTTTACTGCGGTCTTTTCCCCAGTGACGGCCAGAACTTTTCGGACCTTCGCGACGCACTCGAACGCCTTGCCGTTAACGACCCCAGCTTCGAGTTCGAACCGGAAACCAGTGACGCACTCGGCTTCGGATTCCGCTGCGGTTTCCTGGGCCTGCTGCACATGGAAATCGTCCAGCAGCGATTGGAAAACGAATCGGATGTCGACCTGGTGCAAACCGCACCCAACGTGACGTACGAAATCGTCAACAAACGCGGCGAAACGGTCATCATCCACAAGCCACAAGACGTTCCCGATCCGGGTGACATCGAAGAATTCCGCCAGCCGATTGTTCGCTGCAACATCATCGTGCCGACCGAGTTCATCGGCGCCGTGATGAAACTGGTCCACGAACGTCGCGGGATTCAAAAGACCCAGGAGCACCTCGGTGCACAACGCGCGATGTTGACCTACGACATTCCGCTGGCTGAAGTCGTCTATGACTTGCACGACAAAATCAAGAGTTGCACCAAGGGCTACGGCACACTCGATTACGAGATGATCGGGTACGAACAAGCCGACTTGGTCCGACTGGATTTCCTCGTTAACGGCAACCGCGTCGACGCACTCAGCATCGTGTGCAACCGTGGTGACGCCGATCGTCGCGGACGTGCCGTTGCCAAGAAACTGAAAAGCGAAATCGACCGACACATGTTCGAAGTCGCTGTCCAAGCAGCCATCGGTAGCCGCGTGATCGCTCGCGAAACGGTGCCGGCAATGCGCAAGAACGTGACCGCAAAATGCTACGGCGGTGACATCACACGGAAACGAAAGCTGCTGCAAAAGCAGAAAGAAGGCAAGAAACGCATGAAAGCTGTCGGCAACGTCGAAATCAGCCAAAAGGCGTTTATGGCCGTGCTGAGCGAAGCCGAAGGCGGCTGATCAGCGCCCCAGGGGCTCGATCAATTTCCTGCCGAAGCGAGACCAACTCCGATCAAGCGGCTCTGAATTTCAGGGCCGCTTTTTTTGTGCGACGACGCCGACGAGAAGCGCCCCGTAGGCAAATCCAATGCGACCGAGCCGATTAGCCCAGCGGGTGCACGGGGTTGGTTTCATTGCGGCTTGCCCAGACATTCAGCTCTGGAAAATGGGCGCCGAGTTGCGTTGCGAGTCGCTCCATCGCAAATCGCTCGCTGTAGTAATGACCGATCAACGCGAGCGTCATACCGAACGACTCGGCTTCGAGACATTGATGAAAGGTCGCTTCACCGGTGATCAGCAATTCGCACCTGCGGCGATGGGCCTTGGCGACGAACGAACCGCCGCTGCCGCAGGCAAACCCGACTCGCGAAACGGTTCGGTCGATGGGTCCGACATATCGCGGGCCGACGGCATTGACGTGCGAGACGCAGCGTTCGATGACTTCGCGTGCAACGGTGGGTGCGGGGAGAACTCCGACGCGGCCTGCACCGAGCTCGTGCCCGGGTTCAGGATCGATAATCGGTCCGACCGACGTCAAATGGAGCAGCTTTGCCCAGGATTGATTGATCCCATCGCCAGCGGAATCGAAGGCGGTGTGGGCGCTGTACACAGCGACACCCGAACGGATCAATCGCCACAACATCTCGCCGGTCAGCGAGTCGGTTGTGATTTTCGAGAGCGGACGAAAGGGGACCGGGTGATGCGTGACCACCAGATCAACGTTCGATTCGACAGCCTCGGTGACGACAGAAGGCGTCACGGTGAGGCAGGTCATAACATTTTGGACCGCAGAGGCGCGATCACCTACTAATAGCCCGACGTTATCCCAAGACTCCGCTAACGCGAGCGGAGCGATCAGTGCCAAGTGCTGGCAGACATCTTGGAGCGACGTGGACATGCTCGGTGAACTACTTCGGAGCGATCATACAGATCATTCGCTTGCCGTGTTGCTGCGGAGCGGTTTCGATTTTACCGACTTCTTCGAGCAACTCGATCACTTGTTCCATGACCTTTCGGCCTTCTTCGATGTGGGCCATTTCACGGCCTCGGAACAAGACGCTGACCTGCACTTTGTCTTTGTGCTGGAGGAACTTCTCGGCGCGACGGATCTTGGTCCGAATATCTTCGTCGCCGGTTTTTGGGCGCAACCGAATTTCCTTGGTCTTGGTATGACTTTGGTTGCGGTTCGTTTTCTTGTTCTTGTCGTACTTGTACTTACCGTAATCCATGATACGGCAGACAGGCGGGCGCTCGTTAGGTGCGACCTCCACAAGATCAAGCCCGACATCACGCGCTCGGTCGAGCGCCTCGTCGGTCGGAATCACTCCAAGCTGCTCTCCGGTCTCACTTACGACTCGGATGGGACTGATTCGGATGTTTGAATTGATACGAACCGTATCGCGGTTGTCTGGCTGGTTGTTTCTTCGTGCCAATGCCACTTAAAACGTTCATCTCCTGCCGGCTGGCAACCCGGACATTTTTGAAATCGGTAGTCCCCCATCCGTCAGTGTGGCGCGTTGTGGTGGCGTTGCCAGCACCAATCGGCGGAAACGAATGGGGGGAGAGTGCCGGTTGGTCCGGCAGTAGACCTCTCGAAGGGACAAGTATCCGATGGCGGATCCGCGAGCGTCAACAGTGAAACCGCCCGAATCCCCTAGAATTCGCCTAACTATCAAAAAACGTGGCATCCAAAACCAAGGTTTCGCCCATCGCCTCAACCGTATCGCCGAAAAAAATCTGTTTTCGACGTCGGGTTTCGACGATTCCGTTGACGGTAACCTCGCCATCCTGGATCCACAGCTTCGCTTGCCCCCCTGTGCCAACCCATCCGGCGCGTTTTAAAACGTCGTCGAGTCGCATCATCGGGGTCAGATCTGACGCTAATTCGCCGGGGCGAGACTGCTCTTCGGGCTTGACTGGGTCATCAGGTGAAGACATCGTCAAAATCTGAATCACTCGATTCGCAAGAGGAACAATAAACGCCGCCCACGACACTGCGTCGCTTCTTTCTTCGGCCGTTTACACCCCTACGATTATCCAACGTTTTCTCGGCGAAACAATCGCCCTGATCGGGCGTTTGGTCACAACCGGCAGACTCAGCTACCGAAACCCGATGCGTCCGAGACGGAAGTTCGCGCCCTGATCAAAGCCAATTTGGGCAACATACTGTTAGCGTTTTTCAAATCACATCTCACCTAGCGAGCCACATGTCCATCACCGATGAACTCGACCGTCTGCAACGTCTTCGCGACCAAGGCAGTCTGACCGAGGCAGAATTTGACGAAGCGAAACGCAGGGTCTTGGGCGGCGCGCCCAACCATTCGTACGACTCATTTGGTGAAGGCAACGCCCAATATTCTGCTCCGTACTCTGCCCCGCATTCGAATCAGAACCAGTACCACTTCGCCGACGATGGCCAAGTGCTGGGCATGGACGAAAAAACGTTCTGCACGCTCATGCACCTTTCACAACTGCTGGTGATGTCGATGCTCGGCGTGTTTGTTCCAGTGGGAATGTGGCTGATCGGCAAAGAACAATCTGACTTGGTACGCCGACATGGCAACCGAATGATGAACTGGCTGATCAGCGAATTGATCTATGGCATGCTGATCGCCGTGCTGTGCTTTTTCTTCGTCGGATTCCTGTTTATCCCCGTGTTGGCGTTACTGGGCATCATGTTTCCGATCATCGCCGCCATCAAAACAAACCGCAACATCCTGTGGTCATATCCGCTCGCGATCCGCTTCTTCGAAGAAGACTGATTGCATCCGAACCAGACGCGGGCCGGCTCGAAATTTAGCCAAGCTGTCTAAATTCAAGTTGCCCCTCGTGCTCAGCCACCGCCATACTGGTGGCTGGCCTATCGACGATCACCGCTGCCCCCGACTGGGATTTCGCTATGCGCATAAGAGGCTTTCGTCTTTTTGATACGAACACAAATTCGATCAAATTTTTCGCGTCGCTCGCCGTCGCGGCGATGATCGTCGCGGACGTGTCACCAACGCCGCTCTCTTCGGTGTCTGCCCAACAAGTCGCTGACAAGCAAGCGGAATTGACCGAACGTTTTATGACGGTGCTTCGACGTCGACCGCGTCCGGGAACAGCTCTCGACCGCGTGTACGGCTATCACGTTCAAAACGGCAGCTTGGACGAGCTACTTCAATCGCTTGACGTCGCCGACGATGCCCCCGACGCCGGCGCCAACCAGATGATTCTGGGACTGCTGCAGTCGCAACGCGGCAACACTAGCTTGGCAGTCGACGCATTTGAAAAGGCCGAAACGCTGCTGCCTGACGACGCGATGGCAAGCTACCAACTGGGCAAAAGCTTGCTGGCAATCGGTCAAAACGAAGCCGCGGCAGCGGCAATGGAGCGGGCGATCGACCGCAACCCAGCTCGCAACGAAGCCCTGGCAATGTTTACCGAACTGGGACGTCTCTATGGTCGCGCCGGCTTGAACGAAAAAGCCCTGCAGGTCTGGACGAAACTGGAAGCACTGTTTCCGGGCGATGTAAAAGTCGGCGGCCAAATCGCGCGCACCCTTGCCGAAGAAGGCGACTACGAATCTGCCTTGGCACGCTATCAACAACTCGCCAGCTCCGCGAGGCAACCCGAACAACAAGTTGCCTTCGGGATTCAAGCTGCCGAAATGAAACGCCAACTTTGCCGTCATGACGAAAGCACCGAGGATCTCGAACTAATTCTGAACCGATTGCGTCCGGGAAGCTGGCTTTATGCGAACGTTCGAGAACGCATCGAAGAGGGCTTTTTGAAATCGGGTGACTATGACGCATTGGCCGAGTACTACAAAACAAAACTCGCCGCTACACCAGACAATCTCGAACTACAAATCCGTCTCGGCCGCATTTACATCAATTCGCGACGGCTCGATGACGCCGTAACGACGCTGCTTGCAGCTCTTGAGAAGGCTCCCGAAAACTCCGAAGTCAGACTGACCCTGATCGAGGTCCTGAAACGCAAGGACGACTTGGCGGCGGCCGCGAACCAATTCGAAAAACTTGTCGACCTGGATCCGAGCAACCCTGACTACCTGATGCGTTGGGGAAAAACCGTTCTCGCTGACAAACAACGCCCACTCGGTGAACGCCAAGACATCGCGATCGAAATTTGGAACCGCCTGGCCGAAGCACGCCCCGATGACGCCGTGATCCTCGCCCAAGTTGCCGATGCGTTCCGCTCGATCGAACGAAGTGAACTTGCGATCAAACTGTACCGGCAAGCTGTCGAGGTCGCCCCTGAAACGCCCCAGTACCGCGAATACCTTGGCGAATATTTGTTTGAACTCGATCGGAAAGACGAGGCAATCGAGGCATGGGAGTCGCTCGCCGCTGACGGCCGCCGATCACGTGATTCGCTCGTTCGACTTGCCGAGATCTTTCGTACGTTTGAGCTGGACGATCTCTCGCTCAAAGCTTGGCAAGATGCATCCAGTCTCGACCTGACCTTCGAACAAGAGTTGCAATTTGCCAAAACGCTGCGGGAACGAGACAAGATCGACGCAGCCTTCGCGAGCTTGGACCGAGCAGAAACACTCGCCGAATCGCCAGACGAAAAAGAACAGTTACTTCGTGATCGGATCACAACGTACGCACTCGCCGGTACGCTGCAAGAACAAATCGAATCACTCCGCCAGGACGAAGCAACACCGAACAACCTGCGTGTCCTTGCGTTGCTCTACGCCGCCGCTGGCGACCTGGACGCGGCCTATGAAGCGATCAATCAAGCTCTACAGCAATCGCCCGACTCGGTCGACATTTTGTTGATCTCCGCCGAAATTGCCGAACGGCAAAACCGGATGGCTGACGCCGTCGAAAAGTTTCGACGACTTGCAAATCTCGACGGACAATTCAAAACCAATCATCTGCGTCACCTCGCTGATTTACAAATGCGACTGGGACAAACCGACGACGCATTTGAAACCTGCCAGGAGTTGATCGACACCAATCCGGCGAGCTCCGAGTCCTACCAGTTCTTGGCCCGGAATGCGTTCCGAGCCGGTCGCGACGACACCGCCATCACGGCTCTTCGCAAAGCGATGTCGATCGCCCCGCGTGACAACACCAGCCGGCGAATGCTGGCATCCGCGTTCGCCGATCGCTACCGAACCGATGAAGCGATCGAGGTTTACTGGCAAGCGATGCAATACGCCAGCAAACTGGATGAGCAATTGCAATTGGTTCAAAACCTTGCGCCGCTTTACGATCGCAAAACGGACATTCCGGAAATGATCCGCCGCATCGAAGACATGCGCAATGACGAAGTCGATGAACGATCGCTTGTCGTCTTGATCGCGGCCGCCTACGAAACGATTGAAGATTACGGTGCGGCCATAAAGACGCTCGAATCGGCGGTGGTCAATTCTCCGAGAGACGTGCCACTGCTCGAAAACATGGTTCGCGTCTGCGACCTCGCGATCGAACTCGAAGAAGCCGCGGCCTTTCAGGAACGCATCGTCAGCTTGGAAGACACCCCGGAAAATCGCATCAAGCTGATTCAACTGCAACTTGATGCCGACTTGATCGACATCGACACCGCGCTAAACGATCGCTTGGCCATTGGCGCCGATCCGCATTACCTGGGCCAAATGATCCGCGGCTCCGTCGGCCGGATGGACTACGAAACCGCAATTGCGATCTGCGAAGCCGCTTTGCGACGTGACCCCAGCTTATGGGACATCAAACTACAACTCGCACAGTTGCTTCTCCTAAGCCCGCAATCGTTCGAACCGACCGACGGTACTGACGGCGATGCCGAACTCGTCGCGTTCGAACGGGTACTTGAACTGGTCGAAGAAGTCCGTGCACTGGATCTCCCAGTAGAAACCAAACCGCCAACAGCATTCCGCCGCACCGCAGGTCCGAATGCGTCAAAATCGAACCAGTCGTACAACCCGCAGTCATGGTCAAACCACTATTACCCGCTAGCGCGTCTGCTGCATCTGGGAACCTATAGCAATTCGTCATCGTCATCCAACCAGTTGGCGATGCCAAACGATTTCGGACACGCGCGAGTGATGGCGGCCACGCTGCACTTTGCCATGATCGCGAAAAAGGAACCTGATAGCGAAGCGTCGAAACAAATCTATGACCTGCTGACGACGAAATACGCAACCGGTGAGACTGACGAAATTGAAGACCCGGTCGTGCTTTGGGACTTCCGTGGAATCGAAAACAGCTTGACTTACCTGACAAGATCCTCACCAAAACAACACTACACCGAAGCTGACCGGCAAGGCGAAACCGATCGCATGTGGCGGCTTGCCGAATTGGATCCCGAACATGCCGAACAACTCCTGCGAAACATGTTGTTCAACTTCGCTGTTCAAGACAAAACTCTTTCGGGCGACGACGCCCCGTTGCCAGCGAGTCGCATCGAACTGGTGAAACGTTTTTATCGCGACGCCGAAGCCAAACTCAATCGCGACGTCACAAAGCGATCGAAATCCGACTGGCATACGGCGATGCAGTATCGGATGATCCTCGACCACCTCCACACGCGGCGTGGTGAGACGGAACTCGCCAATCAATACGCGATTACCCCGCCAGCCCAAGACGCACCATTCGCCGAATTGATGACGGCGATCAATTTCTATCTTTCGATCGACCGACGCGAACCAGCCGAAACACTCATCCCACGATTGCTTCCGGCAAGTCGCAATGACAAACAGAGCGGCGGCTATCAAAACGCTGGAATCCAAGGCACGATCGGAACACTCCGATACGGAAAGGCTTCAGGCCAGGAGCTTTTTGAAAAACACAAGTTCGAATTCTTGCAAGCGATTCTCGCCGAAGCCTGCAATGCTAAACCGCAGAGCAATTCACGCGGTACGTCGCTAACGGATGGCACTTGCTATGTGTATGTACGCAGTCGCAGTGGTGGGTACTACAGCGTGTACGTCAAATGCCCACTCGTTCCGGAGGTGTTGCCGGAAAACGTCATTCGTGAATTCAGCAGCTTTCTGCCGACCTTAGAAAACTCATCTGGCCAACCAACCTTCAAAATCGAAGACGCGATGGTCGCGTGGCTTGATCAGCCAGTTCCCGGCGCGACGGAACGCGAACAAAAAATTCGCGATGTACTTGCCGCTTACGCCCATTGGTGGAATGAAGATCCGGCGGGCTGCTACCAACGCCTCAATCAACTTTGCGAGCGGTACCCCGACGACATTGACTTAAAAATCGAACAAGCTCGTTTGGCCTGTGAAATCGGCCAACCTGCGCTCGCACTCGAAAAACTGAACAACATCGAATCGCTCGACAGCAACATGCTCACCCGCACTGAGATGGCGGCGATGAACATTGCCTCGCAAATCGGTGACACAGACCGCGCTCGCAAAGCGGCGAAGCGTCTGTTTGGATTGAGAATTGACACCAACACCCAGCTCGCATTGGCAGAACAGATGCGCCGCCTAGGCATGCCAGAACAAGCCAAGGCGATGATGCAGCGTTTACGCGGGCAACGTAAAAAAGACGAACGCACCGAAATCCAAATCGCCAATGCGTTTTTGGCAAATGACGATGAAGAGGCCGCCGCCGAGGTTGCCTACTCTGTTCTACGTCGCCTCAACAGTGGACGCACACAATCAGGAAACGCCGACTACTACCGCCGACAAGTGGTCTCGGTCTTAAAAAAGGCGAATAAACTCGATCCGTTGACCGAACGCGCCAAACGCCGTGTCGAGTCAGCCCCGCAATCCGTTCGTGCGATCAACGAATTGATGGAACTTTATACAGCGGCGGGACAGAAAACCCAGGCTGACGAACTGGCGAAACGGATCGCCAAGAACGACAAAGTTTCGCAACCTCAACTGCTGATCGCACAGGCCGAAGCATTCAAACAATCTGGAAATTACGAGGAGGCCGTCCGGTACTACTTGATGGCATGGGCCAAGAATCCAAATTTGATGCAGCGCGATTTCTATGACATGTACTCACCGGCGCGGCAGCTTGCCGAGACGGATTTTGCATTCGAACTGCTTAACCAAATTCCACCGAATGCATTTCCCGGATATCGAATTTCCGAATTACTTCGCATGGGGCGAAATGCAAAATCGTTCTCCGAACCGAAACGACAATTTGCAAGACGCATGCTGACTCGTACAGACGCCGATACCTACCTGCTGGCGATTCTTCAATCAATCCCAGAATCGGAACGTCCCAATTTGCCCGAAATCGACGAAGCCCTCGTCAAAGCGGCATGTGCCGAAGACTCTTTTGCGAAAGATTCATCCTTTTGGCGAATCCAATCTTACTCAAGCCTCGGCCAAGTCACCGGCGCTCTTCAAGAGCTAGTAGAGATTGCCAATCGGAGTGAACAATACGGGAAACGACTGCGCGAACATGCCCAACAGACAATCGATAAGTATCCCGAGTCGAGTGGTTACGCGGCACAACTGTTTCTTGCACTGATCGATGTTGCCAACGACCAGATCGACGACGCCCCAAAACGAGATGAGGCCGTCAAAGTCATCCGCGGTCTATTCCAAGACAAACGGGAACAACTCGTTAAACACGCCTCCGAAACCATGATCTGGCAATTTGGCTCGGCGCTTGAATCCTCAAAACACCCAATCGAGGAAAAGAACGCATTGCTTCGTTCGATCTTTGACGTCGCCAATCATGATCCGAACCTGTTCTACAACTCGTTCAACCTGACACCCTCTGCTCGGCTTGCAGACCTCTACTCCCAAGCCGGACTCCGTTGGCAAGCCCACCAAATCATGTGGAACGCTTTCCAAACGATCGATCATTCACAGGACAATGTCAGCAACCCCGGATATGGCGATTACCAAGACATCAATGAAACGATCAACCTCGCCGAATCGATGGCTCGGCAAGAATTCGCGATCGAATCGTTTGCCGTTTACCAATGTCTCTTGGCTGAACCCGATAAATTCGGAAAGGCGCAGCGTTGGGGTGGAGGTGACATGCATGCGCGAACGCAGTCCGCATCTGACAAGGCGAAAGAAAGATTGACCGCTGAAACCGGCATCCAATACCTCGACGCCTTCCGTCTTCATATCGCAGAGCACCCCAATGACCTGGATTCAGCGTTATTAGACACACCGATCCCCGAACCGACACGAACCGACAATCTCCCATGCATCTTGCTTGCCCTTCGCTATGCCAAGCAAACAGAAGCAGGGCGTGAATCAATTCAAGCGTTCAAAAACACGGTCCGAGAAACCAGCGAATCCGTACCGGACAACCGTACGCTAAGCCTCTTACAACTCGTCCTTGAATTACATTCGACACCGGCTTCCGAAATCGATGTCACCGAATCATTGACGAACGTCATTGCGACGATCCCTAGCGAAGCTGAGTTAACGGAAACTGTCGAAAGCGGGAATCAAAAATCGCTAGAAAACCTGCACGACCTGCTGGTCCCCATAATCGTCGCGCATCAATCGGAGCACCCCAGTGCGACCGAAGTCATCGAATCGCTTTCCAAACCACTCGCGATGATTGCCAATCAAACGAATGAACGACCACTCCAACTCGCGATCATGGCGTTTGGCGGCCATAACAAACAACAGATCCTCGATTCACTGGATCTGATCGAGCAACGGGCCGATTCACTCTCCACGCTCAACTTGTCGGAAATCAAGTTTTGCTTCGGCATCGCCAAAGGCCTTGCAGAAAAAGGCGACTACGTTGATTCCAGCCGAGCCGTCGAAATCGCATTGCGAAATGGGCTACCAACTCGATCCCTAAATAACGATTCCGACCCCTTTGCCCTGAAGACCAATCAGTCCTCCAATCCTACTCAAAACGCCTCCTTGTTGGGGCAGATTGAAGTGACAGACATGCTGTTAAGCACGGTTGCGATGTGGTCTAAACCCTTTGGCCTGGACGACATCTGCTCCCCGTCGATCGACGCCCACGATACCGAAGAATCTCCGACCAACAACAACGCAGAATTGGCTGACAAACTTGCCCAAACTGTCCTGACAGTGCTCGCGCCGCAGAACCAATCGATTGCAAACAGTGCTTATGCGAAACGGATTGCGTCAGAACAAGCCTATGACAACTACAACTCGAACACGACTTGGGAGATCCGCTCGGTTTCACTCGCCCTCGCCAATCTGGCACAGCAAGCCGGAACGTCTTCGCAAGTGATTGAACAATTGCGATCCATCGAAGCGAGTGGCGATGCGGATCGCTTGCGATGCGCGATCATCGTCGATGTCGCCTTTGCGACCGATGACACTGCCATGCAAACGTTGGCGATCAACGCCTTCGCCAAATCCTTGAACGAAGTCCTGCCAGCAGTGGACGCGGCAATCGTTTCAAACAACGGCACCTACACGATTACGCAACAAGACCAACTCGAATCGTGGGAAAAAAGCGATCGAGTGGACTTGTGCGTGCGGACGCTCTGGCCCGTCGTCAGCCGCCCACACCAATTCGACAAAGAGGATGTGCACACTGCATCGCAATTGCTAACACGGGTACAGAAGCTAATCGGATCCGATCACTACACCCAGAGCCGACACCGCGAAATCGCACGACGTATCGAAAGACAGTTATTCACGACGTCGGCCGAAGTGAAGGACGAGAAAACGTTCGGCCAGCAATTCGGCAATCAAGTCGAATCGATTTTCAAAGCGTTTGGCTTTTGACCGGGGCGCTGCCGAATCATGGTTCGGCAGCGAAGGTTCTGTCTCTCTGGCCAGGAACTAAGAATCCAATTTCATCGGCCCGGCATTGAGCACCTTGTCAGTGACGCCGTCGGCATAGGTTTCGAAGTTGCTGTGGAACAGGCCCGCGAGCTTCTTGGCCGTTGCGTCGTACGCGGATGGATCTTTCCAAGTATTCCGCGGGAGCAAGATTTCGCTGGGCACGTTCGGGCACTCCGTCACGACATTCAAACCGAAGCATGGCTCACGTTCGGTCGGCGCGTCCTTGAGTTCGCCACGGTGAATCGCGTCCACGATCGCTCGCGTATAGGCAAGGCTCATTCGCTTGCCGACGCCATAGGCGCCACCGCTCCAACCGGTGTTCACCAGCCAAACGTTGGCATTGTGACGGCGAATCCGCTCGGACAATAACTCCGCGTATTTTCCGGGATGCCAAACCAAGAACGGGCCGCCGAAACAAGGCGAGAACGTTGCTTCTGGTTCGGTCACGCCGACTTCGGTCCCGGCAACTTTTGCGGTGTATCCGCTGATGAAGTGATATTCCGCTTGCTCGGGCGTCAGACGACTGACCGGTGGCAACACGCCGAACGCGTCACAGGTCAAAAAGATCACGTCGGTTGGCTGTCCCGCAATGCAGGGGATCGAAGCATTGGGAATGTAGTCGATCGGGTACGCACCACGAGTGTTTTCGGTGATCGAGCTGTTGTCAAAATCGACGTGGTGATCGGCACGGTCGTAGACGACATTCTCCAGCACCGCGCCATATCGCAAGGCGTCGAAAATCTGTGGCTCGGCATCACGCGTCAGGTAGATCGCCTTGGCGTAGCAACCGCCTTCGATGTTGAAGACGCCATCGTCAGTCCAGCAGTGCTCGTCGTCGCCGATCAAACCACGCTTGGGATCCGCTGACAACGTTGTCTTTCCCGTGCCGGACAAACCGAACAAGACCGATGATGCGTTGGTTTCGGGATCACAGGTTGCCGAGCAGTGCATCGGCAGTACACCCGCTTTTGGCATCAGGTAGTTCATCAGTGTGAACACTGCCTTCTTCATTTCGCCGGCGTACTGGGTACCCAAGATCACGACTTCACGACGTTCCAGGCTCAGGTCCACGCTGGTCTTGCTGGTCATCCCGGTGGTGTATCGGTTGGCCGGAAATGCGCCTGCGTTCAAGATCACACAATCGGGCTCGCCGAACGTTTCCAGCTCTTCTCGTGTCGGCCGGATCAGCATGTTGTGCATGAACAACGCGTGATAGGGCCGTGCACAAATCACACGGACCTTGATCCGATAATTAGGATCCCAGCCGGCGAACGCGTCCAACACATACAACCGATTGCGTGTATTGAGGTAATCGATCGCACGCTCACGGTTGACGCAGAACACCTGCTCGTCCAATCCGATGTTGACGGTGCCCCACCAAACGTCGTTTTCCGATTCGGGATGTTTGACAATGCGTTTGTCTTTCGGCGACCGTCCGGTCTTATCACCCGAGTATGCAATCAAGGCCCCGGTGTCGGCCAGCGTCGCGTTCTTTTCGTAGCGGAGAGCTTCTTCGTAGAGTGCCGCCGGCGAGGCGTTTCGAAAAATCTTGTTGACGTCGATTTCGTATTGAGACAGATCAAACATTGTGCTCTCCCAGCTCTGATGTTCGTCAGATCTTTTGCCAAACCATAAAGGTCGATGAATAGAGATGCTGCGGTATTGGCCGCAACCGGTCCGCTCGGCAAGAAGCACGCGGGCACGCCAACACGCCGAGAAGGGCGATCAGTATTGCATATTTGGCGGCAACAAGAAGCGGTGGTGGGAATGATTCGACACCACCACCGCAAAAGAAAGCTCGAAACTAGATTTCTGTTTCGGCCATGTCGCGAGCGTGATAGCTGCTGCGGACGAATGGGCCGCTAGCGACCTTTTTGAATCCCATCCCCTTGGCGATTTCGGCGAGCTCTTCGAACTCTTCAGGTGGGACATAACGGACCACTGGCAAGTATTTCTCGCCCGGCTGCAAGTATTGGCCCAAGGTCAGAAAATCGACGTCGTACTCGCGCATGTCCGCCAACGCGTCCAGCAACTCGCCGCGTTCTTCGCCAAGGCCCAACATCAAACCGCTTTTGGTTTTGACCTGCGGATTGTATTCCTTGACCTTCTTCATCATGCCCAAGGTCCATGCGTATTCGCTTTTGGGACCGCGAACGCGGCGATACAAACGTGGCACCGTTTCCATGTTGTGGTTGAACACGGTTGGGGCCGCATCAATGACCCGTTTCAGTGCATCACGGCAATTCACGAAGTCGGGCGTGAGGACTTCGGTGGTCGCACCGGTCCGCTCGCGAACCGCGACAATACAACGGTAGTAGTGATCGGCACCGCCATCGGGCAGATCGTCGCGAGTCACGCTGGTGATAACCACATGCTTCAGCCCCAATCGCGCGGCGGCTTCGGCAACACGTTCGGGCTCGTCCGCTTCCGGCATCGCCGGTGGGCGTCCGCGGTGCACCGCACAGAATCCGCACGGACGTGTGCACACATTGCCCAAGATCATGAAGGTCGCCGTTTGCTGGCTGTAACACTCCATGCGGTTGGGGCACTTCGCGTTGTCGCAAACCGTTTCCAGTTTGAGCTCGTCGAGCAACCCCGCCGTCATGTGGTTGGCGTTGCTTTTGGGGATCGGTCGTTTCAACCAACGTGGCAGTCGACCGCTTCCGCTGAGATCAGTTCCTTCGGGGATTTCAGGGTCGGCGACGACAGGTAAACGGAATGCCATGAACGTAAAAAATCGTGTTTTGCGTGAACCAGATGCGAACTCTTTCGTCTGCGGTATTGTAGTGAAAGGTCAGCAGGAGCAATGGGTAATCGGCGAAGGCAAAACTTCGCTGCCATCTAAAGACGTCAATACAGTCACTAAACCGATTCATCGGACTTGCTGGCAACGGACAATTCCTTCAAGTTGCCTTAATCGGGCTGACCGACCTTCCTCAGGGTCCCCAATTGCCGGGGGGCAATACCCAAAAGGCCTTCTGCGGATACAATCCCCCCCACCATGGCGAAGAACAAATCTAAATCGAAAAAGGGCGCGTCCGCTAAAAAGGCTGGCCCAACAATCACAATCGTTTCCGAGAATCGCAAAGCCCGACACCGCTACGAGATCCTTGACACGATCGAATGCGGACTGATGCTGATGGGCAGCGAAGTCAAGTCGATGCGTGAAGGTAAGCTGTCGCTCGACGAAGCACACATCCGCGAAAAAGATCGCGAGTTGTGGCTGATCGGTGCCGACATCGCCCATTACAACAACGCGGGCATGTGGAACCATGACCCGCGCCGGCCTCGCAAACTGCTGCTGCACGCGGTCGAGATCAACAAATTCTCCGGACGTGCCCACGAACGCGGCCTGACACTGATCCCGCTGAAGGTGTACTTCAACGAACGCGGCATCGCCAAGTGCTTGATGGGGTTGGTCAAAGGCAAGAAGATCCACGACAAACGCGAGACGCTGAAAAAACGCGACTCCGACCGCGGCCTCCAGCGGGCGATGCGAGGCCGAGGTTAACCAACCGCTAACGAAGTTTGATCGCCATGCAAAACGACGAATCCAACCCGACGGATACCACGCAACTCAACTCGCACGTTTTGGCGATCCGCGATCTGATCAAGACGTTCGACCAACCCGGCGGTGGCAAACTGACCGTGCTGGATATCGAATCACTCACGATCGACGCCGGCGAACAACTGGCCCTGATCGGTGAAAGCGGCGGCGGCAAAACCACGCTGCTGCACATCATTGCCGGGCTGCTCACCCCGACATCGGGCAGCATTCGTGTTGGCAATATCGAAACCACCAAGCTGTCCGAACAAGGCCGCGACCGCTTGCGTGCGGCGTCCATCGGGTACGTGTTTCAAACATTCAATCTACTGCCCGCATTTTCGGCAATTGAAAACGTTCAACTGGGCATGGCGTTCGGCAATCGCCCCGTCGACATCACACGTGCCCGTGACCTGCTCGGTAAAGTCGGCTTGGCGGACCGCGCGAACTATCGCCCACGTCAACTCTCGGTTGGCCAACAACAGCGTGTCGCAATCGCCCGCGCTCTCGCCGGACGCCCGAAACTGTTGCTTGCCGACGAACCGACCGCAAACGTCGACCCCGCCAGCGCCGACAGCGTGCTGGACCTGATCATTAACTCCTGTCGCGACGAAAAGATTGCACTGATGATGGTGACTCACTCGATGCCAGTCACCGAACGCTTCGCACGCGTTGACCGCTTGGAAGACCTCAACCGCGTCCTCCAATCAACGCCGTGATCGCATCACCACGAAGCTTGCACTTTAGCTCCCTCACGCCTGCCAACTTACCTGCACCATGTGGCTCCTTCGCATCGCTTGGCGAAACTTCTGTTATCGCTCGCTATCCAGTTTGCTGACCACCGTTTCGCTGGCACTCGGTGTCGCGTTGGTCGTGATGGTGCTGGCGATCTTTGGCATCGTCACCGAAGCGTTCTCCCGCAACGCACAAGTCGGCTACAACTTGGTCGTCGGCCCCAAAGGCAGCGCGCTGCAACTGACACTCAACAGCGTGTACTACCTCAGTCGACCGATCGAGAACCTGCCGTACACCGAGTACATGGAATACTTCCCGGCCGCCGAGCGCGCCGAAATGGTTCGTCGATTTGGTGGTGATCCCGCACTGGGCGAACGCGATGGGATCTATGCCAGCTACGTTGCCGGCGGATTTGCGATTCCGCTGGCACTGGGCGATTACTTGAGCGAGTTCCGTGTGGTCGGCACGACGCCTGACTTCTTCGAAAAACTTCGCCACGGGCCAACGCTGGAAGAGAAATTCAGCTTCAGCGAAGGCCGCGCACTGAAAACTCACTCGGACGAATACGGATACTTCGAAGCCGTCCTGGGCTCGCGTGTCGCACGGCAAATGAATTTGTCAGTCGGCGATACGTTCCAAAACAATCACGGCGACCCCGAAGGCAAAGGCCACGGCCAGGGCTTTACCGTTGTTGGCATCATGGATCCGACCGGCACCCCCAACGACCGTGCCGCGTTCGTCAACCTGGAAGGCTTCTACCTTTTGGAAGGCCACTCCAAACCAGTTCCTGATGACGTCATCAACGAACCCGCGACGGATCCGATTCAGGATGCCAGCGGAAAGCTGCCGCTGACGATTCCCGAACGTGAAGTCACGTCGATTTTGGTTCGCACTGGGATGCCAATGCTGGGTGTCGTGCTGGAGACACAAGTCAACGAGAGCGTTCGCGCCCAAGCTGCCGCACCGGTTGGCGAAATCGCTCGCCTGATGGAAGCGATCGTCGGACCGATGCTGACAGCCTTGCTGGTGATCACACTGATCACTTGCGTCGTTGCGGCGGTCGGGGTTCTGGTCGCGATTTACAACTCGATGAACGACCGCCGCCGTGACATCGCGGTGATGCGTGCGCTTGGCGCACGTCGGGAGACAGTCACGGGTGTGATTTTGATGGAGAGCATGCTGATTGCGTCGATTGGTGCAATCGCGGGCTGGTTCTTGGCCCACGTAGCGATCTGGTTTTTCAGCGGCGAGATCGAGGACCGTACAGGCGTCCAAGTCGGAATCCTTACCACCAGTTCGTACGAGGGTTGGGTCTTCCCACTTGTCGCGATCCTGGCCCTCCTCGCAGGCCTCCTGCCAGCACTGAGCGCCTATCGTACTGACGTCGGCACAAACTTGTCGGCTTAGCGGCGACTGGTCACGTGTCCGGGACCATTGTTTCGGGGGGGCTGCAAAAGTAGCCCCCCGCATCGACAACGTCTGGACTGCGACAAAGTCTCACACGGCCCTCCCGTCATCGGCAGTGAGCAAATATATTCACTCACCCGTCGACCGCGATTTCAAAGGCCCTCGTTGCAAACGGCCTTCCCGCCAATCTTCCGTAAAGCTGTTCATGAACCAACCAGAGACGCAGGAATCGACCGCTTCAGACGAAAGCGGCTCTGGTGCTTCGCCTTACACGCCCCCGGTGGCGATCGAGGCAGCGGAAGAGCTCAGCGAAACACGCGATCCGCAAAAGCGGCAAGCCGGAATTCTGTTTATCTGGATCACGCTGTTCATCGACATTTTGGGCTTGGGCATCGTCATCCCAGTACTTCCGGGACTGGTCGAGGAACTCTCCGGCCTCTCCAAGAGCGGTGCGGCGTGGTATTACGGCGTGATCGTGGCGTCGTATGCGACGATGCAGTTTTTCTTTGCACCGATTCTGGGCGGACTGTCCGATCGATTTGGTCGACGACCAATCCTCTTGGTCGCGCTGTTTGGTCTTGGCATCGACTTCATCATCCAAGGGATGGCGGATAGTTTGTGGTTGCTATTTGCGGCACGAATCATCTCGGGAATCTTCGGTGCCAGCTTCACCACCGGCAACGCTTACATCGCTGACATCTCGACCGAAGACACACGGGCCAGAAACTTTGGCCTGGTCGGCGCCGCGTTTGGTTTGGGATTCATCATCGGCCCCGCGTTGGGTGGCTTGTTGAGCGCCCAGGTTTCGCTTCGAGCGCCGTTCTTTGCGGCGGCCGGGCTGGCACTATTGAACTGGCTCTATGGCTTCTTCATCTTGCCGGAATCGCTACCAGTCGAAAAGCGGCGTCCGTTCTCGCTGAAAACCGCAAACGCTTTTGGCACGATCAAGACGCTCCGCCGATACCCGCTAGTCGCCGGACTTGCGATGGTGTTTTTGCTGAAAGCACTCGCTCAACGCGGGATGGAAAACGTCTTCGTCCTGTTTTCCGAATTCCGCTTTGGCTGGAATGACCAAACGGTTGGCTTTTTCTTGTGCTGGGTCGGTGTGACCGCAGTCATCGTTCAGGGCGGATTGGTTCGTCCTGCTGTCAAACGTTTCGGCGAGTCAAAGATTCTGCTGTTCGCAACGATCATCTCGGCCGTTTCGTTTCTCGGTTATGCCTTTGCCAGCGAAGCATGGATGTTGCCTGTGATTGCCATCGTCGGATCACTCGGTGGCTTAGCTGGTCCTGCGGTACAAAGCTTGGTTACCAAGACGGTCAAAGAGACGGAACAGGGCGAGGTTCAAGGGGCCCTATCGTCACTTCAGGGCCTGACCAGTATTTTCGCACCAATCATCTTTACCAGCGGCTTGTTCAGTTACTTTACAGGCTCGACGACCCCAGTGGTGTTTGCCGGGGCACCATTCCTGCTGGGCGCGATCTTAATCTTCGTTTCATTTTTTGTATTGCTAGGCGTACTCGCCAAGCACGCACAAGATTAACGGATTTGATTGGCGGGGCATTCTTTCCGGCGTTAGCAAATCGCTGTCTTTCAAAGCGATCGGGCCTCGTCATAATGCAGACGTTGACGCGCTCGATCCGTCATGTGATTCCAGCCTCTCCTCCAGCCTCAGCGGTTGTGATGCCTCGTTTTTTTAGCCCAGTTGCAATAGCGTTCGCCGTTCTTGCCACGATCCTGGTTTCCAATGTCGCACATGCGGCTTCGCCGCTGCCACACGCCCACGCCCATAATGACTACTGGCATACACAACCTTTAATCGATGCGCTCGACCACGGGTTCAGCAGCGTCGAAGCGGACGTGTTTTTCACCGGCGAGAAACTGCTGGTTGGGCATGACTTGTTTGAACTCCGCTCCCAGCGAACGTTGCAAAGCCTGTATCTCGATCCGCTTCGCGAGCGGGTAAAACAGAACGGCGGATCCGTCTATAAAGACGGCCCTCGATTCATGTTGATGATCGATTTCAAATCCGATGGCGAGCAAACCTTCAAGGCACTCGAAGCGGTCCTTGCGAACTATCGCGAAATGCTTTGCCGTGTCGAGTCAGGCAAGCTGATTGACGGCCCCATCCAAATCGTCGTTTCTGGCAACCGTCCTATCGAGACGATGAAAGAGACCGAGAATCGCCTGTGCTTCGTCGATGGTCGTGTCGAGAACCTGACCGGCAAATCCTATGACAAAAATCTGATGCCTGTCGTCAGTGATCGCTGGACGAAGTACTTCCAGTGGACCGGCAAAGGATCAATGCCAGAAAACGAGAAAAAGCAGCTTCGACAATTTGTTGATGCGGCTCACGCCAACGGACAACGCGTTCGTTTCTGGGCCACTCCAGAAAAAGACGCTGTATGGCAAGCCTTGCTCGATGCGGATGTTGACCACATCAATTCCGATCAGCTGGAACGACTCGAAGAGTTTCTTAGAAACGGCAAATAGGCTGTGGACGACAGGATTCACTCTTAAATTCCAGCATGAAATCCGCCTAAGCAGGGCTCTTTTTGTGCCTTCAGAATGGCTCCCGAATCACTTTCGAGATCGCCCTGCAAAGCTTTGCAGGGCACGGGGTTTTCCGATTCTCCATTCTGGTTAGCCCAGACGCGAATTTTGATGATCGATTCTTGGCCTACTAAAATTCCCAGTACTTAGAGCCGATCCAAATAACAGCAAACGGCGTAGACACAGTCCAAAAAGCAATCAAGAAGTCGCACGGATCCCCGATCCGGGTTAGAGTTGGAGCTCATCAAGTGTGGCTCGGGCGTTTACAATTTCGCTCGAGCCATTTTTATCGGCAGTGAATCATCAGCGTTTCAGACACGACATCGAGAAGGCGGCGGATTGGCTCCAGAGCAAGATCGCGACAACGACGAACGTCGCCTGATCGACCGCGCGCTCGCTGGTGACCGATCGGCGTTTGCCGAATTGGTTCGGCAGAACCAAGACCGTCTGTTTGCCTCCATGATGCAAGTCACCGGCTCACCCGAAGAAGCCGAGGAAGTCACACAAGACGCCTTCATCAGGGCTTTCACCAAACTGGATACCTTCCAGCGGAACAGCCAGTTTTTTACTTGGCTCTATCGTATCGCGTTTAACAGCGCCCTCACCCGACGACGAAAAAAGCGGGCGCGGGTGTCTCTCGATCAGATTCGCGAAGACAACGGACTCGAAATCGCCGACAACAAAGACGCTGTCGACGAAGGCATGCTCCGCGATGAACGTGTCAATTTGGTACGCAATGCGATCGATACATTGACCGACGAACACAGGCGAATCTTGACCCTTCGCGAGATGGAAGACTTTGCCTACGAAGAGATCGCCGAAATCCTCGAAATCTCAATCGGTACCGTCCGAAGCCGGCTTAGCCGAGCTCGCGGCCAATTGAAACGCGCGATCGAATCATTGCAACGACACTCGGCGACCGAAGGCGAAGGCTAGCCGATCGAGCCTTTCTTCAATGTTCGCCAACGTCGTTACCGCAGAGGAAATCGGTCGAACCGGCGAAACATTTGGTCGAAGTGCTCGAACCGAGGAATCCCTCCACCAGGGAATGGCACAATCTGACCGTCTTCCATCTGGAAAATCGGAGGCCCGTTCATCGGAAAGCCATCTCCGCGTTTGGCAAGCCATTGTTGTGGATGCTCTTGCAAGGTCACCGAAACCGTTTGCGACTGACCATCTCGCATCACGTCAAGCTCCAGCGTATCGCCAGCACGTGCCATTTCGACCGCAGCGATCACATCCGTCGAATGCAGGATTCTGACCGCACCAACGCGTGTCACCAAGTCACCGGCCTGTATGCCAGCACTCTCGGCAGCCGACTTGGGACTGACTTCTTTGACGAGCGCCCCTCCACCATCAAATTGAATTCCGATCAGCCCACGCTTTAAGAACACGACATCCGACGCATCGCTCGGTGTGCTTTTCGGAGCCGCATTTAACATCCGCATCAGGATCGACGCGTCAGTGCATACCAAACCGTTTTCTTGGCTTGGGCACAGCACACCGACAACGATGCCGGTTGCGTCCAAAACCGGGCTCCCTGGACTTTGGCGACGAGCGAGGAAACTAATCTCGGGTACCAGTCCGACGCCAGCGTCCGCAGGAATCGGCTCCGTCACGACCGTACCGGCGTTGGCGTGAACGGCTCGTTCGTCACGCTCGAGTGCCACGACGGGCATTCCGGCCTCAATCGGTGCAACACTGATGACGAGCGGCATCCACATCGCATCGGGGACTCGTATCGCAGCCAGTCCGGTGACGTGATCAAACACGACGACTTGGCCAGCGACTTCGTCACCACGATCATTCACCACACGAACAGCCGCAACGGGTCGCTCGATAAAAGCAACAACGAGATCATCAGCTATCGCAAACGCCGCACTGTTCACTTCCGTCCGTACAACGGGGACCGGCGGAGCCGCGAGGGCATCCTGCGGCTCCAGGGGTGTCTGTACCGGATCGATCTCTTGCAACCGCAACTTGGGAGCCGAATCATCTCGCCCCAAGTCGCTATCGCTTGGCTCACGCTTCAGTTTGCGTTCGACATTTGGCCCGATCGGCGATGCATCAGGCTCCACAATCACTCGCATCACCGCCGGACCGGCTGAGCGGACGGTGTCGCGAAAGTCGACGACTGTTTGTGCAGTCGCCGACACACAGGGCAGCAACATGAAAGCGAAGGCTAAACGATCCAATCCCCATCGGCCATTCAAACTCGCTCTCATGACAACCTCCTTACGACAATGATGAATGCGTGATCCTGACCCTGAATTCTACAATTCTTGGATCGAGACGGCACGAAATTCAACCGCGTCGCCATGGCCTGCAAAGCCAAAGTGCCCGGTGGCATTGTCTTTTCCAGGGTGAGCGCTGTCGGCCATGTACTCGGACACTTCCGAAAGGTCCGTGTCCAAAATGACCGTTCCGTTTAGCTCAACCTTGATTTTGCTACCATCAACGGTGACCTCTTGGAAATTCCATTCGCCGACGGGACGCAGATACCCACGTGCCGCCGCTGCCATCCCATACGCCGAACCGTGATATTGGCGTTGGTCCAAGTTGGCGTACATGGGATGCGGCGAATCGAGAACTTGCAATTCACACATCGCGTCATAAGCGGGGTTGCCCTTCAGAGGTGATCGGATTGCCAAGCCATTGTTTCCGCCAGGTGGCAAACGGAATTCCAATCGAGCAATGAAGTTGCCGTATTCTTTTTCCGTCAACAGATTTCCGCCCGAGCCTTTCTTGCAGCGGACTGCGCCATCGACGACTTCATATCCGTCGGTCGCGCCAACCCATCCGGTCAGGTCCGTTCCGTTGAAAACGGAGGTGAACTGATCGGCATTGGGCTCGGACAAGTACTCGTTCGCCTCTGCCGTGCTCAATTCATGAAGCTGGATATTGCGCCAACGGATTTCACCGCCGTGGGTTTGCAACTCGATCGGCCCGTCAACAAACAACGGTGTCTCGCGGTTCCAATAGTTTTCCATCGTGGCGTGATCAACGACCAATTGACCGTTCAACCAAACCGACGTTTCAGCGCCGACCTGAATGATCCGCACATCGTTCCACTCGCCAAACGGTTTGTCTGCTTTGACAAGTGGATCTTTGCCGGGGGCGCCGGCACTGTTATTCCACAATCCCCCGCTGCCTTTTTCGCAGCCATGTTGAAATTGGTTTTCGTTGGTTGGGTCCCAAATTTGAACCTGTGGATTGCCTTTCAGGTAGATTCCGCTGTCCGCTTTTGGAACCGTTCGGTACTGCAACCGTAGTTCGAAATCTCGATAGTCTTTGTCGGTAACCAGATAAGCGCCGTGTCCGTCATTGACCAGTTCGCCGTTTTCGACCGACCAATGCTTCTCCGCATCCGACTGCCATTCGGCCTTTTTGGCATCGCGTTCCTCATCGGTCAGCTCTGCGAAAGTGATCGGACTGAAGTGCGGGCGTCCGTGCCATCCGTCCAAATTGCTTCCGTTGAACAGTTCCACAAATCCCTCTGGCGCCTCGGCAGAAACCGTCGCACTTTGAAAGGGAGAGCCAACGAATGGGACACTGAGGGCGGTCACTAGACCGGCGGCAAATGCAAAACGCTTTTTCATCTTGGGCAGGCTTTAAAGGTAGGGTGACTGGCGAGATCTCATCATCATACTCGCTAGGATCAACCGGGTGCGTCTGTGAATCTGAACGAGCCACGCTATCGCCAATCCGATCCTCTCGTCAACCGAAAACGTTGCCTTCACAAAAGACGCTGCCAGCACTGGAACAGACCACCACAACCGCTTGGGGGATCAGAACCATCCCACCGAAACGCAGCGTTAGAAATCTCGTCGCTTGAAATAGACGCACGACAGTGCCAGCATCACCGCCGTAAACGCGGCACAACTGAGCACTGGCCTGGCAATTTTTAGCCGTATCACCTCAGTGTCGTCCTCGTTGTTTCCCCCAATCGCGAAGGACCGCTTTCCGCTCACCAACGCCGCGACGGTCTCGCTAAGCTCACCGGTCTGGGGAGTAATCGTCCGCAGCGGCGTGATCAACCACTGATCGACTTTGCGCCATCCGGTAAGCGAAGGCCTGATCGTGCGCACGGTTTTGCCGGACAGTTTTTTGTCTGATGGAAACTCGACAAAATCGATCGAATCGATGTGGTGTGCGACCACCAGCTGCCCCAGCGATTCGACATACTCGATCGAAGCCACGTCCTGAAAATCAAGCGGACGTGTCGTGACTGTATCGTCGTCCTTCCGGCTGACCATCCAGACTTGACCACTGGTGGCTAACATCGCAAAAGACTCTGATTGTCCGATCGGTTCGATCGCGATCAGTCGTTCGCCCTCAGGGATTTCGAATTCCAGTATGGCCTCCAGATCACTCGCACGAAACCATTTGACCGATTCGTTCTGCCGTGCCAGTAGCACTGCGTCGCCACTCGCCGCAATGACGGTCGCCGCAGCATCGCTGTCTTCAATCGTCCGTTCAACTTCGACCGTTAACTTCGCACCCTCGGCCATGCTACCGTCTTTCGGCCGGCCTAATCGCATCAGCCTTCCGCGTGAATAGATCACAACCGAATCGAGCTTCGGTGCAAAAACCAGCCGGACCGGATCGGTCAACTTGACATTGCCCGGCAAGATATCGACAAAGCCCTCGGTCGCCCCTCCCTGCATTCGAAGCAGATCCGATATCCAAGCCGCCGCCCCAATCGCGGCAGACGATTTCGGAATTGTCTCGTCAGCGGACACTTCCGCACCCGATGCATTGAGATCAAGTTCGCCAGCGGTTTCGTCAGACTCTGCATCGTCTTGCTCTTCGGACGATGCGACCGAATCGACCATTTGCTGCATCTTGGTGGCCATGATGCCGGCGTTGTTAAGCGCCAACAGTGAATCATCCCACACATACATCCGGCGGGTTCCGTTCGGCAATCGCATCCCCGGCTTCGGATCAAAGTCATCTTCACGCCGCATCACCAACGCGTCCAACGACCCGCTACCGTAAAGATTGAATCGCCCGTTTCGAATCTGTGCCGAAGCGATCATTGATTCGTTCAAACGGATCGGTGGAACAATCAGATCGTGCCTGCGAAAGTCAGTTTCGATCAACTCGTTCCAAAGATTACTGTCGGGATCGAAATGTTTGATCCCGCCACCCCGACACGCAACAACGATGTCGGATCCCGCAACGGCAATTCTTGCGATCTGGTCAGGGCGTCGCACCAATGCATCGAAGTAGCTGCCAACGAACCCGATCACCAACACAAACGCACCGAACATGCATGTGACGCCGATCGACAATGTCGGAGACCGCCATCGCAATCCCGCCATTGTCGAGACACTGTAGAAGACCGAAAACAAAAACACCGACACTGGAATGCACCACAAGATCCGAGCGTTCCAAATGTCCAACCGAAATCCGGCGATCAAATACAGTCCGATCACAAGTTGGCAAACGCACAGCAAGACAAACGCGCAGCCACCCAAGAATTTCGACAACAACAAAAACGTTCGCGAAATCGGTTTACTGAGCAACAGGTGCAATGACCCAGGTTGCAACATGTCGGGGATGATCGACGCGGTGACCAAGATGCCCAAGAAAATCAACGCGAACCCCAGCAGCCAATCCATGATGATCGGCACGACAAACTGATTGATCAACGCGATGAACTGAGTCTTGCCAATCGCGAAGAACGCCGGAAACTCGAACCCGGCATAAGACAACATGATCGAACGCGATGACTGCACCGAAAACACACCAGGCAGCGCCGCCTCGATACGCAGCCGCGCCCTACGGCGACGCTCCGATTCGGTCAGTTCATCCGCTGTCTTTTCATCCAATTCACGCAGTTCTTTTAGCCGTACCGTTGCCTGCCAAGCGTCGGCGTCATACCAGTCTTCGTTGTCGAGCGCTTCGTTCAGGGCACCTGCCAAAGCCGCCTTATCGATTCTTACATCTTCCCCTTGGGCAACCTGCTTGAGCTGACGCTCGACGCTTTCAGGAAAGACGCGGGCGATCCGACCAAGCGCCGTCTCCGACTCCTCCGGATCAATTAACCCACGAGCCAGCATCGCTTTCATTTGCGTCCCATTGTCTAAGTCAAACCAACGGAACGTTGTCGTGTAATCCTCGTGGTATCCGATCGGCGCAAGTGCAATTAGGAATATCCAAATCGCGACAAACGCGATCCACAGGATCCGAGATGACAAAGCCGCGTGAAACGAATCCACAACAATGGCAAAGTAAGGTTTCACGAGACGTCAGCCTCCTCCGATCCAACCAAACGCATAAAGGTTTCTTCCAGCGATTCCTGTTTAACAATCAGCCGAGAAATCGAATGCCCTTCTTCTCGTAACCGATCAACGATTCGGTCAATCTGGCTTTGACCTTCCACGTCGATCGTCAATCGGTCCTGATTTCGGACAACCGAAGCGGACCACGTTTGCCCTTCGCGAAGGTCAATTAACGGCGACCAGTCGGATTCCATTGGGTCGGTCCCATCCGCGTACTCGGATCGAGGCACATCAATGACTAGTTGTTGCTGATCACTGGAGGATAACTCGTCCAATGACCCGATCGCTTTGATTTCGCCACGGGCCAAGATCGCGACCCTTGTGCAAACCAATTCGACCTCTTGCAAAATGTGACTGTTTAAAAAAATCGTCTTGCCACTTTCACGAAGCCGATCGATCACGCGACGAACCTCATTGCGTCCGACCGGATCAAGCCCATCGGTCGGCTCATCGAGCACCAACAGATCAGGATCGTGCAACAAGGCTTGGGCGAGCCCCAAACGCTGGTACATCCCTTTGCTGAACCGCCTCACCGATTCGCGATCGCGACCTTCCAGCCCCACCAATTTCAACAGCTCATCACTTCGCTTGCCAATCGATGCCGCATCCATCCGACTCATGCGGCCGTAATACTGCAGCGCCGTTCGGGCCGTGTGATGACGATCGACACGCAACGATTCGGGCAGGTACCCCACGCGACGACGAGCGGCAGAACTGCCGATCGCTTGACCAAACAAGGTCGCGGTCCCCGATGTCGGCTTCACAACACCCAATAACATTTTGATCAGCGTTGTTTTGCCAGCTCCGTTGGGCCCCAAGAGCCCAAAAACTTCTCCGGCATACGCCTGCAAAGAGACGCCACGCACCGCATTGACGTTCCGTCGGCCGCGGAAAGACCAACCGCGATAGGTCTTTTTTAAATGCTGTACATCGACGATGGACTGAGACACGAAGCTAGATCAACCGGTGAAACGACGAGGAATCGATCGCTCGCGATGCAGACGCGAAGCGGCGTGGCCAGACGATGGTTCCATACGCCTGATCGTGGGTCAACTGAATTCTAGGAGGAACACGATTCGTGTGGCCCGCCTTCAACTTGGCACCCGACGAACAATTTACCGAGAAAGCGTCTCGGCCGGCGAAAGTTTGAGATCAGCATAGCGTGATCACCCGCAAGAACATGCGGCATCCCTCGGCAATCGGGATGCAAAGATCAGACACACCCAAAAAAATTGGCATCCGGCCGAATGGTTGGAAACGGCTGAATGCCAGGTGGTGCAACAAAAGAGCCCCGCGCAGCAACGGTCACACTGTGAATCTACACGACGAATTCACCCGGCGACGAATTTACATGACGACAAGGCCTACGCCATGATCGATTTCAACATCAAAAATCCGAGCCACAACGCAGACACGGCGATGATTCCCGAGGCCAGTAACCGATGGGCCGGATGCCCCCAATCGGGACGCTGTGCTTCGCGTTCGTAGACGCTGCGATAGCGGTCACGCTGGTTTTCGTTGGGGAACACACCATCTTCGACGAGTTCGTTGAGCCCGTACTGAGTCGAGTATTCGACCACTCCAAAGACGGCATGACGGCGATCGAGCTCATCTACACCGACACCTTCGAAATACCAAAGCTGATTTCCGAATTCGGTTTCGGTTTCGACGCGATTGTCGACGCAACGAAGCTGAAGAATTTCGCTGCGTTCAGGGCAAAACCGGGCCCGGATCATCGCACGATTGCAATCCAGACGTACCTGGCGGATGGTTGCTTCAGTAAAACGCAGAACCTGCAAGTCACTACTCATCAATTTGATCTCCCTACCCGCCTAGTGGATAAAAATCTCACGTAAAACCATTATTGCCGGTATTCAGTTACCCGTCATCGGCATTTTGCCATTTAATCCGTGCAAAAGATAAAAATTTCATGAATGGAATGACCAACAGGGGCAAACCGACGCACCTCCGACGGAAACAATCCCTGAAAAAGTGCACAAAAGGCCATTTGGACTCAAGTCTTCGCCGCCTGGACACTTGTGCTGTGCGGGCAATTTGCGGCTGCCGGTTTCATGCCGACCACCGCATTGGTTAGGATTCGTCTGGGTCTGCACCATTGCTGGCCCCCACTGATTCATCCCGGTCCGCATCACATGCTTGAACGTCGTTCTCTTCGCGCCCCCGTTGTGCTGGGGATCGTGCTGATCGTCCTCCTCGTCGTCCTCGGTGCGATCTGGTTCGTTTCGAACTTTGTCAGCAGCCCGCGCGGTGGTCTGTTCTGGACGCTGTTTGTGATCGGAACCGTGCTGCTGATCAGCATCTTGGCGGGGGTGATCGTTTACTTCACCCTAACCGTCAAAGCCATCCGTCTAAATCAGCGCCAAAGCAACTTCATCGACTCGGTTACCCATGAACTTAAGAGCCCAATTGCCTCGCTGAAGCTTTATTTACAAACGATGTCGCGACATACGGTGGATGAAAACCAGCAACGCGACTTTCACCGCTTCATGCTTGACGATGTCGAACGGCTCGACGCCTTGATCAACCACCTGTTGGACGCGGCGCGAATCGACCGCGGCAACCAATCGGACCGGGTCGAGGTATTTCGCCTGGACTCGCTGCTGGGCCAATGCGCCCAAGCCGCCTGCATGCGATACCGCTTGCCGCCCGAAACCGTCCACCTGGATTGTGAACCGACCAGCATCCGCAGCCCTTCGGTCCAGGTCGAAATCCTGTTTCGCAATTTGATCGATAACGCGATCAAATACGGTGGCTCGCCGCCGGAAGTGACCGCATCGATTCGCCCCAGCGGCGAAAAATCAAAACCGGATCAAGTCGTCGTGTCGATTGCCGACAATGGGGCTGGCATTCCCTACGACATGCGACGAAAAATCTTTGGGCGATTTGTCCGCCTCGGCAGCGAACTGGAACGAAGCACTCCGGGCACTGGACTAGGTCTCTATCTGGTTCGTACGATCAGCAAATCGCTGGGCGCAACGATTCGAATTCGCGGTCGCAAGGAAGTCGATGGGATGCCTGGCACTGTCTTCGAAGTCACGATGAAAGATGTCGTGCCAACCGGCACCACGACCTAACGCTTTTCCAACATCATGTTTTCCCAACACCGTCGCGTTTTTTCAGCACCGTAGCCATGCGTCACCACATTCTCGTTGTCGAAGATGAAAAACACCTTGGGGTGGGAATCAAATACAACCTCGAAGCCGAAAGCTATCGTGTCACGCTGGTCGAGGACGGCCCCACAGCCCTTCGCGTGATCGATGGCGCAAGCGAACCGATCGACCTGATCATCCTCGACCTGATGTTACCCGGAATGAGCGGCTATGCGGTGTGCGAGACGATCCGTGATTCCGGCGTCACCACTCCTGTCTTGATGCTGTCCGCACGTACGCTTGCGGAAGACCGGGCGCGAGGATTTGACGTTGGTGCGAACCAATACATGAACAAGCCCTTTGAACTCGACGAGCTGCTCAGCCGGGTCAAAAACTTGCTGCAACTGGCCGGCCCGAAAACCACCGCCACAACGCCGCGTCGAAGTCGCGATGTGATCGAAACAGTTGACTTTGGGCAAGTCTCTGCCAACTTCATGACCCATGAGGTCGCGGTCGATGGCAAAGTCGTTCAGACCACTCCCAAGCAACTCAAACTACTTCGCTACTTTGTCGAGAATCCCGATCGTGTGATTAGCCGATCCGAATTGCTGAGCGAAGTCTGGGAGATTAGCGGTAACCTGCAAACACGTGCGGTCGACCAAACGGTCGCTCAATTGCGAAAGGTCATCGAACCGGACAACGCCAACCCAATTCACTTGTTGACCATTCGTGATGCGGGATATCGATTTATCCTGCACCCCGCCGGTGAACAACATGCCGAAGACAACTTCGAATAGCGACTGACTGAAACGCCCGGAAAGATGAACACCGTGCGTTCACGCCACCAACAGGATACGTGGCGATGAAGTGTCGGCAATCAGGACGAAACCAAGCCGCTCGGCACGATGAACTGCCGAGCGACCTGACCACGATCGCCCCTGCCCAAGTGAATCTCGCTCCGGCGGTTATTCCTCCTCGGCCTCGTCGCCGGCGGGCGACTCGCTGTCACCATCGGTGGATTCCTCCGCTGGTGACTCAGCTGGTGACTCGGCGTCGTCGGTCTTGGGTGCGTAGGCGCTCGAATCGACAGGACCGCCGCCACCTGCTGGTGCACCGGCACTTGCCGGAGGTGCGCCGCCAGGAGCTCCCATTGGGGTGAGACTCTCGCCATACCCCTCGATCGCGCCTTCGTCGTCATCAGCCGGTTTCTCGATCACGACCGATTGTGTCGGGCCGACCGAATTGGATTCGTCGTAAGCAAATTTGGCATGACGCGAGAACATCAACTCGTCACCACTTTTGCGATAAGCAACGAACAGTTTGTGTGGTTTGACGATCAGCCCGCCCATGTAACTGAACACTTCGACGGTTTCGCCACCGTCACTGAATGTCTCCACCGGTTCTTTACCGAGCAACTCGCGAACTTCCAGGTTGGTCAAGAAGTCATTGGCAATCCCATTGGCTTTGGTGCTGGCCTCAGTGACCTTGTCATAGTCCGCACTGACAGCCGGGCGAGCAACTTTGTAGTCGTAAATCAGCGCGACAACCATCAATGCCAGGACGCCGTACAAAATCGCGCTCCGGGCGCTACTGCCTTGCTTGGTCGGTTCAGCGGTTTGCTGTTCTTCGCTCATTAGAAAAATCTCTGCAGGGGGAAATCTCAGGGCGGCGAAGTGGCTCCACGGGAGAACGATTCGCCATTGCATTCGGGTCTACAGTTTTAATCCAGCCGAACGCGTTTCGGGCAAGCTGGTCGGCGTTTGAGAAGTGTTTTTTTTCAAAACGCGACGTGACGAATCCGAAATCCGATCCAGTTTCACACTTCGACAGCGTCGCCGAGTCCTGTCATCGATCTTCCGAGCCGACGAAACACAAATTCGTTGCAGCCCCATCCCGACCCGACGGTGCGCAATTGAGTGAGATGGAATCCCTGCCGCTCAAGCGGAATCACAATGCTTTCGACCGTTGCGACTTCGAATGGCATCCCGCCAACCCAATCGACCCAGTCATGCCATGCCGACATTCCACGATCGTGGCGTTTTTGTTTCCAATCATGAAACGGCAATGGGTTCTGGCCACGAGCCAACCTAGCGAGTGCAAACTTGCTTTCGTACACCGCCGCGATCAGGACCACCCAAAGCCAACGCAAACCGCTGGGCAACCGATGATAAAATTGCTTGATCGCCAACCAGCGGCGACTGGCACCGCCCTGGTCGTTGTAAATTGCGATCGCAAGGCAGCCATTTGGCCGAACACACTTTGACGCAAGTTCGATCGCTCGCCGCATGGCTCCCGTGTGATGCAACACGCCCCAGCTATAGACCAGATCGAACGTTCCCAACGAATCAAGCAGCTCTGGATCGAGTACCGAACCCTGCATCACACGCCATGGCTCAACTGAACGCAACCTCGGCTCACCTGAGGATGGCCCGCCCTGCTCTGCCCTGCCCTGCCCTTGCTGACTTTCCGATCGGCCGGCGAATTCTCGCTCCCTCAGCACCTCGGTACATTTGACGGACTGAGGATCAAAGTCGATTGAAGTGACATTTGCCCCCAATCGCCACGCGGCCAAGGAGAACAATCCGCTGCCACTGCCAATATCCAGAAACGTTCGCCCAGCCAGCGGCTGAGCACTGCCCGCGGAATCGATCCCGAGCAACTGCACCAGTGACCGGCAAGCCTCGTCAATTCGCGGTTCATCGACAAAACGCAGGTAGGCTTGCCAGTTTTCGCCAAAAGCAAACCGCGTTTCGCTCATTGCGTTTCCAGGTCCAAAAGAAAACGTTTTGAGTCGACTCCGCCCGGCGCGCTGAACCCGCGGAGTTCACCTTGGGTGCTGATCACACGGTGGCAAGGGATCACTAACACACAGCGATTGCGTGCCATTGCCGCACCGACAGCTCGGCTTGCGGCTTCGTTGCCAGCGCGCCCGGCGAGTTCTTTGTACGTGAGTGTCGTGCCTGCTTCGATTTGTTGGCAGCAGTGATAGATCGACTTCGAAAAATCGGTTCGGTCGCGATGATCGATGGTGATCCCGCTAAAGTCAGGACGCCCGGTTTCGAAGTACTGGGTCAAGGCTTGATCGAGCGATCCTGCGTTGTCGTCTTCATCGGCAGGCAGAACGTCGGCAATCAATTCGCCTTCGCCGATCCACAACAGCGAATACAACCCGGTGGCCGTCCAGACTGAATGCATTTCGCCGAGTGGTGACTCGTGGCGAAACGTCCGGTACGCGACCCCACGCAACGTCTTGGGATGATCAAGGCTCATCATCTTCGTCTTCTTCTCCCTGATCCCTTTTGGCAATGACAAACTGCACGGCATCGAATGTCGCATGCGCGACGATCGGCACCAACAAGCTTTCTGTCGCGATCAGCAGCACGCCAAAGTAAACGCCCATGATGGACGCGATCACGATATACAGCTTGGTGATCGGATGAAGCATCCCGAACGCAACCGACGAAAACACCACCGCCGTCGCCAACATTGATGGTGCGGCCACGGCAAATGAATCGCCCACGTCATAAGGATTGATCAGCGACGAACTCGGATCTTCGATCGCGGCAAACCAAGGCAACAGACAACCGCGGAATGCCAATTCCTCACCGATGCCAGCACACAGACTCAGAATGATCAGCTCCGGATAGCTGAGCGACAAAATCGACTGCATCATCGGCGAATCACTGAGCCGCTTGATCGCCCGGATGCCTTTGTGTGGCACCTTCATCAACAGGTACACCGCTAACAACATTGGCACCGACGCGGCCGCACCGATGCCGAACTGCTTTAGCACAACCAACGCGTCCGCTTCTTCGATCCTGGGCAGGTACGCCCGTGCGTCAAAGCCAATCGCGGCGGCAATGATCAATCCGACGAGACCGATTGCCAATTCGAATCCGCAGGCCCAGGCAAACATTAGTTCGTCGGGCGAATCGTTGATCGGAATCTGGTCTTCGTCCACGGATGTCAATCTAGTTCAATAAACTCAAGCGGTTGTTCTTGTCGGACGTCGGCAACGCGGATCGCCGCTTGCCCGTTAAGCAATTTCCGAAACGTCTTGCCAACGATTTCGCCGCGCCAGCCTTGCAGTAACGCAGGCACCTCGTCGCCTTCTTTGCGATCCAGTTCATACCCCAACACTTCCTTCACGTCGTCGGTGTTGCCAACGATCGAAGGAGCCAATTTGTTTTGTCGGCTGATGCAAGCCATCGAGGTTGTTAGGAATTGGCTGAGCATCGGCGAAATCACCGATCGGTTGCGGCGTGGGCGGCGCGGCAATTCATCGTCGGGCGTATCCAATGCGATTTGGATCGCCGCGGCAATGTCTTCGTAGTGTGCGGAATAGCCTCGCCAATCCATCCCACGAATGCTTTTGATCCGTTTCACATCCGATGAACCGCGTTTGGCGAGTTCGACGATCAAGTCGTCTCGCATCACCCGCTTCACGGGACGATCCAGCGTCGACGCACGTTTATCCCGCCACCGCCAAAGTTGACGCACGATTTCGAGTTGACGCGGTTTCAATCCGGCACAGCCGCTGACGCGATGCCAGCTCTCTTGGTCTTCATAGTCAACGACGGTCTGCTGGCGGATTTGTGTTTCCTCTTCCAACCACTCACTGCGGCCGAGTTCTTCGATGGCCGCTTTCTGCTGAACGTAGATTTCTTCCAGATCTGTCACGTCCTGCAGCGCGTAGTGAATCTGTTCCCGTGAAAGCGGTCGGTGACGCCAGTTGGTTCGCGACTCCCCTTTGGCCAGTGTCCGACCGGTCATCCGGTTGACGAGGTTGCCCAGTGAAATCGGGTACTCCATCCCGCTGAAACCAGCCGCCAATTGTGTGTCAAAAAGTCCGGCGATTGGCTTGCCCGCGAACCGATAACAGAACCGTGATTCCTCACGAGCCGCATGGGCAAGCACCGTGCGTCCCGGCTGCACCAGCAGGTCCCAAAACGGACCGGTCGTGTGCATCTTCAACGGATCGATAATCGCCAGTCGCCCCGCGGCGGCGACCTGTATCAAGCATAGCTGAGGCCGATATCGATCCTCGGAGACAAATTCGGTATCAAATGCGATGACAGGTGCATCCGACAACTCGTCACAAAACTGACGAAGTTCGTCGATCGCGGTGATCGATTCGTAATCCAAGGGTGCGTCCAAATTCCAACATCAACGATGATCTCGACGAGCCCCACCACCGGATCTCGTCCTCCAAGATAGCCAGCGCCTCGTACCGGCCAGGGTGAATTCGCAGGCACCATCAAACCCCTCGGCAGGATCCTGCGCAGCCAACCACCTACACTCTAACTGGCCGGATGCCACGCGACCATCCGACTTCACCCGCAGAGAGGCGTCATTGACCAAACTAACCGCACCAGAAGGGACACAAACGTCCTCCTCAAGAGCCACGACGAATCTGCTCGTCAGCGTTCGCAGCGTCCAAGAAGCGCGCATCGCGATTGCGAGCGCTGTCGAGATCATCGATTTGAAAGAACCAAACGGTGGCGCACTCGCACCTGCCTCACCCGAGGTTTGGGACGAAGTCAGTCGCCTGATCGCCCCCCCCGAACACTCCCGCCTCAAACTCTCCCTCGCGCTCGGCGAATCCGAGACGGCGATTGAGCTCGCCGATCGGGTGCCACCAACCGCTCGTTTCGCAAAAGCAGGCCCCAGCGGATTGGGTGATGCCACTGAACTGTCCCAACTCTGGAAACAGCTTCGCGAACGGCTGCCACCCGCTGTCACCTTGGTCGCTGTCGCATACGCGGATTCAGACTTTGCGACGACGATTCCGCCAGAACAGGTGATGTCGTTGGCGAGCCAAAACGGCATCCGGCATGTCCTGATCGACACCTTTGGTAAACAAGCCGGTTCGTCGGTGGATCTGCTCGGTACAGCCAGGCTTGAATCTTTGGCGATCGAAGCCCGCAAGAAAAACATTTGGTGGGCGCTGGCAGGGTCACTGCGTCTGACTGACGCGGAGATGCTGCTCCGGTCGGCAGCGGCACCAAATTGTTTCGCCATCCGAGGGGCGGTCTGTGAAGGCGATCGGCGCGGCGGGTTAGCAGCCGATCGATTGGCGCGATGGACCGAATTGCTGCGAGGCCGATGCTGACCGGATCAACTGACTAGACCCAATCCAATCCGGTCAACTTATGCAGCCGCTCTTCGAAGTTACCGATCAAGCCGCCGACCAAAGTCCACTCGTTCTTCGCACGCAGCTCAATCTCTCCAAACTTGTTAATCCGCACAATCGAATCGCCTTTTACACCGGCGTCGTGCAACTGTTTGAAGTCGATCTCACCTTCGTTGACGATATCTAGCAGTGTTTTTCCGGTCAGTTCAATGAATTCCATGGCCTCATCTCGCTCGACAAATACTCGCGAAAACGCGACAAAAGTGAACTTAAAAAGTCGGTCGGGGGTTGGGTTTCGAATCGGCCAACACCAATCACTAAGATAGTCCCCGCCAAAAGATTCGCGCCGACCGATCACCCAAGATTCGTAAAAACGACACGAATGGTTGCGGAAGTTGCCGCATCGCTTTCAGAGCGCTATGCTTAATCCAACAGATGTCTTTTCCCATTGGCAAACGAAATCGATCATGCGATTTGTAATCCGACTCTCCGCGTTGGCTGTCCTGTTTTCCGCACTTGCCGCGGTTACCACTTGGGCACAAACCACGACCGAACAACCCGCCAAGCCGGACACGAATCAAAGCGACAAAGACGCTTCCGAATCGGAAAAGTACATTCGGATCGAACGCGACAAAGACGGACGCAAACTGGCCTTACAAACAGCGATCGTGCGATTCGAAGGCCAAGCGGAAACCGAGCATGCGGGCGTGGTTGTCGACTTGGTTGGCGTCGTTCACATCGGTGAAAAAGATTACTACCGCGAACTGAACGATCTGCTGGGCACCTACGATTCGGTGCTTTATGAATTGGTCGCTCCCGACGGGACGCGCATTCGTCCTGAAGACCTCAAACAGCGTCGCTCGATCGTCGCCTCGATGCAAACCGGCATGAAGGACATGCTGAAGCTGGAATACCAACTGGAACAGATCGACTACATGGCCGAAAACTTTCGGCACGCCGACATGAGCCCAGAAGAGTTCACCGAGGACTTGGAACGTCGTGGTGACAGTGTCGTAAAGATGATGGCCCGTATGATGGGCGCCGGGCTTGCCACCCAAGCCAAAACCGGTGGTGACCTCGGCGTGCTAATGGCCTTGTTCAGTCAAGACCGATCGACGGCTATGAAGAACGCGATGGCCAAGCAATTGATTGATATGGAAGCTGTCACGGCTGGAATGGATGATGCCAACGGCGAAAACACACTGATCAAAGGCCGTAACGCCAAAGCCTTCGAAGTGCTCAAAGAAGAACTTGCCAAAGGCAACAAGAAGCTTGCCGTGTTCTACGGGGCAGGTCACCTGAGCGATATGGCCGAACGCCTTGAAAATGATTTCCAAATGCGTCCGACCAGCACCACGTGGTTCAACGCCTGGGACTTGAAAGGCGACCAATAGACGCAATCCAAACGCGTGCCCGCAGGTGTCATTGGCTTCGAATCACAATCGTTTGAAGTAGGCTCCACGACGTAATAACGCTTGGTCAAGCGACAGCGCGTTCCAATCGTTGCTCAAGCTCTTTCGCTTTCGGCGTCTTTGCACTCTGATGTTCCACTCGACAGGAATGGATCGCTTCTTGTGGATCCGTTTCGCCTTCGAGCTTCAACAGCGCCGATTGAATTCGTGCGGTATGTGATTCCACTGACTCGTCTTCGTACGGATAGACGGGTTCGCCGAAGACGCAATCGATCTTTGCAAACGGCAATGGGACCTGCGTGCGGTCCCACGACTTTTTAACGATCACCCGCGACGACGGGACAAAGCACAGCGGAATGACCGGGGTCGCTGTTTTTTGCGACAACAATGCCACACCGGGATGGACACACCCACGCGGCCCTTTTGGCCCGTCGACGGCCAAGTAGGCCGGTCGGTTACTCTGAACGTGATGGACCAAACCAAGTAACGCTGCGGCGCCACCCTTGCGACGCGCTCCGCCACTGCCGCGAATCGGAACGACACCAGAAAGTTCCAGGACCTTGGCGATCAAGTCGCCGTCTTCGCTTCGCGAAACCAGCGCGCCAGTTTCCGGTTCCGCAGGGACAATCGTTGCCAGTTGCTGGGCGTGTAATGCCGCGTAGATATACGTTTGCCCCTGGCTGCGGATCGCCGCGCGAGGATCATTGATAGGTTGGATCCGACACGTCCACTTCAATAGCCGGACGTAGCCGATCAGTACGTTGGATAAAAGTCGCTTTAACACCGGACCGCATTCCGATTCTTATTGCTAGCAAATTACAACGTTTCTCGCGGAGAAAGTTGGCAATGCAAAAAGGCATTGATAGAACGCGGGGGCGGAACCGGGCAAGACAGATTTGTCGGTGGCGGCTTATTGCCCGCCAGCGGGATTCTCGATCCAAGCTTGAAAGCACGGCGAGCAGAGCAGCATTCGTCGGCGACAATGCACTTGGTTTTCGGCATCGACACGGGGCGTCGATTCGAGTTGCTGAATGACCTTGCCCCATTCGAGCTCGATTTCTTCGAGCGACAGCGAGTTGGGCGCATCCAGGATCGGAGGTGACGAGTCGACTTTGGCGTTGATGTCGATCTCATAGAACTCGCCCCGGCCTTGATAGAGCTCTTTGAGGCAGCGGTCACATAGCCCAACGGACTCATCCGGCCCAATCGCGTCGTCTGGGACTTCATGCATGGGATCGACCTGAACAGGAGTAGCGGAAAAGTTCGAAGCTCGCCGATCGTCACTGCCGCACATGTCAACAGTCGGACAACGAGTTCGCAGTGTGACTCAGTGTACCAAATCGATCTCGCTGTCCCCTGAAAAAGCACGGCGAATTCAATCCTCTTCGCCAGTGCATCATCGGCTGAGTGGATCCGTTCACTATCGAACTCAAACGACGCGATCACGCCGACTTCTACCAACACTGTTGGCCTGTCACGAAGCGACCGTGAAGTTCTTGATGAAATGCTTCGGTTGAAACGTCTGTGCTGGTTGCACGGCCCCCCATGACCCCATAGGTTCTTTCCATCCGGGGGGCCGTCCCGATCGTCAGAGCACCAACCAGAGGATTTCGGAAGATGCAATTGCGAGCGTTGCGAGGAAAAGCGAATACAGAACGGGCACGACGCAGGAAGCAGTTCGCCCGGCAAATCTGGGGATTGGAACAACTCGAAGACCGCCGCATGTTGGCGTCTGACACGTTGCAGTTGGATTTCAATTCACAACTCGACGACGCGGGAAACAATCAAGGCGATTTGGTCTTCAACGGCCCCCGAGATTTTCAAGTCACTTTCACCGACGATGATTCGGCGGGCGCCACTGGTGGCGATGCCGATGGTGTTCATCTGACGAACAGTAATTTTGGCAACATCAAAGTCGGCGACCAGAACGACTTCGTCATCGGTGCATTCAATACCAGCAGCGGCCTGGACAACTATCACACCAGCGGGATCGTTGCCCAATTCAATCGAGGCGTCGATGCGGTCTCCTTCGATGACACTGATGACGACACAACACTGAAACGTCTTTACGCCTTTGACGCCGCCGGAAACCTGATCGGACAAACCGCCGAAGACTCACAAGTACGCTTCAGTATCGACATGAACGATACGGGCGGAAAACAAATCCATTCGATCGAATTTGATACGCTGCCCGGAACCGAAGGCGGAAGCAACGACGGGACCTATTTCACTCTCGATAACTTTGAAGTCAGCTATCGATCCGCTGATGCACCATTGCCGATCGTCGCGGGGGATGGCGTTTCGATCGACCTTTACAATGGAATCGGAGGTGGCCCCGCACCAACACCTGCGACCATCGCGGCGCTTACACCAAGTGGCACCACCCTGAGCCCGTTTGTGGACTTTCCCAACCCCGGGTCAGTGATCAACGTTGGCAACTCTTTCAATAACTTTTTTGCGAGCACGACGACTCCGCCGGATCAGGTCTCTGGGTTGTCGGCATCGAACTTTATCCTCGACATCGATTTTTACTTGCGTGTCGAAGAATCGATGGATCTAACCCCGGCTACGGATGACATCGACATCTCGATTTCGGTCGGCAGCGACGATGGGTTCTATCTGACCGTTGACAACGCGTTCATCGGATCGACTGGCGATCGCGCATTCTCATTCAGTGGCTTCAATTTAAGTTTCGCCGAGCCAGGACTGTACCCGGTCGATTTGCTGTTCTCCGCAAACTCAGTCGGCCAAAGTGGTTTGGAACTGCATTGGAACACAGCCTCCACCGGATCACAGTTGATTCCGCAGTCGGCGATGTACGTCGATCCCAATGTCGGAAACCAGCAGATCACCTTTGAGGAACTTACGGCAGGCGCAATCGTCTCCGATCAGTTCGTCGACAAGGGCATCCTGTTTTCGACACTCGGTGGCCAATTGCAAGTTACCGACGCATTCCCCAGCGACTTTGTTCCCGTCTCCGCCCCGTATGTGTTCGCTGACCCAACGGCCAACCCCACAGAAACTGGTGAGGTTGAGTTTACGTTTGTCGTCCCTGGCACTTCCGTCCCCGCCTCCACCGACCTCTTTAGTTTTTATGCGATCGATGCGGAAGGAATCGGTGTAACGGCGACCGCATTCGACCAAACCGGCGCTGTCCTGTTCTCTGATACGTTCAACGCCGGAGGGGCCACCCAGGACTTGGTAACCATTGCCGAACCGGGCATTGCCAAAGTCGTCCTTACACTTGGTGACACCACAGACACCTCTGCGATCGACAACATCACATTCAACACGCCGACTCCACTGCTTGCCGATCTTTCGGCCTCGGCGATCACCGGTTCATTGATCGCGCAAGCACTACAACCGCTCTCGCTTGAGTACCAAGTCGACAACATAGGTTTTGCCACAACACCGGCCGGACGATCCGATGTCGTTTACCTGTCGTCTGACCCACAGCTTGATTTGGGATCAGACACCCCGGTCGGATCCCTGACCACGGGTGATTCGGTGGACGTTGGCTTGCAAGAAACGCTGACCGTCTCCGTCTCGGTTCCTGACATCGTACCTGGTGACTATTTCTTGATCGTCAATGTAAATGACGATGGATTGATCACAGAACCGTCACTGAGCAACAACCAGGTCTCCATCCCCGTTCACATTCCCGCTTCGTCGCCAACGATCAACTCACAATCCCCGAACGGATTTACGGCAGACGACATCACTCGGATCACGCTGGGCCTTTCCGAACCGGTTGCTTTTGACGGCGCCAACGATCCGGCCTCCTACGTTTTGACCGACCTTGGTCCCGACCGGCAACTTGGTGGCGGTGACGACATCACCATCCCTGTCGCCCCTGCCTATCTCAATGGGACCGACCGCATCGACTTATTGCCCAGCCAAGGGGCAACAATCGATCTGAACAATTGGACTGAACACGATTATTCAGGCAACGGCGGCGCAGGCGACTGGCGGATCGAGAATGGTGGCGAAAGCGTCAAACAATATGTCAACGGCAACCCCACGTTCTTTGTCAGCGACACTGACTTTATTGATCGTGAGTTTGTTGGCCGGATCGCGGTCGAAACAACCGGCGACGATGACTATATCGGGATCGCATTCGGCTTCAATGCAGACACCACCTCGCGACCAGACGATTACTACTTGCTGTCTTGGAAACAAGGAAACCAAGGTGCCGCCGAGGCCGGTTTCAAATTAATCAAAATGACGAATTCGGCCGGTGCATCGGGTGTTGTCGATCGACTTTGGGATGGTGAAAACTCTACCTTTGGCGCCGCCCAGCTACAGGTTCTCGCCCGCAACACTTCGAACAATGGCTGGGCCGACAATACCGAGTACGAGTTCGCGATTCGCTATGACTCCAACGGCGATATCCAAGTTTCGATCCGGCGTGCCAGTGACGGTGTCGAATTCTTTAATGCCAGCGTCAACGACCCCGATCCGCTCGGCCCCGGAAAAATAGGTTTCTATAACTACAGTCAATCACTGGTGCGGTACAGCGGATTACGCCAGTCACAATTTCTAGACGAAGGCACCTACCAAATCACGGCGTACTCTGGTGACGCCGGGCTTGCGAACGACGATGGCGTCCCGCTCGATGGGAACCCGGCTGTCCCCGGGTTTGAAGACTATGTCGGCTACTTTACGATCGATCAAACCCCGCCGATCCGCCAGACGGTAACGCCTTCTTCAACGGGCGTCGAAATCGAATTCTTTGATGCCGGTGGCATGGACCCTGCAAGTGTTGAAACGATCGCCAACTACACGCTGACCAGTACCGGGGGGGATGGCATTTTTGACAACGGTAACGATCTTCCGATACCGATCGAAAACGTCACCTTTGATCCAAGCACCAACACCGCTCGCTTAACTTTCCAAGACGGACTATTCGACGAACGATACCAATTGACAATCAACGGTGTTGTCGACCTTGCGGGAAATTCGATCGTCAGTCCCGACCTTTCAAACTTTGACTTAGTCACAATCCCGGCAAGCGTCGGCATCGACTTGCAAAGCGGAAGTGACTCGGGTGTGTCAAACACCGACAGATTGACCAACGTGACCACGCCGACATTTGATGTGTCGATCAACAAAGCGGGTCAGGTCGAAATCGACTTCGATAACGATGGCGTGTCGGATTACTTAACCTGGATCGCCAACCCGGGCACTCTTTCGGTCACCGCCCCAACGCTGATCGACGGCAACTACACCGTCACCGCAACGTTGACACCACCCGTTGGCACTTCGGTAGACAACAACGTCACCATTGAAGTCGACACCATGGGTCCCGCGGTGTTGCCAGGTGCTGCAACCGAAGATGCACCACTGGACCGCCGTACGGTCATGTTCAGTGAAGCGATTGACCTGTCCAGCGTTCTGCCACAAGACATCACAATGACAGGGCCGTCTGGGCTGATTCCGTTGACCAACGGCTTTGGCTCTGGCGACGTTTACACGTTCGAATTTGATTCGATCTTCGCAGCCGGGACCTACACCATCAGCGGATCGGTAGGGCTTCGCGATCTTGCCGGAAACCAGGCCAACCAGAACGGCGATGCACTCAACGGACAACCTGGCGACGAGCCAGTCGACACGTTCGAATTGCTGCCCGATACGATCGCACCGTTCGTGCAATCCTTTTCACCGACTGGCGTTCGTCGTGATGGCGTCGATGTCTTGACAGTGGAATTCAGTGAACCGATCGACCCGGACACCTTCGACATAGGGCAAGTCACGATCATCGGCCCCAGCGGCCCACTTGACCTCTCCGGATCAGAAATCATTCCTGTCAGCAGCACCGCCGGAACGATTTTCTGGACCGACTGGATTAGCGGAAATTCAACCGCCGGCTTCACCGGCTTGGGAACGATCACGACCGACAGCGGTCCGGTATCGGTCACGTACAACAACCCGCAAGGTATTTCGTTCTTTCAGCCCAGCGGGGGAACAGATTACTGGCAGAACGGTGGCGGAGGAAGAAACCCGGCGACGTCACCGTACACAAGTGACGAAGTTACCAATATTCCCAGCGGCACAGACATCATCGCCCTCAATCGTGCCGGAGAGCAGTCGCTTGTGTTTTCGAAGCCAATTGCCAATCCAGTGTTTTCTTATGTCAGCCTGAATGGGAACGGTTACGCTTTTGATCGCGACTTCGACATCCTCAGCTTTGGAAACGCCAGCGACGGCAACGATGCGGGATATTGGGGCAGCGGAACCTCTTTCAAAGAGGTCGTCGACTTGGGCGATGGCCTGTTCGAGTACCGACTACTCGGCACCGGTGAACCGCACGGGACATTGCGTTTCAAAGGGACATTCGATTCCGTTTCTTGGCGAAGCCTTAGCAACGAGAATTGGAACGGGTTCACCGTCGGGATTGATGCCGCTTCGAGCAGCATCCTTCAATACCAAATCACCACCCCGGGTTTGATCGAACAAGACGGCACCTATGTTGTCATCTTGGATCAAAACATCGCCGACGTGAGCGGCAATCCGCTCGGCAACGATTTCCAAGCGGCGATCACTATCGACACCATCGGCCCCAGAATTACCAGGGCGGTTGCGACTGCCACGGCGACCGACAGCTACTTGGATGTCACCTTCGATGAACCGATCGATGAAACCACACTCGGTGCAAATGACATTCTCTTTACCGGTCCGCCCGGTAACATCGATGTTTCCGCACCATTTCATCTCGGTGGAAACATCTACCGCTTTCAGTTCCTACCTCAAACAGACGTGGGAACGTACGACATTACGATCGGCCCCAACGTCGCCGACTTGGTCGGCAACGAACTAGACCAGAACAGAGATGGACAGGGCGGTCAGTCGGACGACGTTTATCAAACCAGTTTGACGATTGAGCTATCCGACTTGGTGATCGGCGACCTCACCCTCACTCCGCCAAGCGACATTTATTCTGGTCAGCTGGTCACTGTTGATTTCACCACGATCAATCAAGGCGGACGCGCGGTGTCGTCGCCGTTTAGCGATCGTGTTCAGCTTATTGATTCCGACACCATGACGGTGATCGGCACGGTCACGCTGCCATACGATCCGGCCATATCGGGCGATCTACTACCGGGCAGCGAACTGCTTCGAACGGCGTCATTCCAATTGCCCGACGGCCTGGCAGGTACCGGCGACTTTGAAATCATCGTCACCACCGATGCACTTGGTTCCATTGCCGAAGCCAACCTCGCTGGCGACGCCGAATCAAATAACGAAGCGACGGTGACGTTTAGCGCCACACTCAACGACTACCCTGACCTCGCACCGCAAGCGATCACCGGGCCGGCATTCATTTTCACCGGAACGCAGACAAACGTCAGTTGGCAAACGACCAATGCCAGCACGCTGGACCTGCAAGGTTCTTGGACCGAGCGTGTTTACTTGGTGAAGCAGAACAGCTCCGTCCAGTTGGCGAGTCTCAACTTCGACAACGAATCGATCGCCGCAGGATCGTTTGCGGTGCGGTCCCGCCAGGTCACCATCCCTGCTGGCTTGGAACCAGGCGAATGGCGGCTTCAGGTGGATGTCGACACCGGACAAACGGTGACGGAGTCCGACGAAACGAACAATTCCGCCCTGGCGGATCTCGCGACCGTGATTCCGATCACGCTAACGCTTTCAGCCGCATCCACTTCGGTGCGTGAAGACGGCAATCCGTTGACGCTGCGGTTGACCCGAAGCGGCGATATCAGCGGCCCGCTAACCGTCCACCTCGATAGCGACGACCTAACCGAAATCACTGTCCCCGAAACGGTTACCATTCCCGCGAATCAGTTGTGGGTGGAGTTTTTGGCCACGCCCGTCCAGGACGCGACCGCTGACGGCGACCGAATCGCTAACGTCACCGCCGCCGTCCTCAATCCAGACGGGACCGAATCAGACAGCTACTCCTCCGATGCGATCGGGCTGACCGTGATCGATACCGCCGTGCCGCAGTTGACACTTTCCTTGGCATCCGGCGAAGTCAACGAAGGCGACTCCCTTCTGGCGACGGTGTCACGAGACCTGTCAATCAATGCCGATCCGATGTTGGTCACACTGACGGTCAGCAGTAACACACAGCTGCGTGTGCCGATCAGTGTCTCGCTTGATGCCAACGAAGCCTCGACAACATTCTTGATCGAAGCCCTTAGCGATGAATTGGTCGAAATCGATCGAGCGTACAACGTAACGGCGAAAGGATTCGGTCAAGACACGAAATCGCTTCTGGTTCGCGACGTCAATCGCAAAGACCTCGCACTGACGCTGGATCCATTCGTCAGCGAAAACTCCATTTACCCTAGCATCGGACGCGTGACTCGCCCCGTCGCCAGCGAGAATTCGCAAGTCGTTCAATTGCGCAGCAGTGACCCTGGCCGTCTGAATGTGCCCAACACCGTCACCATTCCATCGGGCCAGATGTATGTCGATTTCCCGATGTATCCGGTCGACAATTTGGTCGAAGGCGACTCGCTTAATCTGACGATCGAAGCGATGGCGATTGACCCGATCGATCGCGTCACACCGGTTCCACCCGGCGGCACGGCATCCATCGAAGTCCGCGACAATGACAGTCCCACGTTGACGGTCACTCTCGATCGTGGATTGGTCAACGAAGACGCAACGAATCCGGCCGCACAGGGCACGGTACGCCGCAACACGCTGGACAACTCACAAGCACTCGTGGTAACGCTGCTTTCGAATGACACTTCCGAAGCGACCGTGGCTGGTACGGTCACAATCCCTGCCGGTGAATCCGAAACCACCTTTGAAATCAATGCGGTCGACGACTTCATTCCCGACGGACTGCAATTTGTCACCATCAGCGCCATCGCCACAAATTTCAATCCCGGTTCTGCAGTGCTTGTGGTTTCTGATGTCGACAAACCGGATTTACGAGTCGCCGACGTCCAAGTTCCCACGAGTGGCTTAACGGACCGCGTGATCGATGTCATTTACAAAGTACGCAACGAAGGCCGACAACCTGCCCCGGCAGGCTGGACGGACCGAATCTATCTGTCAAGCGATCCGATCCTGAGCAGCAACGATACCTTGGTGTTCCAGCACCAGATCGGTCAATCACTTGATGTCGATGCGGAACTGACCGTGAATGCCCCGATCGCACTTCCGGAGATGGTCGGCGAGTACTTTCTGATCGTCGAGTCCGATGTCAACTTCACCATCGACGAAACTCTCGAAGACAACAACCGCGGCTTTTCAAACCTCATCAACGTCACCGCGGAATACAACGTCACCGCTTCAACCCAAATCACCCAAGCGGTGATGGGTACGCCGATCCAGATCGAAGGCTTCGCCACGATTGCCGATAGTGGTTTACCCGCGGCCGGAGAAGACGTCATCGTCTATGTCACTCACGAAGGTGACTTCGTTCGAAAGGTAGAAGCAACGACCGATGCCAACGGCGAATTCGTCGCGACCTTTACGCCGCTTCCCGGCGAGGCAGGTAACTATGTGATCGCCGGCGCCCATCCGGGACAGAGCAAACCCGCAGCTCAAGACGCCTTCACTTTGATCGGGATGCGAGTCATTCCAAAGTCGACCAGCCACCAAATCAAAGATGGCCAGTCGCTGGTTCAAGACTTGCAAATCGTCAACTTGAGCGACGTTGACCTGACCGCGATCACATTCGAAGTCGTCGGCGCACCAGAGAACCTCAACATCGATGTCACGCCTCCTTCCTTCGCACAATTGGATGGACGCGACACCGAAGCGTTTACGTATCGCATCGATGTGTTAAATGATTCGATCACGATCGCCGATTTCAAAATCCATGTGACCACCGCACAAGGTCCGGTTCTCGATGTGCCCGTATCGGTCACAGTGATTCCACGCATGGGCCGATTACAAGTCCCAGCCAGACTCGACGAAGGCATGCTGCGTGGCCGACTGACCCCGGTCGATGTGACGATCACAAACGATGGCGGTGCCGAAACTGGACCGATCAGCGTGCTGTTGCCCAACGCGCCATGGCTGTCTGCACCCTCGCAAATCGCATCTCTGGCACCGGGCCAAACCACCAAGCTTCAACTGGTGCTAAATCCCGGCACCGAATTGCCGCTAGGACCGTATTCCGGCAGCATTGTCTTGGACCCGACGAATGCCTCGGCGGTCAGCATCCCGTTCACGTTTACGGCGGCTTCCGATGCGACCGGTGGACTTAAAATCACGGTCGTCGACGAGCTGACCTACTACGGCGAAGGCGGGAAAAATGTGGCGGGCGCTTCGGTCACTTTGACCGATCCGTTTACCAACGAAGTCATCGTGTCAGGAACCACCGACGCGAACGGGATGCTGCAAGTCGATGCGATTCCCGAAGGCAACTATGAACTGGCGGTCACCGCAACCGATCACCACACGACGCGGTCGTCCCTCATTATCGAGCCTGGCATGACGACTGAACGCACCGCATTCATAAAAACACGATTAGTAACGTACAACTGGAATGTGGAACCGGTCGAGTTCGAAGATCGCACGCGCGTGACAATCGAGTCAGAATTCCAAACCAACGTCCCGATCCCGGTCATCGTCGTCGATCCCGGTCAGATCGATTTGGCCGAAGTCGAAAACGGATTCCAACAGATCGAATTCACCATTCGCAACGAAGGACTGATTCAAGCCGAGGATTTGCGACTGGAATTTCCCAGCCATCCACTTTGGGAAATCACCCCGCTGATCGATAACATCGATGTCCTGCCTGCCAAAAGCTCCGTCAAAATCCCAGTCATCATTCGTCGCATCTCACTCGGAGCGGCGTTCCCAAGCGACCTTCTTGCCAGTAACGACGGACCGTGCTCCTACACCGCGACCATTCGATGGATTCTGTTGTGTGGCCCGTTCGGAATTCCCTATTCGGTCCCGATCCCGATTCTCAATGCCCACGGGAGTTGCGGAAACCGATACTCCGGCGGCGGATTTGTCGGCGGCGGCGGAACTGGTGGCGGAGGCAATATTGGACCGAGCCTGAACAACCCTGTCTTCAATTACAACCCACCGGAAGAATGCGATTGTGTCAAAGCAAGTTTGACGCTCTCGGTCGGCATCCCCATTCCCGTCCCCGAGATTGACCTTGGCCCCGTCGAAGCAGAACTAAGTGCCGAAGGCAAAATCGAAGTCACTGCGGAAACCTGCTGTGAAGAAGAAGATGGCGGAACCGGCCTAAAGTTCTCAGGTACAGGTTCGATCAGCGGAGACGCGTCGTTTACTTACACGATTGGTGCCAGCGCCGGCTATGAAAAGACGGTGAACGGGGTCACATACGCATTCGAACTGACCGCCGGTATCCCACTCAACCTGAGCGGCAGCATCGTGGGGACAGGAACGGTTGAACGTGACTGCGAAGGCAACTTCTCTGCCTGCGGCGAAATCTCGATCTCCGTCGGTGCCTCCGCCGCCGTTCGGGTTGCCCTCTCCGGAACGGCGACCGATTCAAATGGCAACACTTTCGGACTGGGCGGACATGCGTTCGTAAAACTCAGCACTGGTGTATCAGGATCAATCAAGAAATGCATCGGTGAAGACGCTACCGGCCAAATCTGCTTTGACGGATTCAAACTTTCCGGCGAAGCTCATGTCCAAGCTGGACCACTTTCGGAAACAATTGGATTCGAACAAATCCTAGCTGACGCAACCTGTGCCACATCGGGACAGGCCGCTGAGGCGTTGGACGCGTTTTTCGAAGACATGCTGGATCCAGAAACCCTGGTGAACGCTTACGACGGAACGGAAGAGGAATTCAAACAGGCTGTCGGCTTGAACCCAGCCGCTTCGCTTGGCGAACCGATCATCGTTCAAGAAGACGGTACCGTTGAGCAACTGCCGCCTTCTGATCACACGATCTTTGCCGCCGCAGGTGACGTCTGCGCTGCCGTCCGGTTACGACTCGAACAAGACGTGGTGATGACGCGCACCGCTTTTGAAGCGACCTTGGAAGTCAACAACGGTGCCGCGTCACCACTCGAAGACCTCGAAGTCTTTATTACTGTCGTCGATGTGGCTTCGGGCGAAGTGGTCGATGACCGATTCGCAATCAGCGAAGCCATCGCGGCCGCTTTCTTACCAGCCCCCGGCAGCACTCCTGAAGCCCCGATGTGGGATTTGACCGCAGACTCAACCGGAGTTTTGAAGTGGACCTTGCTGCCCACCGACTTGGCGGCACCGGAAGGCCCGACCGAATACACCGTCGGTGGATTGATGACGTACAAATTGAACGGCGAAGTCATCAACGTGCCGCTCTACCCCGCACCGATCACGGTTTATCCCGACGCCGCCCTGAAGCTCAAGTATTTTCATCAGCGCGACGTCTATAGCGACGACCCATTTACCGATGAAATCGAACCCTCGGTTCCCTATGACCTTGGAATTATGGTCAGCAATATTGGGAAAGGGACGGCCAACAATTTGGAGATCGTTTCCGCCCAGCCAAAGATCATCGAGAACGAAAAAGGTCTCTTGATCGATTTCGAAATCGTCGGTGCGGACGTGAACAATGAGCCCCAACCGGAATCATTGACGATCACGATGGGTAACATTCTGCCGGACGAGACACGTGTCGGCCGTTGGCAGCTGACATCTTCCCTGCAAGGACATTTCGTCGACTACACCGCATCGTTCGAACACCTGACTGGATTTGGCGACCCCAGAACGTCGATCGTCAAAGAAGTCGAGATCTTCGAATTGATTCACACCGTTCGCGATCCACGCGTCGGCGCAGATGATCTGTACGACTTTTTAACAAACGACGTCGCTGACGAGTTCGACTTACCCGACACGGTCCACCTAAGCGACATGTCGGTTCATCCGGTCGGCGCCGGGACGCTCGGCTCCGTCATCCAAACGCCTGTCCTAGGGAACCTCCACGGCGAAGTCAGTGTGGTGATGCCGGACGAGTTCGGCTACCTGAGAATTGATGACCCGGGCAACGGTCAGTATTTACTGGACCGAATTTTGCGCGATGACGGCACTGAAGTTCCGATCGGAACCAATGCCTGGCTGACCGATCGCACGTTTAAAGTCGACGGCGAACGCCCCGTCTACGAAAACAAGCTTCATATTTTCGATCACGGTGGGTCGTCCAGCTATCAGATTTCCTATCGGCTCGACGACGAAGTCGCTCCGCAGTTGACGGACATTTTTGATGTCACGCCGGACCCGCGCGACGCGGCCGTCGAAACGATCCAAATTCAATTCACCGAAGCGATCGACTTGGCAACACTGTCGTTCGACGACCTGACGCTGACCCGCAACGGCATCGCGGTGCCCCTCGACAATACCGTGACGTTTGCCGATCTAGGTGATGGACTGTACGCGATCGGCGGACTTAGCGGATTCACATCCGATGCCGGTGTCTATCGTCTTGCAATCGACGCGGCCAACATCGCCGACTTTGCCGCAAACACAGGCCTTGGTGTCGAAACAGAAACATGGACGAACGGGACGGCCCCGGTATACGTTTTCGACATCGAGCTCGCGTCCTCGTACAACAGCCCGCTGCAATCGTTTGACGTACTTTTCTCGGGCCCAATCGATGCAGCAACCTTCGACCTGGCAGACCTCAGTCTGATGTTCGAGGGCAATGTGGTCAGCACCAATGGTTTGACGATTCAGGCCGTCAGCGAACAACAGTTCCGCATTTTGAATTTTGATACTGTCGTCAACTCAGAAGGCAGCTACGCGGTTTCCATTGATGCCAGCGGAGTGGCGGATTCAAATGGCACCGCAGGAATCGGTACCGAAACAGTCCTGTTCACGTTTGACCAAACCGCACCGCAGTTGATCGACCTGGAACAGCCAACAACGCCGCGCAAAACGGTGCAGTTGGAATTCGACGTTGAGTTCGACGAACCAATCGATGTGACTTCCTTCACTACTGACGATTTAATTTTGACTCGGAACGGTGGGCCCAACCTGATCGACCAACTTGTGTCCATCGAACAAATCAGCGACACACAGTTTGTGATCAAAGGAACCAATTGGAACCAGGGACTCGAGGGAACGTATTCGTTGACGGTGGATGGAACCGGCATCGCCGACCTCGCTGGCAACCTGGGTGCGAACGCATTGACCGTCCAGTGGGTCATGGACTTCAGCAATCCGTTGCCAGCGGAAGATCTCGCGATCACTCCTGACACCGGACAGAGCGACACCGATGGCTTGACCAACCAACGTGTATTAACCCTCACTGGTACGCTTGCCGAAACAGGACTTAGCGTTCGGTTGTATGACGAAACTCTCCAACAAGACCTCGGCTACGCCACGGTAACCGGTACACAATTTACGCACACGTTCACCCTTGGTGATGGCGCCGCCCATCGCATTCGGGTCCGAACCGTTGACGCGGCGACTAACCTTGCCGATTCATTCATCGATGTCACACTCGATGAAACCGCCCCCCTCGTCGAACTGCTGAATGTTGGTCCGAACCCACGCGATACACCGGTCTCATCGATCGACCTGTTTAGCAACGAACGGATGAACTGGTCCCTTCTCAGCCTTTCTGATCTGCAACTGACACTTGATGGCGGTGCCAACCTCATCGACAGTTCAGTGGCAATTGACGTGATTTCGGAGACCCTTGTTCGCTTAACAGGTTTGACAGGAATCACGGACTCGCCAGGTGTTTATCAGTTGAGCATCGGCACCGGTATCGAAGACCTCGCCGGCAATATGCCCTCTGTCACACCACAACTGTCTTGGACCAACCTGGACGATCAAATCGCCCCCACGAGCCAGGTCGCCGATGGCGGGAACGTCTTGTCCCCAACGTTTACCGTTCAGTGGTCCGGCGAGGACAACCAGGGTGGAAGCGGCTTGGCTTATTTCGATATTTACGTCGCAATCGATGGCGGAACATTCTCGCTATGGCAAACCCAGACGAATGAAACGTCGGCGACGTATAGCGGCGAATTCGGACGAACCTATTCGTTCTACAGCGTTGCCACGGATTACTCCGGCAATATCGAAGATGTCCCGGCTATTCCGGATTGGCAAGTCACCGTACCCGCCGGCGGAGCTCGATCGGCGACTTTGTATTTAACGACGCAAACTTCAACGGGATTCAAGACACGAACGAAACCGGTGTGGCGAACGTTGACGTCCAGCTGTTCCGAGTTGTCAACGGGAACGCCACGCTTGTCGATTCGACCACAACCGATATGGCCGGGTTCTATTCGTTTGCCGGGATGAGTCTTGACGACCAGTATTCGCTGTCTTTCACCGCACCGAACGGATTTGGCTTTACCAAACTGAACGTCGGCAGTGACTTTACCGATAGCGATGTCGACGACCTCACCGGTTCGACGGCACCATTCAGCGTTATCAACGGATTAAACGATCGCTGGGACGCAGGCTTGGTTGCACTCGGTTCCATTTCGGGCGTGGTTTGGAACGACAGCAATGAAGATGGCCTTCGTCAAACCGAAGAACCTGGGCTCGCAGGCTGGACGGTTTACATCGACGCCAATGACAACGGAATGCTCGACAGTGGCGAAGTCACACGCACGACAAACTCGAGCGGCGAATATGAGTTCGACAACTTACGTCCGGGCACTTACGTGATCGCCGAAGTCGTTGAAGGCGGCTTCTCACAAACCTTCCCTGGAGCGGCCGGCGCATCAGATACCGGCACACATGCTGATGGCGCCGTACTACAACGCTCCTACAGCAACAACGCCAGCACGGGGCGAACCTTTTCGCCGGGCGAAGAATTCGTCGGGCCGATCGCTCCCGAAGCCGCCGAACTTATCGAACTGACAAGCTTCCGCGCTGACTCGCGTTTCAACGCGTTCGACGGCAGCGGGTATTCGGTCGTTGTCATCGATACCGGCATCGATGTGGACCACCCGTTCTTTGGCGCTGATGGGGATGGTGACGGCGTGGCCGACCGTATCGTGTACCAATACGACTTCGCCGACAACGATGCTGACGCGACCGACTACTCCGGTCACGGTTCACACGTCACCAGCGTCATTGCGTCCGAGAATCCGGCGTACTTGGGTGTTGCCCCAGACGTCGGAATCATCCACCTCAAAGTGTTTGGTGACGACGGGGTCGGGTATTTCAGCTATGTCGAGCAAGCGTTGCAGTGGGTCATCGCGAATGCGAACGATTACAAAATTGCCGCGGTCAACCTCTCGGTCGGTGACGGCTTGAACTGGACTCAGTCGCGGGGACTGCACGGAATCGATGACGAACTCGCCACGCTTGCCAGTCAAAACATCATCGCTGTCGCAGCCGCGGGCAACGCTTATGGTCTAACCGGGATCGAAGGTTTGGCCTATCCCGCAGCGGATCCGAACACTGTTTCTGTCGGTGCGGTCTGGGATTCCAATCGCGGCGGTCCCTGGTCCTTCGGCGAAAATGGAACCGACTACACGTCCGACGCGGATCGAATCGCGAGCTTTTCGCAACGTCACCACGAGATGCTTGATGTCCTCGCCCCCGGTGCATTGATCACAGCCGCCAACGCGGTCGGCGGCGTCAGCACCATGCGTGGAACCAGCATGGCAACACCGTTTGTGACCGGTGCAGCAGTCATCGCTCAGCAGATCGCATTCGAGCAACTCGGCAGAAAACTCTCCCCTCACGAGTTCCGCTACCTTTTGGACATCTCCGGTGCGATCGTCGTCGACGGAGATGACGAAAACGACAGTGTGTTCAATACCGGTGCGGCGTTTAGGCGTTTGGACATGCTGGCCCTCGCCGAAGCCGTCACGGTCTATGACGGCTCTCAACTGGTCGACACCAGCGATCCATCCGGGAACGACTCCACCGGTGAATTGGGCACCTCCGCAGGCGGTGAATTCCGATACACCATCGAATTGGCTCCCGGTGAAAACCGTAACAATGTTGACTTCGGCAATCATCCGCTCGACAACGTCGCCCCGTCAATTTTGGACGTCGTGGATATCACACCTGACCCACGCAAAACGGCCGTTGACCAAATCGACGTGACATTTGACGAACCGATTGACTTATCAACGTTCGATCACAACGACATCACTTTGCGACGAAATGGAGTGGTCGTTGCCCTCGATTCTACGATCACGACATCCTTACTGTCGGGAAATACCTATCGCATCGCGGGACTCGCCGGTTTCACCACTGACGAAGGAATTTATACCATCGACGTTTCCTCATCGAATATCAGTGACCTCGCGGGTAATGCAGGGTCCAACACGGAAACTGACCAATGGATCACGGACCGATCCGGGCCGACCAGCAACGTCCACGCATTGTCCCAAACACAATCCGACAAGACCTTCCCAGTGTTCGTCTCGGGATCAGATACAGTGGCTGCCGGTGCCGGATCAGGAATCGTGTCCTTTGAAATCTATCGCAAGCTAAACGGCGCGCCATGGGAGTTCTGGACTTCCGTTCCGGCCAACCAAGCGATGGCCATGTACAACGCCGAAAGCGACGACTCTGTCGGTTTCTATAGCATTGCGATCGATGCGGCAGGCAATCGAGAATCCAAATCGCCGATCCTCGAAGCGGGAACTTACGTGCCAGACTTGGACTTGCCCGTCACTCAGGTCGACTCGGTTGACGATACCACTCCGACATTGAATGTAACCTTTAGCGGTTCCGACGAAGGCGGATCATTGCTGCAGAGCTTTGAAGTGTTTGTATCGGTCGACGACGCGATCCCCCAAAGCCTTGGCGTTGTCCCTGCCGGGCAAGCGGACGTCAACGGAATCTACACCGGTTCCATCGACTATCGTGCGATGACCGATGGAAACGTTCACTCCTACCGTTTCTATACCATTGGGAAAGACGGACGACAAAACGTTGAACCCGCACCCTCAGCACCCGCGGACGCCACCGTCGAACTGCAGTTCGATGCCCCGTCAGACCTCGAAATCATTGACTTCGATGTGCAACGTGGGGCCCAACAACGATCATTCATTCGCTACCTGGACGTGACATTCAACTCACAAGACTTTGCGTCGATCATCGCGACCCTGGATGATGCCGACCCGGCGAACGATCGCATTCGGCTGAACCGATTTGACAACGATGGGCTTGGCCCAGCTGTCCCCGTCGACCTTCAAGGCCGAGTCAGTTCGATCGATCAAGTCATGGCGATTGATTTCGGAAGCGGCGGCATCGGCGGCGATGGCAATTCGGCGGTCGGGAATGGCTACTATCGGCTGGAAATTGACCTGGATGGCGATGGCGTCATCGCGACGGACGCCGAAACATTAGCTTTCTATCGTCTACTCGGTGACGCAGACGGCAACCGAACGGTCGACTACTACGACGTTTCGCCGATTGTGCAACACTTTGGCGCAACCGGCTCCACCGACGGTGATCTCAACGGCGACGAAATAACAAACTATGACGACTACTATCGAATCGCCGAAAACCTTGGACAATCGGTCGACGGGTCACTCGATCTCGACGACTAATGGACGTCGAATAAGTCCAAAGTTAATGCCGTTTTTGACATTATCGCTGACAAAAACTGACACCATGCCGCTAAATTAGCGAAGGTGCAGAATGTATACCACGGGAGGAATTATTTCGATGAATCTGCGACTGACACTTCTTGCGATGACGATGTTTTTGTCCAGCTATGCTAGTGCTGGACTGATGGTTCAAGGCCAAGCTTCTGCATTGGTACCAGCCGGATCAACCGGGGTCGTCACCTTCACCATTTCAAGTGATGCCCCAGATTTTTTTCCCGACCTATTTCTTGGCTACGAGTTCACGTTTCATATCGATTCCAGCATGAGCCCTGGTTCCATCGAGTTTCTACCCTCTGGTTTGCCAGACCCTGCTGACTACGTTTTCGGTAATCAGAGCACTGCGCGTCTTTCCGGCAAGACATTCACACCGACAATGACGCTTGTTCCGGATGACACACTGGTGATCGAGGATGGCGGTGCGCCACCTGTTTTTCTGAGTCAAGGAAGCGGTAGCCTCGTTTTGGCAGAACTGCATTTCACCACCAATGGGACACTGCCACCAAACGTCGGTGATACGTTTAGGATTAGCGCGAGCACCTCGAATCCTTTCATTGCTTCGGACAACACTCCTACAGAGATCACGATCACCGCAGCCACTGGAGTAGTCCCTGAACCGCACAGCTTGTTGACCTGCCTGCTGTTCTCGACGCTCGGCATCATTCGCCGTCGTCGCTAGTCATCCTCAGTTCGCCTGCGTCAGCTCGATTCGCCTGCTTCGGTTCCCCTTCACCCTGAATTGATCCTCGATGCGTTTTTCATTCGCCCTGATCAGCTTGCTCGGATTCGGCCAGTTCATGCTCGAATCCAGTTCAGGCCAAGATCTCGAACAAGCCACCACCTTGCCACGCGCGACGCCTGAATCCCAAGGGATCGCGTCCACGGCAATCATCAACTTTGCAAAAGCCGCCGATGAGTCCGTCGACAGCATGCATAGCTTCATGATTGTTCGTCATGGCAATGTGGTTGCCGAAGCATGGTGGAGTCCCGAAGCAGCGGAAAAGCCACACGTCTTGTGGTCCCTCAGCAAAAGCTTCACTTCCACCGCGGTTGGCTTGGCCGTGGAAGATGGCCTGCTGGACATTGATGATCCGGTGCTGAAATTCTTCCCTGACGATGCACCACAGGATCCTTCCGATCATCTCAAGGCGATGCGTGTTCGCGATCTGCTGACGATGACCACCGGACAGGAACCGCTACCTCGACCGACCGAGAACGATCACTGGGTCAAGACATTTTTGGCCGCGCCCGTTCCGCATCAGCCCGGGACAAAATTTCTGTACAACACGCCAGCAACTTACATGCAATCGGCGATCGTACAAAAAGTGACTGGCGAAACGGTGTTGGATTACTTGACACCTCGCCTCTTCGAACCGCTCGGTATCGAAAAGCCGACTTGGGACCAGAGCCCACAAGGCGTTTCGCTGGGCGGATATGGGCTGTACCTCAAAACCGAAGACATTGCCAAGTTTGGACAACTGTATCTGCAGAATGGCCAATGGAATGGCAAACAACTAATCCCTGCCGATTGGATTCGGCTCGCAACCAGTAAGCAAACGGAAAACGCCGATGCCCCCAGCGGCGGTTCACCGGATTGGCGGCAAGGATATGGGTTTCAATTCTGGCGTTGTCGCCACGGTGTTTACCGTGGTGATGGCAAAGACGGTCAGTTCTGTGTCGTGATGCCTGAGCAGGACACGGTCGTCGTCATGACTGCCAACACACGAGATCTGCAGAAGCAACTCGGCCTGGTTTGGGAGCACCTTCTTCCCGCACTTGACCAAAACGCGTTGCCAGAAAACGAAACGGCAAAAGCTGAGCTAACAACAGTACTCAGCAATCTAAAAGCGACGCGTTAAACCGCCGCTACGTTGCGATCACTCTGGCAAGCCTTCGACTTCGATGACCGGACGAATCTCGGCAATCCCTCGCCGAGTTCCTGGGATTTGCTTGGCGAACTCAATCGCCTCGTCCATTGAGTCAACATCGATCAGGAAATAGCCGCCGAGTACTTCTTTCGTTTCCGCGAACGGACCGTCTTGAACTGACGCCTTGCCTTCGCGCACCCGCACGCACTTCGCCGTCGATGTCTTTTGCAATGGCGCCGCGTCAATGAATTTGCCCTGCTGATGATAAGCTTGGCAAACTTCCACCGATTCTCGAATTGCTACTTCGTGTTCAGGATCAGGCCAAGCGTCTTCGCGGCTATGAATTAGAACGAGATACTTCATGACGATGTAACGGTATCGACCGCTTCTGGTTGAATGGGAGTCGATCGGGTAAAGGCCAATTGGAAGACGCGCGAATCACGCAACCCCAGCGCGATCCAAGCCAGCACGCCGATCACGATCGGCACAATGAATGGATCGTCAACGCGGACATGCGTCGCAACAGCCCCCCCTAAGTAGGCACTGATCAAGATCGCGCCGATAAACGCAGTCTGCGGGATCAGAAACAACACCGTCATCCCAATCTCGACAAAGCCGATGTAGACCATTACGTCCTCTGACCACCCCAGTTTATCAAACATCTCTGCCTTTCCTTCGAAGTCCATGAACTTTCCGGGAGCGCTTAGGCAAACGAGGAACACAAACAGTAGCGCACTGAGGATCCATCCGACAATTTTTGATTTGGACATTGTTAGCGTTTCTCCGAAGACTCTTTCATTCTTTCGTTGATTACAAAGCGATTTCACACCAGCCTTCAGACTGGCGACCAGGTTGATACTTGACGATCGGCATTCTCTTTCATGATCCCGGTACAAATTGGTTCGCAGATCGTAAAAAAGCGGTCGATCGCGAAAAACTTGCCAAGCAGAAAAATCAACCTCACAACGCTGGTCGAATCCAGGCGAGTGACTTCGACAGGACAGCTCGCTTTTTGGCCAGAAAGCCAGCGGGGGTGCGCAGCGACAACTAGCCGATTGCACTACATTACCCCGTCCAGTCATCGCACTTCCCGAAGGCGGCGCGACTTAGCGATGAGCTGACTCAATCAATCCTTCCAACAACTTCGTCGGGTATGGCGTCGAATGGATTCAGATGATGGGTTTTTGCGCGCCCTTGCTGCGCATGATACGGCTGTTTCGCAACTTGGACTTCCGATTTGGATCGGTGCCGAACCGACGTTTACGGACCGGTTTTCGGAAGCTCCGGAGTGGCTGTTCTGCGCTTTGGGTGACGAAAAACGAACGCGTGCGGAGCGCGTCTTCACGCTACTCGCCAAAGCGGCACCCAACGCCGCGGTGATTCGGTGTGTCGGACGCCAGTACGAAGACGAAGACCTGCCGCGATGGAACTACGGCTTGTACGAAAGTCGTGATGGCGTGCCCACTTGGAAAGGCCCCCCGGATCCGCTGCTTGCGACAAGTGCTGGCGAACCGGAACCGGAACGATTCGCAACCGAGCTGACCACGAACTTACAATCGCAGTGCTACTCAGCCGCCACGCTCGCTTCGCCTCACCACACCCGCGTGCTGTTCCGAATCGACGAAGCACAACCGAACGTCAACGTCGAAGAACGCCCCACGCTTTTGCGTTCGGCGCTGGAATCGGAACGGATCGAAGGTGTCCAGGCGAGTGACGATTTGGCAGCGACCGGAGATTACCTCATTAGCTGTTTTGCGAATAACGGTTCATTGCAAATCGAGCTACCGGCGATCGACGATATCGACATGTTCCGCAAACTGCTCGACGCGATCGCGCAAGTTGCCAATGACTTGAACGTCCCATCGCTAATGCTCACAGGCTTCCCGCCACCAATTGATCACACGATCAAGTGGATGACGGTGACGGCAGACCCCGCGGTCATCGAAGTCAACATGGCGCCCTCCGATCAGGTTGTCGATTTATGGCAGAACCTCCGAGGACTTCAAAACGCGGCCAATGACGAGGGTCTCGAATCGTACCGCCTGCAATACAACGGTGAAGAAAGCGATTCCGGTGGCGGGGGGCAGATCACGCTTGGCGGGCCAACGGCGCAAAGCAGCCCGTTTCTGCGGATCCCAAGCATGCTGCCAAGCTTGATCCGATATTTCAATCATCACCCCTCGCTGTCATATCTGCATGCCTTCGCATCCATTGGGCCAGCCAGCCAAGCACCTCGTGTCGACGAAGGCGTACGTGGAACCGTCAATGAGCTGAAGTTGACTTTGGACCTGCTGCAACGGATCGGAAATCCGACGCCCGAGACAATCTGGGAAACCCTGGCGCCATTCTTGGCTGATCCAAGCGGCAACACACACCGCGCCGAAATCAACATCGAGAAACTTTGGAATCCGTATTTGGGGAACCGAGGCCGCTTGGGACTGGTTGAATTTCGATCGTTTCGAATGGGTCCTGTCCCAGAAACCACCGCATCGCTCGCCGCACTCTTAAGAGCCATCGTCGGTATGCTTGCGGCCCATCGTTGCGAACGCCCTCTAATGGATTGGGGAACAGAGCTCCACGAAAAGTACTCGCTCCCGTTCCACTTACACCATGACCTCAAATCGGTGCTTGCCGAATTGAAACAAAATGGCTTCGGACTCGAAGACCCGATCGTTCATTATCTGATGCGAGACAAAGATCTCGTGATCTCGCGAAGCAACCTTGGCGAAACGCAATTTGAACTTCGGCGTGCGATGGAATTCTGGCCGTTGGTTGGCGACGTCGCGATGCAGCGTGGCGGCTCACGCACGATCGATGCGAGCACTCACCGACTAGAGATTCGCTTGCGGAATAACAATCGGCCGGAATCGCTCGACGGTTGGACGCTGCAATACCGGGACTGGAATATCCCATTGCGTTCGGAGAAAGACGAATCAGGCAACGTCAAGCTGGTCGGCTTGCGTTATAGAAGTTTTGTCCCACAACGCGGACTGCACCCGCCGCTTCCAGCCCAAGACCCGCTGGTCTTTACCTTATCACACCCTGACGATCGACACTGGGAAATCAGTTTGTATCAATGGGAACCGTCCGGCCAAGCTTATCCGGGCTTGCCGGACTCGTTGGAGGAGGCCCGAACAAGGCGGCAAGCACGGTGCGTGATCAAGCAACTGCACCGCGCCCCCGACCCAGGCCAGACACCACGCAACGAAGCGATCGGCGATCATGTCGCCGACCTGCGTTGGCTGTAACGTCGCGCTATCGGACGTCGCCTCAACGGACCATGCCCATCGCCAAAAAGTTGATTTTACGCTCGGCAAGTCGGCTGAGCGTTTGATTGGCATGGCCCTCTTCGTTCAAGGTTTCTTGAAGTGCATCGGCTGCCTTTTGGTGGCCGAGCTTTTCAGCGAACGTACGTGCGGTACCATAGCCGGCCATTTCGTAATGCTCGACACGCTGCGCGGCTGCGATTAACGCGGCATCCAATACCGACGGTTCGATGTCACTCTTCAGCAGTGATTCGCCTTCTTTGATCAGACCTTCCATCGCCGCACACTTGTGGCCCCGAGGTTCGAATTCAAGGTCACTGAAGATCGTTTCTAGACGAGCGACATGCGTTTTCGTTTCTTCCAAATGGCTCTCAAAAGCCTCCTTCAATTCGCTATTGGAAGCAGCTTCCTGCATCTTGGGGAGTGCTTCAAGCAACTGTGTCTCGGCACTGTACAGGTCCTTCAGTTCATGGACATACAGCTTTTCAAGTGAATCAAGTTTCATCGTTTTTTCCTCGTGTCGTGCGAGCGGGCAATCTCGCGATTGGTCGTATTTGATACGGTGCGACAAGGAAGTGAATTCCCCGTGCACACACCGCTGTCGGTACTTCGCAGATTCCGTACCAGACCTCCGCGATAACGAAAAATGGGCAGGCCGGTCACCGGTCTGCCCATCGAATTGCATCGCCGTCATCCCACTTGCGCGGAAATCACCCATCAAAATGCGACAGCACAACTATTCGCTGATGTAGCGAATATCGTCCAGGTAAAACTTGATCGGTTTACCTTGGCCGGCGAGAGACCATCCGAAACCCGTTTTGATTCGGCTTAAATCCATCCCCTTAAGCGGAATTTGGTATCGATTCCATTCTGGCGTCAGCCGGACGTCCTTCAGCTCGGCCTTGGACGAATCGGCATACGGCGTGTCGCTTTCAATGACACCAATCACCACCGAAACCACTTCGCCGCCTTCGGCCCCGCGGGCATAGAATTCGAGCGCCGTGGCACCAGAAAGGTCTAGGCCGCCCGGCAGGTTGCCTTCCCAATCGTTTGCAGGTGATTGCCACAAAACGCCTCCCCACTTGTCGCTCGCTTGATACTGAACCTCAACGCAGGTTTTTCCGGAATATGGCTTCGCCGTGCAATCAAATTGCATCTCGATTGCCTGCGTATTGCCCATGTAACCAGACGGTTCGTAAGGCGGTTGGCTACTGTCAGCATAAACCACAAATGGCAACGTCGCCTTCGCAGCGGGGATTGCCTGTTGAGGTGCGTCGACAAACAAAGGAACATTTGCGACCGCCGCGCCGCCATGCTGGTCTTTGACATAAGCGAACAAACGATAGTTTCCGCCGCCGCTCGGAATCGTTATCGATGCTTGCTTGCCATTTGCATTGACCGCTTCTTTGAAAGCCAACTCGGCTTGCTGAAAATCACCGCCAACACCGATCGTTCCACTGTCTTGACGGAGTACCCAAGTGACTTCAATTGAGTCGCCTTCGGGATCACTCACATCGACAGATGCTTTGACAAGCTGGCCAGGCTTCAACCGATCTGCCTGGTCAATTGAGATGGACGTGAGCTGAGGACAACGGTTTGCCGGCGGCATGCCTTTCCATAGTGTCGACATCGCGTCGGCAGCTTCCAAGCGTGATCCGTCGGGCAACATCATCCCAAACCACGTCGCCGTCGTCTCTTGTTTATTTCCCCACAAAAAGGCGTACGAGCCAAAGCACAGGTCTTTCGATTGAATCGCGGTTGATTCGTATCCGTTCCGGTATCGATTCCCCTTCAAAGTACTCGTCGATTCGATTGGTGTCCCCCAACGTGTCTTCGCGACTTCCCACGGTCCATGTGGCCCATGTTCGGTAACGATATAAGGCTTGTCCACACCAGCGTTTCGATAGCGTTCCGCAAGCGTTGAAATGCCCGCATAAGAATTGACGCCAACGATATCGACATGCGGACAGAATTGGCCAAGTCGACGAAGCTTGTTTTCAGCTTCGCCTAACTCCGCAATCACGGTCATGGTTGGGTGATGCGTGTCGATCGCCTTGATCTCGCGTGCGATGTGCTCGACCGCATACCAGATCGCCGGATTTTTTCCGTCGCCTTCCATTTCATTGCCAATGGCCCAGATCAGAACCGCGGGGTGATCTTTGTATCGACGCACCGTTTGTAAACAGTCATTGAGCTGTTTCAAAACAGCAGCTTCGTCCTGATAGTCGAAACCGTGACGGGGATGTCCCAGCCACATGCCGACACAAACCGTCAAGCCTTGTTGATGAGCCTGATCAAGCAACTCACCCAGCCCATCCGTGCTCCAGGTGCGGATCGAGTTGCCGCCTAGCTCCGCGAGCAACTCGAGTTTTTCATTTCCGCCAACCCCGTGGATTGGATAGGGCTTGCCGTCTCGAACGAGTTGGAACCCATTGGATTCACGTAGCACATGGACCGGGATCGCTTGAGCGTTGACGTTCGAAACGCCAACCGCAAATAGAACGAAGACGTTTAAAAAAATGACAGTAAGCTTACGAGTGAATGTCATCGATTAGTTCAAAAGAAAAGGATTGCCGCCGTTTTCGCGGGTCGGATGACTCCGGCTCCCCGTTGCGAAGGAGCGTGGCAAGCAGAATCGTATTGGTGGCGAGAACGATGATGCGGGACCAACCTGTCCAAACCGGCTGCTCGTAAGCCAGCTGTTCTGCGGCAGGTACAAGCACGTCGCTCTCTAGCGGCACGTAAACTGGAGTACCGGCGACAAAGCATTTGACCGTCAACGCACCAGCGATTCCCGTCACCATCTGTCCATAGAAAGCATACTGCAAGCTCGTCCGGAAATCTCGTCCGGTCGACATTCCGTAGGCAAATCCGGCCGCTGCCCCGCTGGCTTCCACAGCCATCGCGGTGGCCGCGTATCCCAGCGCCGCACCACGCCCTGCGGTCGCCGCTTTACGCGCGTATGCCGCCGCCCCAGTGCCAAAGAAGCCTCCCATCATGCTTCCCAGCGTGTAGCCATTTGCTAAATCCCATCCGTTTGCGTGGGATACCGCTACGCCAGCGACGCCGCCCGCTAGGCTGACAAACGCCCCGGTGGGGGCGATCCCGCCAAAGCCTGCCCCGATCATCAGTTGCCAGTAACCCGCCGGCTCGCCAGACAACTCGCCTTGGATATAGGCGTCGGCAGCCCCTGCGATGATCCCGAGTGCGATCGGGACTCCCGCCATGCCGCCTGTCGCGATCGTCACAGTGACTGCAGCCAGTACCGTGACACCGGCCGCAACCGTGGTCGCTCGCACTCCGAAAAGGGTTTCGTTTTCCAATCCATCCAAACCGACCCCAACAAGCCACTGCCCGGTCGATTCGGCCCCAAGCATCGTGAACTGGTTCCCCGTCGCGACGATTGCCTGATTGGCGTAGTCGGAGATTGCTTTGATCGTTTGCGCGGTGTATTCGCCAAAACCTTCGAGGTAGGGTTGCACTTGACCGGCAACGATTTCGGCACCCGCCATGACAGGATCCAGAATCGGTCGCAACGGCGTCACCACGGCGTCAATCATCGCGTTCGTCATATCGACGATGTTGGACAAACCGCTGCTTTGATAAGCCTCCTGTAACACCGGCACCAACGCGCTGCCATAGGTAAACATGCCAAACGAATCGTTGTGCACAAGCACAAAACGGTCCGTCCCTGGAAGCCGCACGTGGTAGTTGTGATGCCGCCGAACACAGAAGTTGTAAACCGGCAAGTCAGTGGCTGACTCAGTTGCAACGTTACTGATCGTGAGACTGTCACCGCTGGCCGATATCAACTGGTCTCCCGGTTTCAGCTTGTCGGCCAAAACCCATTTGCCCGACCAAGTCGACTCAGTCGCATCGGGATCGATCACGAAGAATGGGTGACCGGCAGTCGTACGAATCGTCTCTGCTTCTGCGCTATTGTTGGCATCTAAACAGATCCGCACCAACACTTCCGTCGAGTTTTGATAAACCTCACTGACTTCGCCATCGACGAGCTCTGAATGCAGAACGGCGGCGGCTTCGCCCGATTCAATCGCTGCTGCAATTCCTTCCGTACGTGCGGCCCGCGACGCGACTCGGTCACCGACATCGACTTGCTCAATCGGCTTCGCGCTCCCGTCAGCCATCAGGACTTCGGTACCAGCCGGGAAACAGAATTGCTGTGCCGCATTGACGCCGGCTTGTGAGAAATTATCGACGATCGCACTTCCAGACCATGCGCTACCGATCGGAACGGAACCAGCCGCACTCGCTTGGATGCCACGGAAGTTCGCTGCGGCCATCGATCCTTGCGCAGCACTTGCTGAGGACTGAATCGCGACCGTCGAAACCCCGCCAAGAGATTCCGCTCCTCCGCCCGTCGGAACCGCAGGAGCGTTTCCAAAGGTCAACGGCGCACCGGTCGGCGAGTGATCCAAATCGCCAGGAACACCGGTTCCCGCATTTGATGTTTCCGCATAATCGACGAGCAAGTGATAGCGTCCAGTGCCAGACACACTCAAGTCGATATCGCCGTCAATGTAGTTGCCTTCATGCGTGACAACTTGATCGATCACCTCGTCGATATTATTCGCGACACCGCCGATCGTCTGAGTCCCCGTGGTCTGACCGATTAACTCCGTACGACGTTCGAACACGCCCGTTTGTGAATTCACAGACTCGGCTTCGGTAAAATCATCGGCACCAGTCAAATGAGTCTCGTAAACTCCGTTTGCAGACGCCCCCGTTTCAGTCAACTCGTAAACATCGCGCCCCGAGGTCGTGTTCGACATTGCACCGGTTAAACCGTTTTCTTCGGTCACCGAATGCGACGTCTTCGTCCCTGCGCCAACCAAGGTGTAGGAATCGCCGACTCCACGATCGATCACTTGTGTAAACGCGTAGCCTTCGGTCGCATCACTAACATACTCAAACACTCCGGTGACCGAATTCCCATCACTCGAACTTGTCTGGGTGATGTTTGACGATGCGTCATAATCGACCTGCGAACCGGAAACCACGCCATCTTGGGTTAACGTTTGAGAGACGGTCGTCGTCGCTTGACTTTGCATCGCACCGGTTACTGAATTGCCGTCGGAGTCGACCAGGGACGACGAATTCGTGGCATTGACGGTGACTTCGTCGAACAAACCGTCCGTTGACACCACCGATTGAGTGACAACGGCTTCACTGGACAACTCTTGATGGCTTTCAAACACACCGGTGATTTGGTTGCCTTCACTATCGCTCGACGAGTCGCTCACAAAGGTTTCGACGATTGCCAACTCGTTGTCGTCGCCATCGATCAAATCGCGTCGTGTGGTCGAGGTCACCTCGCCCGAACTCGAAATCAAATAGTCCCCTGTCACACGGTTCCCGACATCGGTCGACAGACTTTCGGATTCGGTGTGAACGGTTGCCGTGTATGTCTCCGTTCGTGTTCCCGTCTCGGCAACATCAGTAACGCCCGATGACTCGGTCGTTGTCCGGTACAGCCCAGTGATCGCATTGCGTTCTTCGGTGGTGGTCGACTCGTTTGTCTGTGTCACCGTCTTGCTGTCGGTTCCATCGCTATAGGTCACTTGCTTCGAATACTCATACACGGAATCCGAATCGCTTGCCGAAGTCATCTCCGTCGTGATCTGGTTTCCTTCGCTGCTTGTTTGAACCTGCGTCGAGTTCGATTCTTCAAGCGTAAAGGTGCGATCTCCGATCGTCCCTGTCTGATCCAGCGAGACAGAATCGGTTGCCGAAGTCGTCTCAGTTAAATCACCAGTGACCGAATTCCCGCTACGTTGACTTTCGACAGATCGGGATTGACTGGAAACCGAGGTGACATCGTGATCGGTATTGGTCTCATTGGTCGTGACAGAGGACGTGGAAGTCACCGTCGAGTTTGAGGTGTACAACCCGGTGATGTCGTTCCCGATCTGCCGAAACACTTCGTCAAACGCATCATCGCTGCTGTTATCGGATGCGAGAGTCTGATTCGACGATTCACCGGACGAGGTTGAAGTAGATGACCTTGTGATGTCTTCGCTGAATTCGCCGCTGACCGAATTGCCGCTGCGAACGGATTCCGTTTCAGTCGTTGACGACGACGAACTGCTCGTCGTCAGCGATTGATTGACAGAAGACTGCGAAAGCTGAATTGTTTGCAGCGAATTCGACTCCACCGAATACGTTTGAAAACGACTGTTGCCGGTTTCACTGGAAGTCACTGCCAGCGTTTCTGTTTGTCCGATCGTCGTCAGTCGGTTCGACTGGTTTACGATTTCACCAACCGATTCCGTCGACGCGTTGGTAGTCTGATCCGTGCTGTAGTCCCCCGTTACCTGATTGCCCGATGCTGTCGAATTCGTCGTCGATTGCGTGGTTTGCTGCAGCGATTCGGTCAGTGTTTGATTCGTTCTTGCCTCCGTCAGTACTGATATTGACTGCGAGGTCGCGTTCGACTGGTACACGCCAGTGATGGCGTTAAGTGATTCAGTCTCGGCCGATGAACTTGTCGCCGCAATTGTCGAGACAACGGTTTGGGTCTGGTTTACATCCGTCTGCTCTGATGTCGATCCCGAACTGCTGTCCGTCTCCGAAGTCATCGCCCCAGTGATTTCGTTACCCACCGAAGTCGCGGTGGACTCCGATTCTGTTGTCGCCTGAACGGTTGTCGTCAACGTTTGATTTCGAGTCGTAACCTGTTGAGTGCTTTCTGAAACTCCCGACATCGTTGCGGTGAACTGCCCGGTGACCGAATTGCCGCCCCGATGGCTGGTCGATTCCTCGACACTCGATCCACTTGAATCGTGTGACAACGTTTGATTCTGGCTTGTCTCACTCCACGAGTCGGTCGACACACTCGTCGAATCCGATTCATAGACGCCCGTCACTGAATTCGATATCGACGTCGAATCGACGATCACCGAAGAAGTGAACGTGGTATCAACAAGCACCAACGACTGGTTGTTTTCGGTCGAAGTCCCCGCGCTCGATGACTCGCTGTGACTGGACAGCGACTGTGTCCCCGCGATTTCATTCCCCGCCGATTCGCGTTCTGTCTCACTGGTCGAACTGGAGGTTTTCGAGGCGGACAGATCCAGATAGTCGAAGGTTTCGACAAACGTTGACGCGACGCTGGTCGTCGAAGTCGACTCGAACGCTCCGGTGACATAGTCGCCAGTAGTTACAACATTCGACGTTGTCGACTGGGTCGATTGATTGGTGCTATTGGGCCCGATCTGGTTCGATTCAGAAGAGGAGGACGTCGCGGATTGAGTTTCATTAAGCGTATAGGTACCCGAAATCAGATTCCCACTTTCGGTGGATGTTGTCTCCGACGTCCCCGTATACGCCGAATCGACCACCCGTGTTTGGTTGACATCGTTTGACTCGCCGGTCGAAACTGATTCCGTAGACGATTCACGGGAATAGTCACCAGTAATGTCGTTTCCACTTTGAGATGTAGTGGTGTGCGATGATGCCGTCGCGTTCGCAGTGATTGCCAGCGTTTGATTTCCGGACTGCTGCGAAGAAGTGGTTGCTGAATCGCTAGTGGATTCAGATGCATAGACTCCAGTGATATCGTTACCGCTTCGGACGCTTTGCCAGGTGCGCGTCGTGGCGGAGTTCTCTTCGACAGCTTCGGTTTCAATTTCACTGGATGCATCGACGACTTCAGTGGATTCCCCCGATTCGTTTGAGATTGATGCGCCGGTGATCGTGTTGCCAGATGCTTCACGCGTGTTGTTGGATTCGGTGCTCGAAGAATGGGTTGCTAGGAAGCCTTGATTCGAGAGCGACTCAACACGATCACTCGTCGATGTTGTGACGGACTCCGTAGAGAACTCTCCTCGGTACTGGTCATTCGTCGAAGTCGCCTCGGTGCGTGATGAACTGTTTGCGGTGATGTCGACGGACAAGGATTGATTGGCATCCGTTTGCGTTAAAACGCTGATCGTGTCAATCGCAAGGGTTGATGAACTGGTACCCGCGACGGAGTTGCCGGTGAGCGTCTCATGCGTCTGTTCCGTCGTGACCAAAGTCGACTCAACCGCCAGCGGTCCGTTGGTCGACAAGGTTCGCTTTGTCACCTGCTTCTGCGAAGCCGAATCGCTTGTAAAGTTACCGACAACATTGTTGCCGCTGGATGCGTTGGTGTAGCTACTGGACTGTTCCAGGGTGTACTCGACGGAAAGCGACTTGTTGACGTCGTCGCCCTCGAGTGTCGAACTCTGAGACCCCTCGATCGTCTCTTGATAGACGCCGGATAATGCATTCTCCGATCGCGTAGCCAGCGACGCGAAGATCGACGTTTCGCTGGCTTGAGAATTCAATGTTCCGTTGGTGATCGATTCACTTCGGACACGTTGCCCGCTGTTCTCGGTTGTGGACTGGGAAGTTCCCTCGACGGAATTGCCTGTAAACGATGCCCGGACGGTGACGATTTCGTCGATTCCGGCAACGACCAGCAAAGATTGATTCTCGAACGTCCGAGCGGTGCTGTTGCTTGTCGTTGAAGTCGAACTGCCACTCCGCTGTCCCGTCACGGCATTGCCACCAAGCAATTCCTGTGACGTCATGTTTTCTGTCGCTAGGATCGTCAGCGCCGACGTTTGATTCGTCGTCGTTTCATCGGTCTCGGCCGAAGTTTCGGTCTCTGTCACGCGATCAAAGCCGCCAACGATTTCATTGCCCGTTTCGACAATCGACTGGTCGGTTACGACTTCTGTCGAATTCAATGTTAGCTGGGTTTGGTTTTCGGACCGCGTCGTTCGTTGTGTTTCCACTTCGTTTTGCGAGTCAACCGAATAGAGGCCCGTGATCGCATTTGCGTGGCGAATCGTGATTCCGCTTGAACGGTCCACGATGCTGATCTGATTGATTTCGTCTTCGATCGTTGACGTGTCCGATTGCGACAGTGTTTCGGAGAACGTCGTTACCGATCGTGTGGTGCCAGTGACCGTATTGCCTGACACATCGGTGGTATTGACCGTCTCAATTTCGACAGACGACTCAACCGACATCGGCCCATTGGTTGTGGATTCCGTGCGGGCCGAATCGCTGTCGATCGTTTCACGACGCGTGTAGTCTCCCGTCCATTGGTTGCCCGACGTCTCGCCTGTGGTCTCCGCGGTGCTTTCGGAAGCGAGCTGATTTGTTCGAGATTGGTTCGTGACGTCTTGCGACTCATTGGTCTCGTGAATCGTCGTCCATGATTCCGCGTAGTCTCCCAACAACTGATTGCCTGAACGAGTTGTTTCCGTGCTAACACGGGCAACCGAACTTGACACGATCTCCAACGTCTGGGCCGTCTCAGTTTGCGCCGTCTCCAACGTTTGCGACAGGTTTTCGGTGCTACGATACGCCCCTGAAATTGAATTTCCGTCGCTCGTACTCGTCACGGTTGACTCCGCTTCCTCAGCCAACGTTTTGCTGCGGCTGCCGTTGGTCTGGTCCAAGGTCCGAGTGTATTCACTGGTTGCCGATCGCGACTCGCTGAACTCTCCGGTATTGGTGTTGCCAGTGCTCTGAACGATCGCCGTGGTCAGCGAGTCATTTGACTGATTGGTCGCCTGTGTCTGGTTAACGGTTTCTGAACTCGATCGGCTCGCCGTTTCGCTTCGCTGTGTCGATGTTGTTTCCCCGGTAATCCGATTGCTGTTCGACTGGTTGGTTGTGGTTGATTGATTGGTCGCGACCGATGACTGCGACAAGGTCTGATTGAGTGACAGTGTTGTCGTTTCACTTGTCGCCGTCGTTGCCGATTCCGAGGTAAATAGCCCTGTGATGCTGTTACCACTCTGACTCGAGACGATGATCGATTCAGACTCGGATTGTTGATCGCGAGTTTGCCCCTGGTTGGTGCTGACCGATTGACTGTTTGACTCGGCGGATTCGGTGGAGTTTGTCGACGAATCACCCGTGATCGTATTGCCGCTTGCAATGGTGCTGCTGACCCGATTGCTCGACTGAGTTGATTCAGAGATCGAGGCTTGGTGGGTTCGGTAAGATCGCGACTGCTGATCGATCGACTGCGTCGTCTCGGATTCATAAACGCCATCAATCTCGTTCGATGTCGATTCCGAAGTGGAGTTTGACTGAACCCGCGATACGGTTTGCGATTGGTCATCGGAGTAAATCTGCACGCCAGCTTGAACGACAACGCTCAGACCGTCGGCCAGTGTTTTGAACTCGCTCCCCACATCGGTCGGCCAAACGGTGTCCTGGGTCACTTCACTCGCCTGGACTCCCGCCATCGCGACGTCCAAACTACGTCGGTCGGACTGCGTTGTTGTGATGCCGGACCGATCACCAACAATCTGATTTCCCACCACGCTGGTTTCCGCTTGCGTTTGCCCAATTGACACGGCAAACGCGATCGCCGAAAGGCTTGTGGTGGTCGATTGCGAAGTGGACTCACTCGACGAAATCGACTGCGATTCAATCACGCCGCTAAACTGGTTTGCCGATTGTGACGTGACCTGACGAGTTGTCGTGATTCCCAACTGCTGAACCGTTTTCCCCAGGATCGATTCGCGAGACGATGAATTGACTTCTGCGGTTTGAGCCGTCCGTGAAGTCGACTCGCCTGTAAAACGGTTGCCTTCCGATTCAGACACTGCTGTCGACCGTGTCTGAATGTTGCTTTCCGACACACGATCTTGATTGGTCTCGATTGCCGTCGACTCGGATTGCGATACTTCGTCGACCACTGATTGCGTTGTTCCAAGCAACGTGTTCGAAACCGACTGCGATGCCCGCTCCGATTGAGTCACCGATCGGCTTTCGCTCCGCTTGGTCTGATTGGTCACCACCGTGTCGCTTTCGATCGTGGTAGAACCTTCTTCTTGCTTTTCGACTCGCCCGGAGATGGAATCACCGGTACCGGAATAAACGGATTCCATCAAACGACTTTCGGTCTGGTTGGTCGTTTCCACCGTCCCGTTCGCACCGGTGTTTGTCGCAAGTTGTGTCGATGAGGTCGTACCAAAGCTATAACCGCTGAACTCGTATTGGCCCTGCTTCAGGTTGCCCGACTTTTCAGATTCCGAATTGGATTCGGATTCCGCAACCGTTTCCGACTCGGTCGTTTGATTGCGAGTCACTGTGGTCGATTGTCCGACGGAATTTGCCTGCTGTGTCAAACGGAACTCGCCAGACTTTTTATCACCAACCGTTCGCTTCTCGCCCGTCGTCGTGCTGGTCGAGTCAGTTTCAATCCGGCTGGGGCCGTTGCTGCTCGTCACAAAAGACTGTGCTTCGTGCGTAAACGTTTCGTCATACTGGTAGGAACCGTCGTACAGATTACCGGACTGCTCGACCCGAGACTCCACCAAATCACTCATCGTCGATTCGGACCGATAGTCCACATCAACGCTGTTGGTCAAAACAGTTTCATTGATCGACTCGGTTTCGCTGGCGAGCACGAAATTGAACACACCTGTCTCGTCATTACCTCCACCAGAGAGCGTCGATTCGGCATGGTGACCGAGCGTCGAGACCTTACTTTCACCCTGATTTTCTTGCCGGACGACTTGGTCGCTTTGGGTCTCAACCTGTTGCAAGAGCGTGAAGTTTCCTGATTGCAGATTGCCTGCCTTCTGTGTTGTCGTGGTACTGGTCGTGCCACCGGTCGTCACGGTCGACTGGGGACCGTTGTTTTGCCGACGTTCAACAATTTGAGTGGACACGGTGCTTGTGATTGCGAGCGAGTAGTCGCCTGAATCAGAAACCGTGCCGAACGAGTGGAACACCGAAGTCGCATCACTTGCGTCCGTGAAGTCGAAGCTTTGCCGTCCGCCCGTGTGATTGGTTTGCGACTCGGTTTCGACCAGGAAATCTCGTGTCGCCATTGCCTGGGTACCGAACTCACGCAGCGTTTCGTCGACCGATTGGTTCCCCGACATGACGAAGCTGCCGATGTACGAACTTCCTCCGCCGCCGATCAACGCGTCGACTTGCGAAATTAAGTCACCGTCGACAAGACGCTCGCCGCTGGTGACATACTCCGTGTCTTTATGAGTCCGCAGCGTCCAATCGAACACGCCGCCGTCCCACGTTTTTTCGTCGACAAACTGGCCGACAAAATTGGTCGTGGTGGTTGCATTTTGAGCGTATGAGTTCGAGCTTGATGTGCCGCTCGCTTCGACCTCGCCATCGAACGCGGTTTCGTAAGTCGCGACGGAGAAGGATCCCGGTGCGAAGTTCACCCCGTCAAGCGTTCCCCGTGAGATTACTTTGCGGACGTTGACGCCGGAACCGTCGCCACGCTGACTGGCATTCGGTTCGCCCTGTCCGTCACTGCCAGCGGTTTCATAAACGAAATTGTACGAGAACGCGGCGGTGCCTAGCGAAAGGACTTCATACGTCCCCGCCGCACGATCAATGGAAACAACGGTTCGCAATCCGAGCGAAGTCGGCGAATCCGATCCGCCGCCACCGCCACCTTGACCTGATTGTCCGGAGGAGTCTTGATCGGATTCTGTCAACGGCGTCGCGAAGCTTTGCACGCTCGGCATCACCGGGTTTCCGTCGCTATCGGTCTCGGACAGTTTCTCGAGGTTCTCTTCGGACTTGACGTTGATGATGTTCGCTAAAGTCGTCGCGAGACCACCATTGTCATGGACCGTGTCGGTGATCTGAACCGTTATCGCATAGGGACCTTCGCGATCATAGGAATGCTCGGCAACGACTTCGTATCTGGCACCGCCAATCGAACGAATTTCTCCATTAATGACTGTCCCGTCGCCAAAGTCTACGCGAGCGATGAACTGGCTGGCCGTTGCTTTGGGATCGCCTGCAACAAAGGTCGCAACCGCCGCACCGCCATCGCGTGCATAGGTGGAGTTTTCGCCCAGCCGTCGGCCTTCGAGTGCATAGATGACTTCACCATTCGCATAAACCGGCGGCGTCGCACGAACGACTTTATCGCCAGTCGAGAATGCGACTTGGCCGGAGTTGTTGACGATGTCGAACCCATGAATTTCGTTGACAGGACCAATCCCTGGCAACAACTCGCCGAGATCAACAACCTTGCCGTGGCCATGGAAAAATGGAATGGGAACCGTCCCGCCGGATTGATCTGTCGGGAACGCAAACCGAGCCGAATGCAATCCTTGCTTGCCCTCGCTGTCGGCCGCCATGAAAGCCACTGTGAAATAAGGTGCACCACCGGGTGGCTCACTCGTCGTGGTGGGAGTTTGTGAGAGTCCCGATGAGTTTTCGCCACTTTGGTCACCACCGGAACCGCCAGAATCTTCGCTCACTGCAAGCGAGCCGTTGATTCCGATCGGGCCTTCCAGCAGGCTAGCGATGCTTCCGACATCGCTACCGTCGATATCAATTTCGTTGGAATCCAAAACCCCGTCACCCGATTCGCCGACGACTTTCACCCATAGACCGCTTTCGGCATCGATCGCATAAATGCCGCGTCCGAGCGGTCCGTTGGCAAGTACTGCGATCACACCGGTGTCGCTGATCGAAACGTCGTTTCCGATCGCTTCAAACCCAAACCGTTTGACTTCACCCTCGATCGAAACCGCTTTGACTTCACCGTTTTCGACATAGGCGGCCCAGCCGTTGTCTGACAAATGGATGTTGTCGATCGGTTGCGAGATCGGCACGTTGACGTAGGGCTTCGCACGCTCGCGGCTGTACGTGACCAAGTTCAATCCGGGATCAACTTCCGAATCGTTGGTTTCGGCCAGGAAGACCGTTTCACCACGGTTGTTGACGGAACTCGTTTCGGGGCGAATCGAAACGAAAGGCGTCACGTAGATTTGGTCCGTATAAATCGGCGCAAGCGAGGTCACGATCGCGACGGACTGAAGCACGTTGATGTCAACCGCATCGGGATGCTGAAACGCGTTCCAAACCGGATTGACAGGCGTGAAATAGGCGCTCGCCCAACTTGGGTTGATGGTCCAAACTCGCGGCACCATCGTGGTCTGAATCGTCGTCGCAGCTCCGATGATCGGCGGCAAGACCGCCAACATTTCCAGGAACACGAAATCTGTCATGGTTGGGTCGCCCCAGCGCAGACCACTGTTCGCAAGTCCCATGTCACCGACACCAACTTGCCGGGGCAGCGTCGGACGAACACCAGTACTACTTTCCCCCGGAGACCCGCTGAGGATGCGGTCGGCATTCCAAAGCTCGGAATAAGTCAGCGCCAAATCAGTGAACTCCATCAACGGCGCACCAAGGGCCACAATCCCCAACATGCCGCGAGCATTCATTTGCCGCTGTGCGTAAACCGAGTTTTGATCGTTGATCTGGACGGTATCGCTAAACCGCATCATCGGTGTTTCGTCAAACTCGCCACGGGGAGGCGTCGAGATTGACGAATCCCCAAACGTCAACGAATCAGGGATCAATGTCGCGATACCACTTTCACGCGTCCATACATACAGGTTGTCTTTGTCAGCTTGCGTTGCCGAGAAGCTGACCGCCCCGTGATTGTTGATGGAAACGCCTTCGCCGATCCGATCGTAATCTTTGCCAACCAAATCGAAGCTGTAACTTGATGGACCGCTGCGAACAATGATTTCAACGACGCCTTCACTGCTGGCCTCCAGCGAACTGGATTCCGCCCCGCTTGACACCGCATTCGCACTTGCTAGCGGCGCAGTACTCGGCGAATCGGATACGGAGTACGTAAACGTATCGACGACATCGATGCCTTCGGCTTTGAACTGGGCTAGCGCCGCACTGACGGTTGGGTCGTAGCTGAAGCTTCCGTCTGCGTTCACGATGACGCGTGCGCCGTACTGACTAAAACCGTCAAAGCTAGCCAAAAGTGTTGACTGGCCATCGACCTGATCCGGATCACTGTCGTTGATCAGCAAGCCGTTTGCGGCATCGACGGTGATCTTTTGCGACGCGACCGCCCAGTAGCCACGTTCGATTCCGTCCGTACCAGAAACCGGCGCATCGTCCACACCGACGACCTCGATTTCGACCAAGCCAATTGATTCTGCCCCCCGGTCATCCAGAACGACGTAAGTAAACGAATCGACGACTGTTTCACCTGCTGCCAACGCATCGAAAACTCCCACGGGGTCATAATCGAACGTGCCGTCCGGACGCAGTGTCACGGTTGCCCCCAGCGACGACAACGCGTCGGTTTGGCTGGGGTCAATGATCAGTGGCAACGGCGAATCAAAGTCCGAATCGTTGGCAAGCAAACCCGTTCCTGGATCAACCGTCAACACTCCATCGGCGGCGACGCCGAAGTACTGATCGTCGACCACACTCGGCGCGTCGTTTTGCCCATGAATCAACAATGTCATCGTTTGAAACGGCGAGTCATCGATTCCATCACTGACCGCAAACTGGAATGAGTCGGAACTCACGTCACCAACCTTCAGTGACTCGATTGCCGCAACACCGTTGCTGTCGTACACGAAGGTGCCATCGGCAAAGATCTGGACCGTGGCACCAAGGCTGCTTTGCACCGATGTTGCCACCGTTTGCAACGCTTGGTCACCGGGCAACGCATCAGGGTCGGTAGCGCCGTCCAACAGGTTAGCCACATCGGTGGAGAAGGCTTCGCCATCTTCGGTGATCTCCGCCAAGTGATCGATCGCGACCGGTGCCAAGTTCTGTGAACTGGTCACGACGATTTCCGCGATGGCAGTGCTCGTTAAACCAGACGGATCCCGCAGCGTGTACGTCACTCGGTCGATCAAGGTTTCCCCGGCAGCCAACGATGCGAATGCTGGCACGGATGTCGGGTCGTAAACATAATTCCCATCGACCAGCGTCACCGAAGCTCCGCGTGAACTGACGCCATTGATCGCTGAGATAGACAAAAGATCGTTTACATCTGGATCGACGTCGTTGGCCAACAGATCGGACGGGTTAATGACCAGTGTTCGTGTTGCTCGTACGCCTAGCGACGCAAGTTCGTTGGGTTGAATGTCATCGAACGCGATCGGCGATTGGTTTTCCCCCGTCACACGAATGAAGACCGTCGACTTCACGAGTTCTGATGCCGCGTTACGAGCCGTGTACTCGAATGAGTCGACCGCGATTTCGCCCTCGGCGAGCCCTACGAAAGCCTGACCAGGGACCAATACAAAACTGCCGTCTGATTCGACCGCAACGTCCGCCCCCCAACGTGTCCTAAGTGGTGCTTGCGTGACCGTGTTGATTCCAGCCGCGTCATTGCCAAGCAATCCGTTGGCTTCATCAACCGCCAGAACCTGTGACGCATCGATCGAATAGAAATCGGCAGCAGACCTGCCCGAATCATCCCCCGGCGCAACACTTCCTGGTGTTTGCGCGAAAATCGTTACCGAAGCAACGGAGTCGCCATCAGCCAGATCACTCATCTGCATCGACACCAGCAAACGATCAGGCGAAGCAGAGGAGGTGAAACTAAAGCTGAGTTCTTCCCCAGGGCCTAGGCCATTCCCATTGTCTGCGATCATCCGTGCGAGAAGATTGTCTGGTTCCACCTCGAAATGCCATCCTGGAGGAACCGCCCAATCGATCAAGTCCGCGTTCGCCGGAATCGGAATAGGGACTTCATCAAGCCGCCGAGAAATCTGCTCCGCACCGGTTGCCGTGTAGCGATAGCGATATTGACCGGCTACGGAGACGACCTCGCTAACCAACGTCGCGCTGGCGAATTGATTCCGCTCCCACGGCACCATCACTGTTTCACTGCTGCGTCCCGCATCGTCCACCGCCCGGAAGTACAGCTTGTGTGTACCGTCCAAGAACGGCGCACCGTGGATCACTTCCCAATCCGTCGCATCCAACACAAACGATCCGCCGTTGATCTGATCGGTTAAATCAACAACTTGTGAAGCAAACGTCGGGTCGGTGCTGACTTGGGCAACAGCGATTGGGCTTTCCGATCGAAGCTGCCCCGCGATGGTCGGAGCGATCAATGGACCTTTGTCGGCGACATCGAATGTGAACGCGGGAGGCAATAGCTGTCCCAGTGTGACGATCAATGTTTGAGTGATCTGATTGCCAGCCAAGTCTTCGGCAATCATCTCAAAGGGGTTCTCGCCGGGCTGAAGTTGCACCGAAATCTCGAACGTCCCGGAAGCATCGACGATCAAATCATTCTGCCCGTTGATGGTGACGTTCGAGCCGGGATCGGCATGTCCCACCAGAACCACGTCTTGATCGAGCGTGTGCGTCGGACGAACGCTGCTTTGAAAATCCTCCCGCAGTTGCAAGCCGATTTCTGACGGTCCCTCCAAGTCGATCGTCAGTTCCAACGGTTCACTTGTCTCCGCGATGTTGCCAGCCAAGTCTTCGATCGTGCCGGTGACTTGGTACGTGCCACTCGACATTTCAGGCAACGCATACTGGGCGACACCGGTTGAATAGGTCGATCCGATTTCGACGCCGTCGACGAAGAACGTGACGAGCGAACCGCGTTCGGCAAATTGGCGGACGACAGGCTGTGGTTCATTAGTGATGTTGTCGCGAGCGTCACGACCATGATCGCTGGACGTCAACAAATCCACTGGCGTCGGAACCGGTGGTGCGGTTCGATCGAGCGAAAATTTTAACGTTGCGTCGGATTCATTGCCGAGCGAATCGGTCGCGTGCAGCAATAGCTCATAACGTCCATCCGGTAACGCTTGCCCTACCATCGATTCCAGAGCACCGACGTCGAGCGACAACAAGTCCTGATTCAGCGATGGTGTCAGGTCGATCGCCGGAAATTGATTGAGCGATCCCGTTACGACGACAATCGACGAAGCATCGGTCAGCGTCCCGATGATCGCGGGGTCGTTTGTACGCCCGTCGCTGTCGCTGGCCCCGGTGTCATTGACCAAGTTCATTTCGATTGCCGGTCCGTCTTCGTCAACCAAAATGACCTCAAGGTTGACGGTTGCCGCGTTGCCTGCCACATCGGTCGCGTCGACTGACAGCGAGTTCGCACCAACGGCAAGCTCGACGTTTTCAATGGCAAACATGCCAAACTCGTTTGCGTCGGCAAAGTGCGGCGTCCCGGTGATTTCCAATCGCGTCCCAGGCTCAGCCGATCCAACCAAATCAACCACTTGCGTCGATGTAAACAGTGGACCGCCTAGATCGTCTCGCCGGAAACGAGCTGCGAGTGAGACGGTCGGTTTTGTGAATCGATCGTCTACGGTGACAAACTGTGGTGCGGTGTAAAAGCTAGCGTTGCCAGCCAGATCGACGGCTTGTGCGACAAACCGATGCCGCCCAGTCTCACTGGACGCCTGCAGGGTCACTTCGCCAATCGCGTTTGCACGATAGACGTCGATCCCATCGGCAAATAAAAGCACTTCTGCGTCACTATCCGCTACGGTCGTCGTAAATACCAACGCGGTTTGACTGGTGACTCCATCACCTTGGACGCCGGTGTCTGCACTGCTGTCCAACCGAAGCGTGGCTGGCGTCGAGGGTCGAGCGGTATCAAGCTGGAACACCAAGGATTCGATTGCCGAAGCATGCCCCCATTGATCCACCGCACGTACACGCACAGTGACTTCGCCGTCAAGAAGCGATGCATCCAGCGCCGTTTCGAGGACCGAACGCGACAAATAGAAGCGGTTGTCTTCTAACGTACCCAGTGCGTTGACGAAGGGGCCTTGCTGGACGCTGATTTGGAACGTCGTGATTCGGCTCGCGTCATCCACACGTCCTTCAATGTCAGGGACGCGGGTCAACAAGTCATCCGCGAACGCCCCCGTGTCCTGCGCAAGGCTTAACGCAATCTGGGGTGCTGACAAGTCGGGTGCGTCAAATCGAATCGAGCGGGTCTGTTCGATCGAATTCCCAGCCAGATCTTCGGCAACGACACGGAAACGATTGATGCCGTTGGCAAAACGAACCGAATCGAAGCGATAGGAACCGTCGGTTGCGGCGATCGTGGTTGCGATCGCCGTTTGAGAATCCAACCCGCGATAAAGATAGACCGTCGCGTTCGGATCGGTATTGCCACGCACCGCACCGACGTCAACGCCAGCTCCCGGCAACTGAATTTCAGCATCCAGTTGACTCGGCACAGTCGTGTCGAGCGACACGTCAAGTGTCGCACTGGATGAACCAACATTCCCAGCCAAATCGGCGAGCGACGCGGTCAATTGGTGCGTGCCTTCGGAAAGTCCCGTCACAGTGACACTGTTCTCGCCGATTGGCAGATCAAACGTCTCCCAAGCCGCGCCGTCAACGAACACGGTCAGCAGGCCGGGTTCGGCAAGCATCACGTTGATGCCAAGATTTGTCAGCCGGGTGATTCCGTCACTGTCGTCCCGCCCAAGGTCACTTTGTGGGTCCAACCTCAACACATCATTCGCGATCGGTGCGGTCCGATCCAGCTTCAACGTGACGCTCTGCCGGGCCGAAGCATTTTCGTATTCGTCGACGGCGACCAGTGAGATAGTCACATCTCCATCCGGAACTGATTGGCCGAGAGCCGCTTCGATTTGCGCCGTCGAGATCGAGAACGTTGCACCACTGATCGACGAGACCAAATCAACCGGATCAAATCGCTGAGTCGTCTGGGTTGCCCGCGATGTTGATGTCACAGTCATCCACAGATGGCTGATCGCCGACGCGTCATCAACCGCCCCCGCAAACGCCATTGACGAAGTGACTTTATCATTGAAATAGCGGCCGAGATCTTCGGTCAGCGTCAGTGCCAACCGAGGTGCGTCCGATTCCAACCGTGGCCGGAATAGGGTCAACGATTGAGCGTGTGTGTTGCCGATCGCATCGCTGACCGTCAAGTCAATTTGATTGGTACCGAAGCCGAGCGGCAGGGAACCGAGTTCGAATGCGCCGTTCACATCGGCGACCGTTTCGAGCATCCCATCCACGGCACGCACGATCGCGCCAGGTTCGGTGATTCCCACAACGTCGACTTGTGCCAAGTCCGTCGTCCGATCGCCGACGGTCCCGGTATCGCTGGCCGGGGCCAATTGCAACTGTGCGAACGACGGTGCTGTGCGATCGATCGTCACCGAAAGCTCACCGCTGCTGCCGCTGCGATTCCCGGTAGGATCTTCGGCGGTTGCAGAGAATTTGTAGGTTCCGTCTGCCAACGATCCCAAGTCGACTTGGAAATCGACGGCATTCGATGCGATGCCGAGACCAACTTCCGAACCACCGTCTTGATACAAACGCAAGATGCTGTCGGAGTCGCCTTCGCTGCGAATGGTCAACAATGAATCGCCCACAACGGGCGATGTGACTTCGTTGCCGTCGCTGTCGATCAACACCGGTGTGATCGGGGTTGCGGGTGCGGTCACGTCAATGGCAAAGTCGACCACAAACGGCTCCGATTCATTGCCCCAGCGATCCGACGCGACGAACACCAATTCGTGATCGGCTTCGTCGAGCGACCGTGACGCCATCGCATACAAATCCGCCAACGGCATCTGCAAGGCTTGTTCGCCGGACAGATGCGAAACCAACTCGACCGCAGGCGATCCGTCGATCGTTGCCTTCAAGGAAGCGATTTCGCTGACGTCGTTAACAACCAATGACAAGTTCGAATCGCGTTGATACGCATTGACCAAAGGCAGACGTTGGTCAGGCAGTGTCACTGCCGCAATCACCTGCGGTGCCTGATGGTCGGTCGTCGATGGGTATTGATTTCGCCACTTGATGAAATCGTACCGGTCGATCCTGCCATCGCCGCTCAAATCGCGATAGCGAACATAGCGATCAGAACTGGACGTGCTGTTGAAGCTTTGGTTGATGTCGTCCCAGTCGTCTTGATCGACTTCGTTGTTGCCATTGACGTCGCCAAGCAGTTGGTGGAACGGCAGCGGCAGGAACTCGCTCGCGACTTCCGGGCCGTTCGCCATCGTTTGCAAACGGTTCGCGTCTGAGGCGATTCCGACACGTCGCATCATCAAGTAATACTGGGAATCGTCAGTAAGCAGCCCTTCGACGTCGATCGTTAACGTTGCAGTGTCAGCGTCATAGTCGAACCGCTTGGGGGCGATCAACGTGTCATTGCCATCGGTGTCACGAATCATGATGTCAGACATCGGATCGGCAATCCACGCGTCCTGATTAAACGTGACGGACAAGGTGTGGATGTACGATCGTTGAGTTTCGCCGCGATTGATCTCGTAGGCGACAATCGACATCGGGTCGACGATGGTGCGACCAACTTCGACAGTCATTGCCGATTCTGTAACAGCTTCGCTGGCTGCGGAATCGGACGCGACAACCGTCACATTCAATTGCGTCTCGCCGCTCCAACCGGACGAAGGCAGCAACGTCAAACCCGTGAGGTCGTTTTCAGTCAGCTCATAGACGCCGGCAGAGATCCGCCGTCCATGATTCAGAATCGCGCCCGTCGGCAACGCATCGACGCGTACATAAAACGTTTCACTTCCGTCGGTATCCGCAGACCGTGCGTCGATCGTCAAAGCAAGCGGGGTGTCTTGACTGCCGCTTGCCTTTTGGAGTTCGAGCACTGGTACATCGGTGACTGCCTGCACGTCGACACTGACGAAGGCCTCATTGCTGACGAAGCCTGCCGCATCACGGATGGTATAGGTAAACGAATCGCTGCCCGAATAATCGGCCTGGGGTGCGTAGGTGACCAAGCCGGTTTCGCGGCTGAGGTAAACTTCGCCGTGTGATGGGGGCACGACAATTTGCAGCGAAGCAAGATCGAACGCCGCGGTCGCTGTTTGGTCGTTCGCCAACAGATCGAAGTTCACCGGCACGTCTTCGGAGGTGACGATGATGTCAGCTTCCGCTACCGGTATCTTGGCCCCACCTTGAACCAATCCGACCTCGTCAATCGACACAGTGCTGTCGGTGTCGCCGAAGCCCAGCAGGTCCATCGACAGGACGGCAAGTGTCCCCGCTGGAATCGACGAAACATCAATTTGCACCAGATAGCGACCGAAACCATCAACCGCAACGACTCCACCAAGGTCCGAGGAAGGATCGGCACCGTTCGCGTCACCGACCACAACACCGGGGGCGGCGAGGTAGGTGCCATCGGAGCGGATGTTTAAGAGCGAGTCGCTATCCGCTGCGGCGACCACACCGGCAAGAGGCAAGAGTGTTGTCGCGTCAAGTAAAGCGATTTCAAACGCATCGGGCGCATGCTTGACGGTCGAGTTCAGCGTCAGTCCAGAAACGATCAATCGCAGCTCGGATGAATCGTCCGGAACATAGAACGCTTGACGAAGCGAACTGCGTCGTGTGCCGTTCTCAAATAGCTGCGCCGCGGCGGTGTCAAACGTCACCGTTCCGATCGTTGACCAACTTTCACCAGCTTGATCGAAGTTGCCGTTGCGAAGCCCAAAGGTCGCTCCGGCCGTTGGTGCGAGCGGCATCGCCACCGTTTGTGGCGGTTGTACGATCACGGTATCAGCGGCCGGTAATTGCAAACGGTCGTTGTTGCCGACTGACGGGTCGACCGGTGTTTCCGGAATTGGCGGCTGACCGGTTCCGGGATCGGGGATCACGATCGCACGCGCCGCGTCAGTCGTAAAGGCTTGGTTCAAGGCGAACGTCGGCGAACTGGAAGTCAGTCCATAGTTTGCCGCAAGTAACTGCGAATCGCTGACCGTGATTGCTCCGTCGGCGTTGAAGTCAGCTTTGGCATTGAAACCCAACTGGCCAACGAAGGTTCCCATCGCTTGAGCAAGCAACTGGCTGTCGATCCCGTCAACTTTGCCGTCGTTATTGATGTCACCCACCAAGTCAAGCTGCAATCGATACTGACCGGCATCGGTTGCGGAGGCCCCGCGAATTTCCAGTGCAGACAGGTCGGCATGATCAATCGCAAACAACGCAACCGTTCGATCCCCGTCAACGCTGCGGGCGATCGGCTGCATCCCGGAAATCGTCGGTGTCGCGGCGACGAAGCGGCTTCGGTAGCGTTCGATGATCGCACGGACATAGACAATACCGTCGCGCGTGCTTCGGATCTGATTGTCTTCGATCGAAAAAGCAAACCGATCTGAGTGGCCTTCTTCAATTTCGCCGATGACAGGCGACAATGAAAACTGGTCCGATGCCCCCAAGTTTTCTGTCAACGTCGTGTCACTCGGATAAGACCGATGGTCACCCGTGGAACTGACGGCAATCGCAAGGGCTGATGAATCGTCGGCTCGATAACCATACCGATGCAGCACTTCGATCAACGTCGCTTCGTCGGCATTGCTTGCTGGTTGACTCGCTAGCACTTCCGAAAGTGCCCCCTCATCGTTCCAGCGATAATTCAAATCGATCGATTCGGTAAGCAGCCCCGCAAACTGACTTGCCAAGGAAGACGGCCCGCTAAGCATGACACCCGAAGGCAACCGGATCGCTGTGAGATTTCCCTGTGGATCGAATTGGGTGGAAATGAAAACACCATCCGAAAGCTGCACGCCGCTATCGCTAAGATGCCAAGTGGTGCCGTCCGGCCAAACCGTCCGAACGATGACTCCATTTGCGTCAGCGACATCAACTTTTCCATCCGGATGTGTCAAACGCCAACTGTCGGCCCCCAGCAACGTGTTGGCTGGATGATAGGGCTGACCGCTCGATTGGTCATAAAACCGGTTGCCGCCTCGGACTAACAGCCGATCGAGTGACTGAAGCTCGTATTCCACACCCGTGTCAGCAATCCAAAGCGGCTTGTAAAACACGAGCGACGAATTCGATGCGAACGGCTGACTCGGTTCGGGAGCAAACGTAAACCCGGCGCGAGTGCCATCGGGCAAACTGATGTAGATGCGATCGCCCGCCGACAACGCCGAGTAAATGCCGAGTGATTCGAGATCGCTGGCGCTGCCGGTCGACATTAGGTCTGGCTTGCCGAGCGAGCGAAAGGTTGGCCGCCATGATTGAGACAGCGAATCGTATTGACGCGAGACTTCGAACACTTTGCCATCGACTTCGATCGCGGCATCCAAGTCCGTCCTCGTAAAGGCATCGATCTTTTCGGCCGTGTCGATTTCGACAAAAACATTTGTTGCCGATTCACGGCCTTGGATGTCTTGGGCGTCGAGGGTGATTCGATAGAAGCCGTTGGCAAACTCGCGTGGGTCGATCTGTGCGATCACTTCATCGAGCACCGTTGTGTCGCCACTGGCGATTGTTGTCGTTCGGCCGGTGGCTAAAGACTGAACAGTCAGCGTCCAGCGTTCCAGTTGTGCATCGTCAATTGTCCCGGCCAAGTCCGCTTGGTTCGACAGCTTGCTCAGCGAAGGCAAATTCAGCGAAACGACGGGTGGCTGGTCATCAGCTAGGTCGCGGACACGAATAAGCTCGCTTGTGGTGCCAGTGAATCCGTCTTCATCGGTCGCGGTGGCAACCAAAGTCGACTTGCCAGGACCGCCTGCCGTGATGGTTGCTTTGCCGGACGCGTCGAGCGTGACCGGGTTGCCTCGATAGGTCAACGAAAGTGTGTCGATCGGCGAAACTCCATCGGCGATCACTTGAACTTGAATCACCTGTCCCGGACGTGCGGGGAAGCTTGGCGTGGTGACGATCACGACGTTGGGGACGCGAGCCGACGCGACGCATTCGATGACCAATGTTGACTGTGATTCGAGCAACCCGTCGCTGACCCGCACGTCAACATAATACGATCCGACTTGTCCCGGATTCGGCACCCACTCGATCTGCCCGCTCGACGCGTTCAACGTCGCGCCTTCGGGTAGTCCGTAGGCCGAATAGGTCAGTTGGTCATCGGCGTCTGAATCGGATGCAACGATGGTCGTTGTCAACGATTCGCCGACGAGGACCTGATGCCGCCGGGCTTCAATCGTTGGCGGGCGATTCGTGTTGCTGACAAGGATCGGAACGGAGATCGTATCACTCGCGGATTGCTCGTCGGTCAACGTGAACCGCACGTTGTAGGTGCCCGCTTGATCGTACCCCGGCACCCAACGGAAACGTCGCGTGCTTGAATCAAACGTCGCGCCGGAGGGCAGATTTTCCGCGACCAAGTTCAGTGGGCCACCGTCGAAGTCATCACCACGGACACGGAACAGCAATTCGCTGCCTTCCCGACCGTATTGCATCGCGGGATACGCCAGTTTCGGCGCACGATTGACATCGTCGACGATGATTTCCACGTTCCGCTGGTCGCTTGCGGAACCGTCCGTTGCCTTGATTGGGATGGTGTAGATGCCGGCTTGATCAAACGACGGTGTCCAGCGTAGCCAGCCTGTGATCGGATCGAACATCGCACCGTCTGGCAAGTTTGACGCAGCGAAATGGACCGAATCGCTGTCTGGATCGGTCGCGGAGAGCTGACGAGCAAACGCTTCACCTTCGCCGATCGTGATCGTTGGTATCGCGTTCAGCATTGGACTTTGATTGGTCGCACGTACGTCCAGCGAAAACGTCTGCGAAGCTGTCAGACGACTGGCCATGACGCCATTGCCCGAATCGGTCGCTGACACGGTGACGTCGTAGTGCCCCAAGTCGGCGGTTGTGGGATCCCAATTCAAGAACGCTTCGCCGTACCGGGCTCCGGCAACGATTCTGGCTTGCGGCGGTAAACCGGAGATCGAAAACTCCAGTGGTTCTTGATCGATGTCTGAAACCTGGATCGGCAAGCGCAGCCGTTCGCCCGCAACAGCAACCAGGGCTGGAACCGTTTCAATCACGGGCGGATCGTTTTCCGATTCGATCGTTACGACAAAGTCATACTGTGACTGCGCGACCTGACCGCGATAACCGCCTCCGCCATCGTCCTGGGCTAGAATCGAAAACGTGTAGTTCCCACGGTCTCCGGTTCCAGGTGCGAGCTGAATCACGCCGGTGCCATTGCCATGGTCCGTGAACGTCGCGAACTTCGGCAGCGGCAGCCCTGTCAAACCGTTGGCAACTTGCAATTCGATTGTGTCACCATCTAAATCGACCACTTCGATCGGCAAGTCGACTCTGCTGCCACGTGACAACGCCAGCGAAGCAACGGGAGTAATCAGCGGCTTGTGGTTGACGTCGCGAACGGTAATCGGAATTTCGGTCTTGATCGTGATTGGGTTGCCCGTTCCATCGCCGTCATCCGTCGCAAAGACTTCAACGGCGTATTCACCGGCCTGATCAAAGTCGGGCGTCCACGTCAGTGTGGCCGTGGCACTGTCATAGGTCGCGCCATCCGGTAACCCGATCGCGTCATACGTGATGTACGAACCGGCGTTTGGCGAACGAACTTCCGGATGGTCAGGGTCGAACGCGAACGTGGTGATCGATAACGTTTGGCCTTCATCGATCACCCAACCTTGCATCGGATCGAACAGCGGTGCGCCGTTGGCGTTGATCACATCGACGGTGATGTTGGCCGTAGTCGACTGGCCGCCGCCCGTCACCGTGATCGGAATCGTCACGACTGCTGGGCTGTCAAAGCCGACTTGCCAACGTAACACGCCTTCACGAGCATCCAGCGTTGCCCCACTCGGCAGTTGATCGCTCGTAAACGTCAACGCGTCGCCATCAGGGTCTGCCGCTTGGATACGGTAGGTCCACAGGTCACCCTGACGCACGGTCGCGTTAGAAACCGGTTCGATCACCGGCGGACGATCGGCAGCAGCGACCAAGAGGTCAAACGAATGACTGGTGACGTGAACACCGTCGCTGGCCCAAAGTGTGACGCCGTGATACGTTCCCGCGGAAGCCGCACCGGGCGACCACCACAGCGTTTTGGTTTCCGCATCCAAGAACGCACCGGCAGGCAAATGATCCGCCCAAACATCGACGCTGTCACCGTCAATGTCTGTCGCATCGATTGTCAGTTGCAGCGTTTCGTTCTCGGCAAGCTGCACCGTGTCGGGTGGCGAAACGAATTCTGGCGGAGTGTTCCCGCCCGTGACGTTGACCGTCCATTGCTGGGCAGCAAAGCCGCCACGCGAGTCAAACGCATAAAGCACCACGTCGTTTTGTGCGGCAACGTGCGAATCGGTCTGCCACCGAACGATGCCCGTCGCGGAGTCGACGGTCATGCCATCGGGCGCACTTAGCAACTGATAGAAAATCGCGGTGCCGTCGGGATCGTTTGCGTTCGCGTCGTAAACGTATTCATTTCCCGCGACGACGTTTTCGGCGGCAACGGAATCAAACGCGGGACGCAGGTTTGCGGTTGCGGTCGCTAAAAAACTGGGGACAACGTCCGTTACCGCATCGCCAGGCACCAACCATCGCAGTGTCTTTGCCGAAGTCGATTGGCCCGGTTGCAAACGAACACCGCCGGGAACCTGATCGGCCAAGTCAAAGATCCAGCGCCTTCGGCATCACTTGATGCGTCATCGGCCGGTGTCGCTTCGATCAGTCGCCCGTTCGATGTGAAGGCAAGCGACATCGGCAGCAGCAGGTCATAGCTGCCTTGGTTGGTGATCGTGACATCGTAAGTCAACGTTTGCTCGGCACGATTCAAACGCGTTCCGACAATCGTGATGTCGACGTCGGCCGAGAACTCGCTGACCGTTTTGAAGTGGACTTCGAAACCACTTGCCATCGGGAACCCGCCGGCACTTTGAATGCCGCCGCCGACAAACAAGGTTTGATCGCCCGGCTGAAATCCGCTGACAAAGACATACGCCGTGCGAGTCGCATCGTGATAGCGAACTCCGGTCACGACAGGATCATTGCCGTCAGCACTGTGAATGACATAGTTGCCGGGGTTGATCACCGACTGAACTGCCATCCCGTCACCAACCCACATGTCTTCACTGAACGCGACCGCGATCATCCCCAGCGGCAATGCCGTCGTCGTTTGCTCGGCCGGTAAAGTGGCAATGATTTGAGGCGTTTGAATCGGGCTGAGCACATCGACCGAAGTGGAACCACTGACGTAGATATTGCCGTCGCTGCTGGTGATCACCACGTCGCCTCGCGTTCCACCACTCGCCAACGGCACTTGGCGAAGCGAGGCGAGATCGACCATCGTCAACTCGCTGTTCTCGTTGTCGCTGTTCGCACCACGGATTCCACGGTTGTGGGTGACAAACATCAAACCCTCGAGCGGCGTGTCTTTGATCCCGATCGCGATGGAATCGATCGGCGTGTCGAATTGCAAAACGGTTTCGGCACGTCCCAGTGCGTTGAACTTCACCACCGCGTCTCGCTGAGGCCAGCGTGTGGCGTACAGTGTGCCATCATCGGCAAACGCCAAACTGCCGACGCGAAGATCCTGATCACGTGAGAAGTGACTGAACCGCTTCGTCTCTGGATCAAACCGTTCGACGCCTGAACCTGATCCGACAAACAGGTCACCGCTGATCGGATCCACGGTTAGCCCCATCGTCAATCCGTCACCGTATTCGGCAAGTACGGTTCCATCGCTGGGATCCAATTCCAATAACGGTCCGCCACCGGTGGTCGCCCAAAGTCGTTCGGAGTGATCGAAAACCAGATTGAAGATCGGATGGTCGAGTTCTGCCCAGACTCGGTCTGCTTCACCACCTTCGCTTGAAAAGAGATAAAGCTGATTCCGCGACGCACCGCCGCTGACCAAGAAGTCACCGCTGGGCATTTCGGCGATTGCCATCGGGCCGATGCCCGACGAATCAACTGCGTTTGCCGAGTTGGCAAAACCGCCAGCGAATTGCTGCGCGGCAAACGGTTGCAATACCGTCGCAAAACTTGACGGTCGTGAAGGCGAAACCTGTGACGGAATTAGATTTTCCGCAACCGTGAACAAAGCGTTGGGCGACGGGGTGGAACGAGGCGTTGCCGGTTGGCCAAGCTGGTTGGAAGTTGAAGTGTCGACGGCAGGCAAGGTGCCGAGTGCGACACGCGAACCGTCGTCTGCTGTCGATCGTCCGGTTGGCGGAGTCTCGCGGTTGCCGGCAAGGTCGGTTGCCAATGCGAGAAACTCATAGTCATGTCCGACTCGACCGACGAAGACTTCTTCGCCAGTTGCGCCGGGTTGCTGGCGTTTCCAGATTTTGAAATCACCGCCATCTTCGGCGACATAAATCGTGACATGTTTGACACCGCTGCCTTCCGGTTCGTCGATCGACTGCCAACGAACGACAAAGTCATGTTGATTGTTCAGCGGCGTGACATTCACGGTGCTGATCGGCGACTGTGCATCGATCGCGTAGGTCAGCGGCTCGGCATCATCAGCCGGTGCGTTGTCCAGCAACACACGGGCGCGTGCGGTGAACGTGGCTCCAGAAGTCGCTTGGTCCGCAATTTGAACGCTGTAGCTGACAAAGCCTGCGCCGTGGCCTTGCGCGTCATTCGGCGGCAACAGACCGTTTTGTCCGTCGGTGCGGACTTCGCCGGTCAACGGATCGATCGCTTGGATCAACCAGGTCGCCGTGTTCGACTGCAAGTCAACACCGGCACTGACGCGCACGTTGTACCCCAAAGAATCGGCGAACTCGAATTCGCCTTGATACAGCGATCGGTTGTCTGGCATCCGAATGTTGAGGTCACTGATTTTCAAATCGCCAAGCCGGAACGATCGCGGGTCCACGTTTTCGTCGAGCGGAACGACGACGCGGATTTCGTTTGTCTCGCGCAGCGCATTCGGATCATTTTGAAAGTTCACCGTGATCGGCAGCGGTGTTTCCGCCGGGACGAAGCCGCCGGTTTCGATGGTGAAGGGACCGGTTTGCGAGGCCGCCCCTGAAACTCCACCGAGTTGGTCGTAGTACCCTTGCAAGTTCAAGGGAAAGAAAATGTCTTCGCCGTTTGGCGTGATCCCATTGATTTGGTACTCCGATGGAATGCCGTCGCTACGACGTCCGAACGGCACCCAGGGCACATAGACTCGCATCGCTTGGAAGTGAGTGTTTGCGCCGAGGCCCAGGTCGTAGTCATCGAAGATCGGCAATTCGGCAACCGGGTTGGCACTTCGCAGAATCCCCAGGAAGGAAAGCGAATCGGAATCGAATTGTGTCAGATCGTCTGCGAGTGGTGCTGTCAGCGATGGGTCGTGACCGTACCAACGACGGACGTTTGCAAAGAAGTCGTCAAACGTCCCGGCCAAGATGACTTGGTCGCCCCCAGGTCCCGTCATCACGCCGCCAGTGAGCGTTGCCATCAGGCTTGCCAGTTCTTGATCACGCCGCGCCGGTGGTGCGACGTCTTCGGCACGCAGCCGGCCGCTTTCTGTCAGATACGCCAGATACAGGTCTTGCCACGCATCCTGGTCGCCGGCGAGGTTGACCAATGCCGCGTCTGCATCGGCGTCATTCAGGATTCCACTGCGCAGCGTTTCGGCTTCGGCCAATGCGTGTGCGATGAATTCGTCTCGCGTCATCGCCGTTGCGGACGCGACCACATGGAATTGGAACGGGATCAGCGGCTGAGTCAACAAGTCCGGTACGGCGCCGAAGACTTCCCAAACCAAAGAAAGCCCAGGCGACAACTGATCGAGTGCTGACGGACCTTCGGCAAGTAAATCTTGTTCCGCGTACAGCGGCACCGCTTCGTAAAGCTTCGCCTTGAATGCTTCCCACGCATGGTCGCTTAATTCGCGAAGGCCGGGATAGGTTTGCACTTGAAAGTTGAACCCGGCACTGCGATCGGCAGCCTGATCAAACAGGTACCCGCCAGCAGTCCAGTGGCCATCGACGTTGACAGCCGAATCGAGTTCTGCCCAAGGCAAGTCATGTAGAGAACCTTCGGGGCCGCCACGAAGGTTCGAAGTGAAGTGTGTGTAAGGAAGGTTGTAGACGTTTTGATTGATGCCCAGTTCCGGGATGCCGACGCTGTAGTACACATACGGTGCGTCAACGTTGCTGAGGTTTTCGATCGCAACGCTGTAGGTGCCTTGGTCACCGGCAAAGACATAACGCGGACCACCGATCCCAACGGACACTTCGGGTTCGATTGTCCGTTGGATCAAGAAACGGTAGGGCAGCACCGCGACTTGACCATCCGGGTTGATGACTTGAACGTCGTACAGGCCATGCGGCGCGTCATCGAAATCAAAGGTCGCGATGATTTCTGACGCCGAAACTCGGTTCAGAGTCACCGGCAGATACTCCGCAAATCCGGGGCGAACCAGTTTGACAATCGCGTCTTCATGAAAACGCGCCCCTTGGATTGTCGTGGTCACATACCGGGAATCACCGCCGACATCGGTGCGGACATCCGTGATCGCGAGCGGCAATAACTCGGCGAGCACACGGATCGATGAACCGGCTTCGCTAGCGGCAAAGTTATCCAGCAAGACGTAATAGGTTCCGGCAATCGTGGACGGCACGACGGCGGATGTCGCCGATGCCAACGTCCCACCACTGCTGGCGTCGTACTGATGAGTCGTCGGTGCGACGGCGGATCGCAAGTAAACTTCCTGCGATGAATCGTCGTCCGCGATTACCGTGACACGCAACGTTTGCTCGGGAGGCACGTCGACAGCAAACAGACGCTGCTGCGATGGCAACAGGGTCGTTGGGTACGGAACGTCCAGTGTCAATCGTGGTGCCGTGACCTGCATCGTCGACGGCGACGCGGTCGTGTTGTTGCCTTCGAGATCTGCTTCGAACACTTGGTTGAAGATGTCGGTGCGAACGATCGCACGGTACGCTCCCGGTGTCACCGAAAGCATCCACGTTTGCAAGGTCGACGTGTAACTTTCACCCGGCTCGAGAGTCCCTTCAAACTCGACACGGCCGACAGGAACGTCACTTAAATTCCATGACGCATCGACAGATAAGTAGACGCTGTCGGACCAGTGGCCTTCGGCGGTCTCGTTGCTGTTGTTGGTGACTGTCCAGGTGAATTCGACAGCTTCGCCGGTCACCGAATTTTGTGGGACCGTCACGGACTGGACTTCCAGGTCCACCGGAGGCGGCAATTCGATCAACAGCGGTGTGCCAGGGTGGGCCGCGTTGTTGCGTTCCAAGCCTCCTTCGAAGACATCACCCGCGAACCGTTCACGGTCTGGATCAGTGATCACAAACACGTAGTACGGCCCTAGCAAATCGGCCGGCAATGGGACCGTTGTTTCAATGGAGTAGGCCTCGCCTGCTGCCAAGCCGTCTTGGTGCTCGACCGAGCCGAGATAAATGTCACCCGACAGATCCAGCAACGTGTCACGCGACAGATAGATCAGGTCAATCCATTCGTCTTGCGCGGCGACAGTGTTGCCGCCGGCATTTCGGACGACATAAGAAACATCGATCGATTGCCCGCGATCGGCACGCAGTGGTGCCGTGACCGTTTCGACTTGCAAGTCGGGTGGCATCGCCAACGTGACGCTGGTGGTCTGTGCCGCGATGTTGTTGCCTTCCTGTTGGTACTCTTTGACTTTGCCGCGTGCCGATTGACGCGATGCGGAAGACGCGAGGTCCCAGGGTGCAAGCGAACCGGGCAACTCGAACTCGATCCCGACTTGGCGGAAACCGATATCGCCGAGTCTTCCGCTGCGGTCGATTTGGGCCGCCGAATCGGCAAACAGGATCAGTTGGAAGTCGCCTTCGATGCCATCTGGAATTCGGGCATTGATGCTGGCCGTGTAAGACTGACCGGGCTCAAGGATTCCAAAATGCGGTGTGGAGCCAACCTGCAAGTCACGGTTGTCCAGCGAATCATCTCGCGAGATGAAGACACGGTCGGACCAACTGCCAATTCGCGTTGCCCGATCGCCTTGATTTGCGACGGTGTAGGTCAGCGTGACCGTTTCCCCCGAGGTGACATCGTTTGGGACATCGAACTGAGTGACAACCAAGTCGGCTTCGCGATACTCGATCGGAAGAACAGCTCGTGCCAGATTGTCGCTCGGGTCTTCGAACGCCCAGTGATCGAAGTGACCGACCCACAAGTCATTTTCGCCTTCATCCGCCGGATAGAACTGTTCGTCCAGTCGACGTGCGAGATAAGGAAACAAGAACGGTGACTGATCGTTATTCGCGTTCAGATGCACCCACAAGGAATAGTCGCCATCGGTGCCCGGCGGCAACGTCGTGGTCATCGACACGGTGTAGCGATCGCCGGGCTGTAAAATCTCATCGGGCGCATACACCGTGGCTCCCAAAAACGACGCCCGGTCTCGGATGAAGGTCGGATCGCTGGACAACCAGACGAAATCTTTCCAGTACTTCGTGCCCGACCAAACCGGTGCTGTGCCGATGTTTTCGACGGTGTAGCTGAACGTGATTTCTTCACCGCTTCTCGCGTCGCTTGGCAGATCAAAATCGACGACTTTCAAGTTGGCCGGTGTTGCGACAACCTCTGCTGACACCGCAGTCAGGTTATTGTCTTCGAAGACCTCCGTGACCGGGAAGAACTGCTCTTGGGGCGGAATCAAGTTGCCGAAGATACTCCCCAAATCGATCTGTGGTTGCGGCGGCAAATCATCGTCGGTGATCACGATGATGTACTGGCCGGATGCGGATGGGCTAAGCGGCACGTCGACCACAACGGTGTACGACGCACCTTCGGCGAGTGGCTGTTCGCGTTTGACTTCGGCCAATAGCATCGTCGTCGCGTCGTCAGCTTTGGGGTCTGGCCGATCGCTCAAGTAAACTCGATCGAGCCAACCGCCGGGGCCGGCATCGGCGAGGCCGAGGTTGCTGACGGTCCATTCGACATGAATCGTTTCGCCCGCTTGAGTTGTCGCTGGCACATCAACATCCGTGACCACTAGGTCTGGCTGTGAGCCTAGTACCTGAACCGCTAGCGAATGGTAATTGTTGTTGTCAAGATTGGTCGGGTCGTCGGGGTTTTGATCCGCGACCAAAGACTCTTCGGGAATCATGTCCAAGGGATCGACCCAAGGCGTGATGTACCAAGTTCCCGAAGGCAGCGTTTCGGGGATGGTGACCAACACCTCGCTTTCATAACCCGCGCCCGGTGTCAGTTTTCCAGAATGAGAAATGGACTTCAGGACATAGTCGCCTTGACCGGGATGCGGCCGGTCTTTGTCCCGTGTCAGCCAAACGTTCTCCAGCCAAGTCTCGCCGATCGTTTCGGACTCGCCGAGGTTCGTCACCGTGTATCGAACCGGGACGACAGCCCCGGCCACGACTTGCGATGGTGCCAAGACATCGCTAACAGCCAAGTCGGCGAGCCGGTCGCGTTCGACGATCACTGGTTCATAGAACACATTGTTATCTTCGCCGGGCCATTCATCGACGTCATCAAGGGCGTCGGTTTGCACCAGCACATAAACGGTGCCGCGATAATGCAGCGGAACAATGATGCCGTCCGTCAAGGTGTTGTAGCGTTCGCCGGGTGCCAAGGCGGCCCCGTTGTCAAACTCACCGATCAGCAAGTCGGCTTGGTCGACCGTCGTATCCAGCGACAGATAAACGCGGTCGATCCATGTGGTGCCTTCGGTTGCCCGTCCGCCTTGGTTGAGCACGACGAAGCTTGGTGACAGCCTGGCACCGGCGTCCAATCGTTCGGGAACGCTGATCGATTCGATTTGCAAGTCGGGCCGTGGATTGACATCGATTGTCAGCGGCAGTGACTTCGTGTTGTTCGTCGTCGCGGTGGCTTCGTAGAGCAATTCGCCCGCGTTGGTGTCGACGAAGATTCGGAACACGCCCGTCGTTTGCCGAGGGATACGGATGCTTTCGCCACGTGTGTAGCGTATTCCCGGTTCGATCGGATCGAGAAACGGATATTGACCGAGCTCAATGATCGGGGCGTTCGGATTGCCCGCTTCTTGCAAGTAAACGCGGTCAATCCAACCACCGGTTGCGGTTGCCAATCCGTCGTTCAGCACCGTCCACTGGACGTCGATCAACGTCCCTTCTTGTGCAGTTGCCGGAACGATCAAGTCCGTCACGGTTAAATCAGGAGTCGGTGACAGCGTGACCGTGATCGCGGGACTGGCGGTTTGATTGTTGCCGGTGAAAATAAACTCGTAGGGCGCGTTCGATTGGGCGGTGTGAACGATGACAAAGAATTCGCCCGAGATGCCGTGCGGGATGACAAGGCCACCGGTTCGGACATAGTTTCCGCCGGCACCCAGTTGGCCGAAGTGTTGGAACCGTGTTTCCGTTCCCTCGACAGGATGTTCACCCGCCGCGTCGGTTGCCAAGTAGACCTTGTCGTACCAGTCGCCACGGTCGGTAATCCCCGGGCCAATGTTTTGCACCGTCCAAGTCACGTCGACGGTTGTTCCAGAGTCAACGTCGACGGGAACCACCACATCGCTGACGATCAGGTCCGCCGGTAGTGCACGCCTGACGTCGATGGTGTTGCTTGCCACGGCGGTGTTGTTTTGTTCGAAACCATTCTCGAAAACTTCGTTTGCAGAGTCGGTTTGTACGAACACATTGAATCGGCCACTCGTCGCGGCCGGTAGCAGGATCGTTTCGCGATACGTGATGGCCTGCCCAGCGTCAATTCCGCTATGGTGCTGAATGGTCGCCGCAACCCAGTCGTCATCGTCTCCCAAGATTTCGTTTTGGCTGAAGATCACCGTGTCGGTCCAGTGATCGACCGCTCCCTGCCCGGTACCTTGATTTCGCACCGTCCACTGTACGGTGACTTCCGCCGGGTCACCCGTGATTTCATTGGGCAACTCGATGTTCTCGACAGTCAGATCCGCATAGGGCGCCAAGGTGATCTCGATCGTGCGCAAGTCGACGTCAACGGTTTCGCCAGCGTCCGTTTGCAACAGCAGATTCCAAGTGCCTTGCACGTCGATCGGCAGCAGCAGATCTCGCGTCTGCTGACGTGCTTGCCCAGCGTCCAGCGAGTCAGAAACGAGAAACTCGTCCAGCAATCGGTCGTCGGCAGAGACATTGCCATCGGCGGACAAGTACAGTCGCTGAGTCCATTGGTGCGCGGTCCCGGTGCCTTGATTGGCGAGACGCCACTGGAGAGCGATCGTCTCGCCGGACTGTGCGGTTGCTGGTGAAACGAAGTCGCTGGCTTTCAAATCCGCATGGTCGATTGTGATCGCAGTCCCTTGAATAACGTTGTTGTCTTCGTAGGGGCCTTCGAACAATCGATCATTCCAGTCCGTCACCAGTTCGACCAAGTAGTTGCCATCGGGAATCGCCGGCAAGTCCACCGTCATCATTGACTGATACGACTGACCCGGCACAAGCGTCATCGTGGTATGCAGGACGCGGCCGACAAAGTACACCTCGTCCGGTTGATCAACCGAACGCAATTGAACCTGATCAAACCAAGTCGAATCGGTTGCGATGTCACCTTGATTGACTACCGACCAACTGAAGACGGAAGTTTGCCCTGGTTGCAACGTTACAGGGCCAGACAAGGCTAGCGGCGTCAGATCGACGAGCGGCGGGAAAAGCAATTCGATCGCCGAAGACGAGACGACGTTCGTTTCATCCGATTCGCTAATCTGCTGATCGTCATCCAACGAAAGCAGCAGGTAGTACGTCCCGCTTTGCAATGAAACGTCCAGCGGCAATGTCACGGTCAAATCGCTGCTTAGCTGCTGGCCCGATGTCAGCACATCCGTTTGCAGCAATTCACCGATCGACAGGTCGTCGCCGTCTAGCGTTTGATCGTGTGATAAGTAGATACGATCGGTCCAGTCGCTGCCGCCTGCGGTGCCGGTTCCTGCGTTTCCAAGTTGGTAAGCGACATCGATCTGCGTGCCAAACTGATATGCGGTTTGGCCGAGGTTCAGCGAACCACCGGACAACGCCAAGTCTGGTAGCGCCCACTGCAACGTCGTTGCAAATTGGTCGTCCAGTGGTTCGCCGTTGGTTTGGTCGCCATCTTGGTTCATCGGGTTCCCAACGACGTCCAAGACGTTGGGGCCGATGACAAGTTCGTACTGGCCGTCAACATAGTCATCGCGATTCGGGCGAACGATAAAGCTTGTAAACGACGTCTGATCCGGTTGCGGATCAAAGGGCTCGATCGAATCGATCGCGACTGCAATGTCACCCGGTCCGGTCAAGATGATGTCGTCGGTTGTCAACGATGACTGGTCGATGGCTTCATTGAAGTTCAAGACAAGAAACGGGCCATCCGCATTGACGGCACTATCGGACACGTCGATGGACTCAATCGCCGGACCAGAGGAGAAGCCGGCGACAAATTCCAATGCATTCGCGGTCAACTCGGGCGTCAAAATCTGACTGCCGAAATCCAATCCCTCGTACGCCGGCGTGCCAGTCTTTGAATCGAAGGTGATGACGCGGAAACTGTCACCGAATTCAGGCTCAAATCCACCAGACTTCACCGTCCGCACGGTCCCATCGAACTGGACGCTCGATAGGCTCAGTTGTTCGTATTGATCAACCGGCGTCGTGCCGCTGATCTCCAGTTCGACGACCGACGTTGGCAAGAGTTGCAACGGACCACTGATCGAAAGCCGAGGCTCTGGCTGAATCAATCCGCCTGAGATCACGGCCGCCTGGACATTCGAATCGCCTGTAAGCACGCTGTCGGTGTCAAGTTCGAACGATCCCGTAACCGTGCCTCGAGCAATCACGACCACTCGGGTACCGGTCAGCATTGCGGCTTCTGCAGAAGCCCTCGAGATGTCGATGCGTCCGCCGTAGCGAGCGATGATCGACGACCAAAGGTTCGCACCCGAGGTGCTGCCTGAGGATGCGTCCGAAACGAGTGTCAGCGAAGCGAGATCGATCAAACTGCCAACCCCTTCGCTAAGAATCTCGAAGCGGCGGAAGCTCAAATTGCCTTCGCTGGGATCCACCAGGGACACGGCGTTTGACAGGTCAACGACGCCGCCCGACAACGCTTCGATTGCGACGTTGGTGTTGTAGTGTGTGCCTCCTCGGATCGAGGTGACGTTTGACAAATCCAGTCGGCTGCCGGGCCCTTCGGCGCGCAATCGCATCGTTTGATTGGCGGCAGTGCTGGAGTGACTGATCGTGGTAACGTTCGGCAACGAGATGGTTTCACCACCCGACGCGATCAAGGTTGCAGAGTCGATGTCAGCAAGCTTCGGTGCTTCGATGGTTGCACCGGAAACGATGGAAAGCTCACCGCCTCGGATGGTTGTCAGTTCCGGCAATTCCCCGGCAATACCGTTCAAGCGAATGGCGGTGCCGGCCGCATCGATCAAACTGTCGAACCGCACCTGCCCTGCGCCGAACAGTTCCAACGAACTGTTGAGAGCCGTTTGGACCGTCGAAACGTCGATCGCGTCTGCGCGGTCTGAAATCAACTGTACCCCGGTGAGTTCCGCCAACACGCCGGTTTGAACCGTCGCCCCGCCGGTCACCGAAAGCGTCGAGTATGCGGGAACAACGTTTTGACTGATCGGACTCTCGCCCACGTCCGCGAATGTTGCCAGCTTCGGGAGTTGCAACTCGCTTCCGTATCCGACCGCGATCAAATGCACGCCGCGAAAGGATCGGTTGCCACTTTCTGGATCCGCGATGCTGGTCAGCTCTGGCAATGCGACTTGCCCGCCGTCGTTTGCTGAAATCGCCAGTTGCGATCCGTACGTCGTCGCGCCCGTAATCGTCTGCAATGAAGGCAGCGACACTTGACTGCCGAACCCTTTTGCTTCGATGCGACGGGTTTGCGAATTCGCGGTGGAAGAGTGGTCGTAGTGTGTGACCAGCGGCAATGAAATCGCGGCGCCACGTTCGGCGATCAAGTTGCTGCCGTCAATTTGTTCCAAGACGTCGACGGAGACCGATGCACCGGCGCCAACGCGAAGTTCACCACGTGTCAGCTGTCGCAACGCGGGTAAGCTGAGCGAGCCGTGCTGGACTTGAAAGGAAGCACCGTCCGCAAATTCGAGCAACGGCAATTCGACATCGATCGAATCGACATCCAGCCAACTCTGGTCGAACGTTTCGACGCTTTCGATTGGCAGTTGGCTGATCGAATCGCGTTTGACTGCGACACCGATCAACTCAGTCAACGATCCCAACGAAATCTCGCCGCCGCGAAGGGCTTGTAGCTGCGAATAAGTTTGTAGCGACGAGGGGTCCGACGAATCGTCTTGGAAGCGAACCAATGAATTCAGGTCGATCTGACTTCCGGCATCGATCGCCAAAACTTTGATGGACCGTAGGCTCGTGTTGCCGCTGCTGCCATCAACGATTTGACTGACCATGGGCAAGGAAATCTGTCCACCCGCGCGGGCTTCAAGATTTAGTCGTGTGTTGTACTGCTCGCCGCCGTTGATTTCGGTCAAGGCGTCGAAAGCGAGCACGCTGCCGCTGCCCTGCACGATCCAATTTCGAGCGACGTTGCTGGCCCCCAGATGTGAATAGCTGTTGGCTTTGGTGAAACGTAATTCGGCACCATCGGTGACCGAGAAGTTTGCCCCGTCGATGACCTGCGTTCCGTCGGCAACCAAACTCGCGTTTTGGCCATGCAGGGCGAGTGTGGTGCCGGGATCGAGTGACAGTTCGCCGTCCAATCGTGATTCGCCCCAAAGCGTCAACGAACCGGCTTGCAAATGCAACGCACCGCTGCCATTGATCGAATACGCCGTTTGATCGCCGGATCCGATCGTAGCGGTGCCGCTGGTCAGTTCAACAGCATCGTGCACACTCGGAACTCGGCCGGCATCCCACATCGATGGATCCGTCCAATCGCCGTCGCCGCCTAACCAAGTAACGATTTGTCGCGACATCGTCGGCGCAAATTCGGGCATCCCGGTTTCTTGACCGCCGGAAAGCACCGACTGCCCCGACTCGGTCACCGCCGGGGCACCCATCGCGTGATCTTGCATCAACGTCGCATTCACAAGCGTCTGAAGTGCAGGCGTGAGCACACTGCCGCCGTTTGACTCGGCCAGCGACGAAACGAGGTTGCCGTCGCGGTCGATGACGTTGACCAGTTGATCGAGCCGGATCGTGGACGCGTCGCCTTCGGCACTGAAGCTGATCTGCCGAAAGCTGGTGTTCCCTTCCAGCGGATCGACGACTTGCTGAACCGAACTCAAATCGATCTCGCCGCCGTCGCGTGCGGCAACGTTGATGCGAGTGTTGTAGAGATCGCCTCCTTCGATCCATTCCACATTCGAGAGATCGATTTTGCTGCCCGCACCATCGGCGATCCAGGCACGTTGTTCGTTGACGTCTAGCGGCGACAATCGATACTCGCTGAATGCGTCCAGCGAGATCACGGTTCCGCCGTAGGCCTCGAATCCCGATCCGTTGATACTTGTCACCGAAGGCAACTGGATCGTTGCGGCTTGATCGGTGATCAATTGGTTGTGTTCGAACCGCGAGATTTGATTCAGTTCGGCTTGGGTCTGAATCAACTTCAAACGCGTCGATTCGATGGTGGTAAGCGATTCGAACAGGCTCGGTTGTTGGTCGATTGTCAGATCACTTTGCGTGATCGAAACCAATCCCGAAGTCGCGATGTCACCTGTGGTATCGATCGTTGTTTTAACACCTCGCAGGTAACGCAAGTTCGCCGCGTCGATCACACCGCCGTTACTTGCGTCGACCACCGAAGGCTGGCCGGCTCCTGATGCGAATTGATCAATGATCGATTGCAATTGTCCGACTTCGATCCGGCTTGCCGTTCCGTCGGCGGTCATTTCGAAGCGGCGAAAGCTCTGGTTGCCTTCGCGTGGATCAGTCACTTGCCGCAGCACTGGCAACTCGATCGCACCACCAGCGGTCACGCGAACGAGATGCGTTCCACCATAAGTTGTCGCACCGGTGATCGTTTCGAGATGTGGCAGGATCAGCTTTGAACCGACACCATCGACTTGCCATTTCCTTTGCTTGGAAATCGATTCGGCGGCATGCGCATAGCGGGTGACATTCGGAAGTGTCAGTGACGAACCACCAGTCACTGACAAGTCCGCTCCATCGATCTCCGATAGCAGTGGCGAATCGATTTGCCCACCGTCAACCAAGTGAATCCCACCGTTTTGAAGTGACGTGAGTTGCGGCAATCCGAGCGCGACACCGTCGACATAGAATTCCGTACCGGTGGCATCAATCAAACTGCCAAGCGAGACGTCGCTACTGCTGATGTTGACAGACGATTCGTAAAGTGACCGAATCGAATCGATTGCCAGTCCGCTGCTCCCATCGAGTCCGAATGAAGTTCCTTGGGCGTGCGTAAGGCTTGGCACATTGATCACGCCGCCGCTCGTTGCAATCAGCGCTGTGGGATCGTCGGATTCTTGATCGACGATGGAGACGAGACTCGGCAAATTGATTTTGCTGTCGGCGCCAGTGGCCTGAAACTTGATCGATCGAAAGTCGACGTTTCCTTCGGCGGGGTCGACAACGGAAGCGACGCCGGACAAATCGATTACGCCTCCATCGGTCACGACAAAGTTCAGGTGGCTGTTGTAGTTCCGCCCGCCGCTGATGATTTGTAAGCCGCTGAAATCCAAACGGCTGCCGGCACCGTCGACACTGAAGGTGCGCGTTTGCCCATTTCCGTCGGTATGAAACCAATACGTTTGCACGTTTGGCATCGCGACAACGCCGCCAGCCGTCACGCTGACCTGTGCGTCTTCGAGATTCGCATCGCCATCGACGGTAAGCTGCGCATCAGCACCGTTGGCAACGATGCGTGTCGGCTGCGCGAGCAACAGATCGCCAGTGACGTGCAGGTTGCCGAGCACCATGAAGTCACTTGCCGATTGTTCGACCGTTAGTAGTCGCTGGATGGTTGCCGAAACAGGCATCCCGGCTTGGCCGATCAGCGACGCGTTTTCGAGGTGCAATTCATCAGCGATCAACGACGTGGTTTTTAATTCCGATCCGACGACGTGCAGCCGTTCGGTTGTGCTGATCGAAGCGACTTCGACGTTCGCCAAGATGTTGATTGAAAGATCGTCTGCGACGTCTTCGATAGTGACATCATCTGTCACTGCGGGGACTTGATCGCTATCCCAGTTCAGCGGGTCGTGCCAACTCGAATTGTCGCCGCCGCCATCCCAGTGGATTGCTGCGAGCACACGGCGGTCTTCGAGTTGCTCGAAGGGAGTTCGCAGTTGCCGCTTTGAAAAGAGCTTCCTTGCCAATCGAGCCGTACGAACTCGTTTCTTTTGGCGTAACTCATTCGCCAGCCCAGACTGCCTCTGCAGCCCGCTTCTTTTCCGTGCCATCAAGATGCCTTGCTTGCGGTGGCGAATCGGGCACGAGAGATACCTGCCTAGAGCAATTGCAGGCGTGGTATCCGTCGTTCGCGATCTGGCCGCCGAGAACGTCGTATCGAAAAAGTCATCGCGATTATCGGTACGGAAGGACTGCAAAGAAACAGTCGGAGAAGACGAACTCGACACACGACGAATCGTGAAACGCTTGCCATCAGTCCCGCACCCTTTGTAGCGTTCCGCACCGTCCATGCGAGGCATCTAAGTTAGACCCCCAACCCCCTGAACGCAAGGCACACGAATCCACCTACCACAAGATCCGTCATTGGTTTGCGCGAACAAGCTTGGTCAGGACGATCGCGACGAACGGCTGCCTAAACAAACTCGGGCGTGGTGGAAGGTCACTCAGTCGCAGATCACTCAGACTCTGCGGGATAGCGCAACGCCCAATAGCCGCCATCCCCACGGTGCACCGAAAAGCCCATCCGCTCCCAAAAGCGTTGGGCGACTTGGTTCTGTGCGAACAGGCTCGCATTGATCGACTCATCCTTTGCATCGGCATCAGCCAGAACGATGGCGATCGCTTGGCCGCCGATTCCCTTCCCCCGATGACTTGCCATAACTGTGAGATCGACCAAGGTCCAGGGACGCTTGGACTGATCGATCAACATCCTCCCAACGACGTCACCTTCGAACCGCACTGCCCAAGCTTGAGCATCGGGAAATTGATCCTTGTATTGTTGCTGACGCGCATTGAACTGCATCTCAACAAGTCGGACGTCGATCGACCGCAGTGCCGCAACGTGCTCGAGTTCGCTGAACAGTTGAAATGCCAATCGGCGATCTTCCTGTTGGTCTGAAATGACACACATGCAGACGTCGCTTGGCATGTTTTCTCCTAGTCTTACAACATTGTTTCGCTGGAAATCATAGCCTTCTGAATCGGCCTTATTTCGGCGCTCAAGCGCCAAAACCTACATAATCTGTTTATCCTGCAAAATTCGCTTGCCCCCCACCTTCTGAGGCAGTACACCTACACCCATAGCCTGCGAATGGAACCGTAGAACCCAATTGGGGAACAATGAACGACACAACTGATTTCGCCGCACTGCAGTCTTTGACGGCGGAATTCGTCAGTGAATTTGCAGGCGAGACCTTTGTGTTTTCCACGGACGATCAATCGGTTGAAGCCCAGCTTGTCGAGATTCGTGAATCGAGCCAGCCGGCACTTTCCCCAAGTGTAAGAAAAGGCTTCTCAATCCTTTTCCAATTCCCTCCCGGTTCGCTGGTGACTCAGCGAACGTACCGCCTGACCCATCCAGAACTCGGACAACTTCACCTCTTCGTGGTTCCCGTGTCTCCATCTGAATCAGGCCCAAGCGTTGAAGTCGTCTTCAGCTAGCTACCCATCTCTCTGTGCTTTCCTCTCCCGCCCCACTGTTTACGGAACACGTTAACGATGTCAGAGCCATTCCTCGGCGAAATCAGATCCTTTGGATTCAACTTTGCACCACGCGGCTGGGCCCACTGTGACGGCCAATTGCTTCCGATCAGCCAAAACACCGCACTTTTCTCGCTTTTGGGAACGATCTATGGCGGTGACGGGCGGACAACGTTTGCCCTGCCAGACTTGCGTGGACGCGTCGGCATTCATATGGGAAATGGACCAGGACTGCCAAGCTACTCCATCGGCAATCGTGGTGGCGCAGTAGAGGTCACACTGAACAATGCCCAGATCCCCTCTCACTCGCACACTGCAGACGTCAGATGCCAAAGCGCTGTCGCGGCAGGGCATCAAAACACGCCCGTCGGTGCCACCTGGGCAACTGACGCGGGTTCCTCAGGTGCAACGTATTCGACCGTCGCACCAAACGAATCCATGCTTGAAGGGACAGTACAGATTTCGTCCACGGGCGGAAGCCAAGGTCACCAAAATATGCAGCCCTATTTGACCACGAATTGGTGTATTGCATTGGTCGGCCTTTTTCCATCTCGGAGTTAGCCCTGCGGGGCAATAGGGGCTTCACTGATTTACCTCTCTCCGAATCTTTCCCATGGCCGAATCGAACAATGAAAAACACACTTCACAGAAACTCGCTATTTTTTTCGTTCGCAATACTTCTATCGATTGCGATCACGCCCAAAGTTGACGCAGGATTGATCGTCTCCGGAATCGAAACGACCCCTGGGCTATACACCTTGTCGTTCAGTCAGGATGCGACCACCAATCCGATCCAGACTCGTGGTTTCATCAATATGAATTTCACGATTGATAACGGATTGATTGTGGACTTTGGGTCTCCGACCGGAACCCTTACTGATGGCACGACAACCTTTACGCCTGATCTCACCGGTTGGACGGGGACAGCCACCGATTTTTCCTTTAACCCAAACCTACTCACAACGCCCCCGTCTAGCGTCACTTTCACCTCGACTCCAGGAATTGACTTCAGCGTCACAAATGTAACCTGGCGATTTACGTCCGATGAGTTTTTCAATGGTGCACCATTAACCGGACGGATTCAGCAGGGCACAACGACGGGTGGAGGAGGCGGGGGCAACGTTCCAGAGCCTTCGAGTTTTGCAATCCTCGCAATTGGCCTCTTGTCGGCAGCTCGCTATCGATCACGCCGCGTCTAGACCGTCGTCTATCGCCTACCCCGAGTCCAAAAAGAAGAGAGGCACCTTTCATGAGTTCTCACGAACCGATGGCGAATCATTCACGACGTCGATTTATTCGCAACGCCGGATGCATCACTGCCGCAGCGAGTTCTGTAGCAACCCTTGGGTCCAAAGGCTTTGCTGACGATTCACAGCGTCAGCCTGGCAAACAAGACCGCCAAGCGAAACAGATTGACTTAGGCGCTCGACCTAGTTTGACAACTCATGGCGCAGTTGTCGTAACGAGCGGCAATCAAACCTTCGCGTGCTTTAGCGCTGAAAGCGGTGGTGGCCAGGGGCTAGCGGTAATCGGACTGAAAGGTTGCCAAGGTTGGAAGTCGAGTGCACCTGGTGAAAATCCGCTCGACACGAGCGACCACGATACTTTGGAAGCTTGCAGCGTGTTTGAGATCCCCGATTCAACCTGGGTCGATTCGCAGTCTCCGAATGGCAAAAGTGACAATCACAAGCTCCATCACTACGTCATCACATTCCTTGGTGCCGACCCCGAAGTCTGTTTCGGTGCCCGGCACTTCGAATGCCTCGCGGAAAGCTTGGAGATGACGTTTCTTGCCACCGGTCCGTTTGAAGACGTCTTGGAATTTATCGACTACGTTGCTGCGGACGCCTAACCGTCGTCCGCGGTATGATCGGATGTGTTCTTCGGCGACTGACTATCTTGACCGGCGGTCGGTCGCCGCATCGATCATTGATCTTGAAATCGTTTTCTTGATCTGATCGCGACTCGCCAAAACGAGCCGGTCATTCCGGATACAGATTGCCCATGGCTTCTGACTCGCATTAAAGGTAACAATGCGTTCGCCATGATACGTTTCGACAGATAGGTTTTCGACGACTTGCGTCACTTGTTCCAACATTGCTTTGACCTTACTCTCCGAACGCAATTTCAATTCAACTTGAACTTGGCCAACGGCGTCATCGCTAGTCGGATCAACCATGATCAGTACCGGCGATTCGATTTGTGCAAATAGATCCTGACGGACATCCACTTGCGGGCCATCGGGATCTAGTTTGATGCTTTCGATTATCGAATCAAAGACTTCGGCATTGAGAGCGCCGTTCACAAAACGCTCGATGTCTTGCTCGAGCTTGGTTTGATCGATCTCATACTGAAAGACAATCTGTTTTCCGGTAGGTGAATCATGTTCGAATCGACTCACCCCCAAAATCCCATTTGCCGAACCCATTGCGGCAAACCCTGCTTTCAATGTCAACAATTCGGTGCGAACGAGCCCATGAACGTGCTGGGCCATTGCGTCTGAGTCCCAATTGCTTGCCAACAGTAATTCGTTGATCGCGATGAAACGTCTCAGCAATGTCGAGTCCGCCTGTGGTTGCTCGATTGCGACCGATTGCTTCGGTTCGGTCTGTATGGCCGGCGTCGGTTGATGCGTCGGCCAAATGGCGATCGCGATCAATGCACTCACAGCGATAGTCGGCACGACAGATACCACGGCCCAGACCGATGGCAATTGCACAAACGATTTGCCTCGTCGACCAGGTTCATCAAGCTTACAGGAGGTCATCAGCCAATGATCCGGTGGACGGACTGGGATCGACTGTTTCGCAAAGGCATGCTCGATAGCCGTGACCAGTTCGTCGTCGGATGGTCGTGTCGAAGATTTTGTCATCTTAGAAACCAGTGATGAAAAAGTTTTGTTTCCGATCGCCAATCAAGTGAACGTTTTTAGGCTTTGCGGCAACCGATGCCGCAAAGCTTGGAGTGCACGGTGAATCAAGACTCGTACATGGGCAGGGTCAAGTCGCATCTGCACGGCGATCTCTGCGGGTTGCCAAAGTTCGATGTGCCGCAGGTAGAACGCTTCGGCCTGTTGTTCCGGCAACGTGGACAGAACCTGCCTGACCGATTCACGTAACTCTTCGAATTCCATCGACTCGGCAGGCCGCTTGGGGTCACACAACAAATCTTCGGTGAAGTCAGGAACGGAACGGTCCCGATAGCGGTGGCGCAAACAGTCCATACAACGCCGAATCGCAATGCGGCACAACATTGACTTCCAATCAACAACGTCACTGTCAGATAGCTTCAGTGCATCAAGAAACGTTTGTTGGTAGCAGTCCAAGGCATCGTCTTGATCGCCGACCAATCGATTGACGGTTCGCCAAACGTCGTCAGCGTATCGCAGCAGTTCGGTTGTACCGTTCGCCATTTGAAGATCCGAGGTCCAGTAGGTGAGCCACTCTGCAAACACAGTCGCGTGAAGGCTCACCGCGTTACAGCGGTCTCGGAAATTTTAGAAGAAAGTTGCTACGGACAGGAAAGCCCGAAACGCCCAGTGGGGCGATCAACCAATTCTCTACGGCTCGAATTGAAGATCACTGTCTTGTGGGACAGGTGCCGTCACCGGCGGCGGTGCGTGATCGGGAACCAGTTTCTGCAGCATCGGCATGACGACACTGCGATAGACGCCTTCCATCATCGGGTACTTGCGAATCAACTCAAACGTCTCGTAGAGCTTTTCACCTTCTTGAACGCTCACCGGAACTTCGCTGCGATGCCCTTGCTGGTCAACCATTTCAGCGAAGTACGCATAGCCACCTTTGTCAGCTTGGCGACGCGTGACGTTGGCGATCTGGGCGGTCGACGGATCGAGCTCGCCTTCCACGACCTGGCCGTCATTTGCAGCAACGTACTGTGACGTGTCGACCCCGAATGACTCGGCGACTGCGGTCGCCGTTTGCCTGACGGATTGCTCATCGGCGATCGCTTCAAGTCGCCTCGCGTTCCTCTCCAACTCGCTAAGCTTCTTCTCGTCGGGCAGACGATTGACCGCTTCGATCTGTTGGTCGAGTGACTTCTTGATTTGCTCTTTGTCGACATCGACCGGCGGAAGCGGACTTGCTGGGGCGGCTGGTGGCGTTGGTTGGCTTTGGGTGCCCGATTGGTTCGGCGAATCAGGTTTGGACGCAGTCTGGTTCGAACGCTGCTGTTCAGATCCCTGCTGTTCGGTCGGCGGCATCACCCACACCAGGAGCACGGTCAGGATCAAAGCATGTATGACCAGGGAGATGCCGATCGCTTTTTGCCGCGAGGTGAGTGAATTTAAGACCGGTGACATGGGAATCAGTGATAGGTCGTCGTAGAAATTGGTCAGGGTGCCAAACGCTCAACCACCCAGTCCGATCCGTTCGATCGATAACGCAAACGATCGTGCAGTCGGCTTTCGCGTCCTTGCCAAAACTCGATTGCAGTTGGACTGACGCAGTACCCGCCCCAATCCTCGGGGCACTCGATCGTATCGTTTTCGCCGTATTGTTGTTTGAGTTCGGCAAGACGTTTTTCGAGGACCTCGCGAGACTCGACGACACTGGATTGGCTGCTGACGATCGCGCCGAATTGGCTGTCGCGAGGCCGTTTGTGGAAGTAGTCGATCGATTGCTGGCGAGGTGCTTTTGCGATCGTCCCGGTCACGCGAACTTGACGCTGAAGATGCTGCCACAGAAAGCACAGTGACACGCTTGGATTCGCTTCCATCTGGGCGGCTTTTTCGGAAGCATAGTTGGTGTAGAACCAGAACTTGTCCTGCTCGATGCCTTTGAGCAGGACGATCCGACTGGTGACGTTTCCGTGGCCGTCGCTGGTGGACAAGGTCATCGCGTTGACCTCGACCCAATCGGGCAAATCGCCTTGCAAAGCATCGGCCAGCCAAGTTTTGAACTGAACCATTGGATTCGGATCGATGTCTTTTTCTAGCAGCGTCGCGAGCGTGTAGCTCTTTCGCATCTCGTACAAACTCATGACGTCCTCGCTTGCTTTTCCCGATCGGTCTCGTATTGATTTTCTAGACCAACCTTAATCCTTCCCAGCATTACTGCACAGTCAGGATGATCGCCCGATTTGGCTGGAGAATCGGCCGGGAATTGGCACAGCGCTTGCGTAATTGCATGGCAGGCAACCCTGATTGCCGGGAGGTCTGCCAATTTGGCAAAACTCCGCCCCTTGATTTAGGTCAACTGATGATGGACTCCAACGCATTTCAACCGACTGATTCGCTGGTGGGCAAGCTCCTGGTCGCTTCCACAACGGTCCAGGATCCGATGCTCAGCCATTCCGTTTCGCTGATTGTGCATCAAGACGCCGAGAACGTCTTTGCGGTGCTGTTAAACCGGCCGATGGCGGCACCACCCGGGTTAACGCAGATGCTGGAATCCGGCAAGCAGGAAACGTCGTCGCGAATGCCACGGATGTCCCATGATGGCGATAACGCGCAGGAGGAATCGGAGGACGAGGCGGCGTTCAACGAGATTGCCGCGGCGAATGCCGAACAGACCGCTAAAGAAGTCGCCAAGGCGTTGGGGACGATACATTTCGGCGGCCCCCTCTCCGGACCGGTCGTCGCCATCCACAGCTCCAGTGCTCATGCGGAGGCCGAAACCGGTCAAGGTGTCTATGTCGCCGCGGACCGTTCCGTCTTAGAAACGCTTGTGAAGCAGAAACCCGGTCCCTACCGCCTGATTGTCGGCCACCTGGGCTGGACCAGCGAACAACTGCAAGCTGAATGTGAAGCAGGTTACTGGCACGTGATCGACGCCACCGAACAGGAAGTCTTTACGCGAGACGACATGCTTTGGCCGACAGTGATTCGCCGTGCGACAACCCGTTCAATGGCTCGCTGGTTGGGCATCGCCAATTTGCCGCAGCTCGCCGAGTGCAACTGACCCAACAGAGCGTCCTGCCCCAGCGACCCGCATGGGGGAGCTGTAGGTGATCGCGAAACGGCGGATGTTATGACTTCCGCTCGCCGACATTCTTGCTAAGTTTTGGGGACGACCTTCCAAGCCCCCGATGTGGACCTCCGACGTTGCCTCGAAACTCCTCTTCCTCTCACGAAGACGACCCATCGAAGAAATTTCGAATCACCCGCAAACGTCTGGGAACGATTCGTTTTATCGATGCGAAAGGTGAATTTGGCTTTATCGAAGCCGAAGACTTCCGCGACGACGTCTTTTTTCATTACTCGGCTTGGCAAAAACCCGAGGGCACCGAGGCGCCGCGAGATGGTGGCCCGATCCAATCTCGCCGCGATTCACGACCGCCACGTCACGGATCACGCCCACCACGCCGCGACGGATTCGGAAATGCCCCGCGTCCACCACAGCTCAGCAATGAACTGATTGGCCGTCACGTCGAATTCGAAATCGATGACGTGATGTTCGAGACGGAGAAAAAGCTGCGGGCGACGGTCGTGAAAATCACCAAGCGACCGATGGGCCGAAAAATGTCTGGCCGTGACGCGACTTTCAATATCGTGACACATCACCCCAAGGCGCGTCGCAAACGCCCTGACTGGCGAAAGTAACGATTATGGCATCCAGGCCACCCTCACAAACGATGGCCACTGAAGGCCTGCACACTGAAAACGTCGACTCATCAGTCGACCTGGGACAAGTTGTACCGGTTATTCAGGTGCCCTCCTCGGCAGCAAAGTGTTGTCACGCGTTGTGCCGATGGTCTGTCTAGCGAATGGATGTCACACAATCATTTTCCCATCGGCGGAAGGAACTGCCCTAGTCATGCGACGCACTAATCTCATTGGACGTTTGATGATCGCCGTGGTGGTGATGTCGGTATTCACCCCCACTGCCTTCACCAACACTGCCGACGCGGGTTGGAACGAGTTCTGGGCAAAGGTCGGAGTGGGCCATCAGCGCAACAACGCGTGGCCTGACCCGTTCAATGAAATGGACGCGATGGGCGTCATCATGCCGTTTGAAGCACAGAAGCAAAACGGCTGGGCACTTCACAACACACTTGCCGGGCACCAATTCCGACCGGGTGACGGCGCCCTGAAAACCTCGGGACAACAAGCACTTGCTTGGATCGCTTACCAAGCACCGGCGTCGCGTCGTTTCGTCAATGTCGAGCGTGGAAGAACCGAACAAGAAACGCAAGCGCGCATCGAAGCGGTTCGCCAGATGTTCGATCAGTTCGAACTGGATGGCCCTCAGCCGATGATCGCTGTCACCGACAAGAAAATGCCAACCGCCCCTGGCGACTGGGCAACCAAAGTCAACCGTACATGGCTGGAGCAAATGGCATTGCCGAAGCTTCCAAGCGCGAGTGCTGCTGGCACCGCATCAGCAACGCGAAACTAGTTCACAAACGTTGCGGGTTAAATCGGCAAGAAACCGATTTGAGCTTGCAAGCAAAAACAGAAAGGCGACCTTCCACTGGGAAGGCCGCCTTTTTTCGTTGAAACGGGTGTAACGATAAAACCTGATGTGAAGTCAAGGTCATTGTGTGCCGATCCCTAGAACCGATACAGATTGACGGCGCTTGCGATCAAACGCTTTCTCTAGTCTTTTCGCTGCATATTTGTGCCCAAGAATATGACCCTCGCGGTCATGGGAGATTGATACACGTGTCTGGCCGAACCAAACGACGAACTCAACTCGCAACGGCACTGACCCTCTCGATGGCCATCGGCTGCACCGGGATCAGTGGCTGCACCAGCGGCTCTGGTGGCCGAGTCGCATCGTTGAATCCATTTGCCAAATCCACCAGCACCACGACCGAAGAATCCGGCTGGATGAACGGTCCTAAGAACGTCGCGACATCGATCGCCGGTGGTGCCAAGACCGCCGCGACCAAGTCCAAAGACACCGTCGCAGGCTGGTTCGGCAAATCATCCTCCTCCTCATCAGACGTTGTTGCCGGCGACGCCACCGACCCGACCAGCTTGGCGCACAAAGCGGAGGTCTCTTCCGAAGTCTTCGTCGCCAACGGACGCCTTTGGGAATCGGCCAACAATTATGAAAAGGCGATGGAGAGCTATGGCAAGGCACTGGAGAAAAATCCAAACGACTCCGCCGCTCTGGCTCACATCGCTCGGCTTCACTTCCGTCAAAACAACTACCAGAAAGCTGCGGAGTACTTTGGCAAAGCGATCAAAGAGAACCCGGAAGACGCTGGTCTTTACAACGACCTGGGCCTGACACTCAGCAAGCTCGGCAACCACAGCGCGGCCGCTTCGACGATCGAACAAGCACTGAAGCTTTCCCCCGGATCGTCTCGGTATGCCAACAACTTGGCAAGCGTGAAATTCGAATCGGGTGACGCGGAAGGTGCCTTCCAAGTCCTGGCCGCGAACAACACCGCGGCCGTCGCACACTTCAACATGGCTTACTTGCATCACAAACGTGGCCAAGCCAGTGAAGCGACACGCCACCTGAACCAATCGCTCGCCTACGAGCCGCAAGCCCAAGGCGACCCGGCAACCAAACGTGCCGTCGAGCGATCCAAGCAGCTGCTTGCTCAGCTCCAAGCGACGCCGGGTGCGGTGACTCCGAACAACATTGCCGCCGCAACGATCACCGACAAGCCAACCGCTGCACCGACAACAGCAGTCCAGACAGTGTCGACCGGTGGAGTACCTGGCACGGTCGGTGCCGCGTCATACCGCATGCCATCGGCGCAACCGACTGCGACGCTGCCGCCAGCGACGGCACCAGCGGCACCCTCTTATGCAACGCCATCTGCTGCAACGCCATCTGCTGCAACGCCATCTGCTGCGACGGCGCCTGCTGCAACGGCGCCTGCTGCAACAGCACCGGCAACTGCCGCCTCGGCCGTGAAGCCGCCAGCCGGCCCATCGCCGACGAGCACTGCACCTGCGGCCGCGCCAGAGACCTCATTCTCGCTGCCACCTGGATTCCAGTTTCCGGAATAGGCTGCGTCGCAAAACGCTTCAACAAACACGCAAACGCGTGACAGAGCTTTGGCTTTGTCACGCGTTTCGCTTTTCGTCGTGCGTTATTGCTGTATCGGCAAGTCAAACGTCATGACTTTCTCGTTGCGACGAACACTGACTTTGACCATGTCGCCGGCCTGCTTCTTGGTCACCGCATACGTCAGTAGTTCTTGCTCGCTCTCAAAGGACTTCCCGTCGTAGGACAGCAGGATATCGCCTTCACGGATCCCGGCATCTTTGGCGGCGCGGTGTTTGCCGTACTGGCCAACACGCTTCACTAGCAATCCACCGGCCTGCGGTTCGCCTATCTGCATTCCGCCACCTCCCATCCGTCGCAGTCCCCAAGTCGAAACGCGCCAAGACAAATCGCCGGCATGACGCCAACCAGCGTCAAGTTTTAACGAGAGACCGATTGACTGTCCGTCTCGATCGACCTGCATCGGAACGACCGCCCCCTCGGGATCGACTTGATCAAGCACCCATTGGATGTCGGCGATCGAAAGCAACGGCTGACCTTGCAAGCGTTTGATTTGGTCGCCTGCTTTTAGTCCCGAAGCAGCCGCTACGGAATTCGGTTCAACCTCTTTGACGGTAGCCATCTCACTGGGATCCATGATCAAACCGAGCGACTTTGGATGTGGATACGGCCAAAGGATCTTTTCGGGGATCGGCTTCCCGGCGTTCCAGTAGTATTCGCGACGAGCGTCACCGATCTGGTGGCAATGGATGCAGCTCTTGACCACGTCGCCTTGATAATCAAGTGCGTCGGTGAAGCGATCACGTAGCGACGGATACTTTTCAGGCGATCCGAATTCGAGTGGCTTGCCACGTTTCGCCACTAAAACATCTTCGTAGCGATCCAGGTTTTTGTGGAGATCGAGCGCCCCCTGCAATGCCTTGGCGAGCCCAACCAACGACACGTCACCGTACCATTCGGTGCGATGCGATCGTGTTCCGAATCGGCCGTAGATCGTTTTGTCAGCGTTCAAGAAGAACAACGCCCACGACTGATCGGTGTCATACTGAAACGTATCCAAGTCCAAGCCGTTGGTTCCGACTTGGCGAACACAGACAAACTGTTCCAACAGGGGTCGGATGACGGGGTCGTTATCAACCAATTCGTCATCCAACTTCACACATTCCTCGCAAGGCAAGCAACGCAGTACAACCACGATGGGCTTTCCCGTTTGCCTTGCCTTTTCGATCGCTACCGGAATATCGTTGTACATCCAAAACCCTTCGGCTTCGACTCGCTGCTTGTCACTACGAACCGCTTGCTCGCGATCGTTGGCCAACGTTGTCGAGGGCACGGCAAGTCCTACGGCGATACCCAAAAGCCAAAACAGGTCTACCCAAACCCTATCGATTCCTTTTTTCATCAGATCGCCTCGGTGTATGCAGGTCGCTCGTTCTCTACCACCGCGTTAATTTATCAGGTTCGCCAATGCCGAACGCAAAATATCACGCCATAGACCGAGACATTCTTTCAGACAGATTGTCTATCTGGGGTTTCATTTTCTTTGCATCTGTCTCGACAAGCGGTTATCAATAAGGCTTGTCTTGGTTTGACATTTTTGGCGCACGTTTGCCACAGACAGCACACGTGAGCCTGATTCAGTGCCGTAAACATCCGCCAACTTCGCCACAGCGTTCCACGGCGTCCAAACTGGGCGACGAAGATCAACAACAGGTACATCGCGCATGGAACTTTCCGAAGACGAATTCCGCAACGAACTCAGCAACTTTCGCGACGAATTCGAAAAGCTGCGAAACGAAGTGGCCAAACGAATTGTCGGCCAAACCCCAATCGTCGATGGTGTGCTGATCTCGATGATTGCCGGTGGGCATGTGTTGCTCGAAGGCGTTCCGGGGCTTGGCAAAACGCTGCTAGTGCGGACGCTCAGTGATGTGTTGGAAGCGCCCTTCAGCCGAATTCAGTTCACTCCCGACTTGATGCCGGCCGACTTGATCGGGACAAATATCTTGATCGAAGGCAACGACGGTCAAAAGGAATTTCAATTCCAGCGCGGGCCGTTATTCGCCAACGTCGTACTGGCGGACGAGATCAACCGGGCGACACCGAAAACTCAATCGGCGTTACTCGAAGCGATGCAAGAACACAGCGTCACGGTTGCCGGGACGTCACACCAACTGGACGGCTTGTTCTTTGTCTTGGCGACACAGAACCCGCTGGAAATGGAAGGCACGTACCCGCTTCCCGAAGCACAACTGGACCGATTCTTGATGAAACTGATGGTACCGTTTCCGACGACCGAGGAAATGGAGACCATCATGGATCGCACCACCGCGGGCGCGATCGCACCTCCGGAAAAAGTGATTTCGGCCGAACGCATCGTCCGCATGGGACAATTGTCGCGATTGATTCCCATCGCCGATGACGTGCGGCGTTACGCGATTCTGTTGATCATGGCCACCCACCCTGAGCACGAAACGGCGACTTCGATGGTCCGCCAATTCGTCCGTTATGGCAGCAGCCCTCGGGGCGCGCAAGCGTTGATTTTGTGCGCAAAAATCAAAGCGGTACTCGACGGGCGCTTCCATGTCTGTCGCGACGATCTGAAATCCGTCGTCCACTCGGTGCTCCGCCACCGCGTGATGCTGAATTTTGAAGGCCAAGCGGAAGGAATCAAAATCGATACGATCTTGAACGACTTGGTCGAAAAGGTCGGTCACGAAGTCGCCGTTTAATGCCGTCACCCGTCTCATTCGATATGAACTGATGGCAAACGATACATCAACGCCAATCTTTGATTCCGAGTTCCTAAAACGACTTGAGTACCTGTCGCTGCTCAGCAAGCGGATGTTCCAAGGGCAATTACTTGCTCAGCGGCGCACGATGCAAACCGGCGGCGGGATCGAGTTTTCCGATCACCGTGAATACATCCACGGTGATGACCTTCGTTATTTGGACTGGAACGTTTACGCGCGCCACGGCGACTTGCTGTTGAAAAGGTTCCAAGAAGAAGAGGACCTGCACGTTTACGTTTTACTGGACGTTTCCCAAAGCATGGCGGTCGAAGACCCGGCAAACGATCGCCAATCCTCTTTGTCAAAATTCACACTCGGACGCCAAATTGCAGCCGCACTGTCGTACATCGCGTTAGCTGACTTGGATCGCGTTTCGATCTTTGCCTACGCCGATGGCATGAAGGTTTCGATGCCTTTGGTGCGTGGCAAAGATCGCATTCTGAGTGTGCTGCGTTTTCTGGAAAGCTTGAAATGCCAAAGCGAACGAACGGATCTGAAACGGACCGTTGGCGAGTTTGTTTCGCGTGCCCCGCGCACCGGCTTGGCAATCGTTGTGAGTGACCTATTCGATCAGGCGGGTTTTCGTGATGGCATCGACCGCTTGCGGTACGCCCAGTTTGAACCGCATGTAATTCAAATCCATACGCCACAAGAGGCCTCGCCGGCGCTGCTCGGTGACGTACAACTGGTCGATTGCGAAACGGGAATCGAAAAGAAAGTCACGGTGACCGAACGCAAGCTCAAGCAATACAAGAAGCTGTTCGACGCTTTCACGGCGGATATCGAACGCTATTGCCGAACCCAAGGTCTGGCACACACTCGCACGACGACGGACGTTCCGTTCGATGCGGTTTTGTTAAAAATGATGCGTGCAGCCGCGGTGGGGTAAACCATGTCACTTGCTTCACCTGACAAACTACTTTGGCTGCTGATCGCGCTGCCGATCATCGTGTTTTACATTTTGAAAACACGGCTGCGGCGGCGACAGGTCTCGACGCTGCTGTTTTGGGAACAGATATTCGAACAAAAGCGTCAACGATCACTTTGGCAAAACCTCCGCCACTGGGTGTCGCTGTTGCTGCAGCTCGCTTTTGTGGCGTTCGTCGGATTCGCTCTCGCCGATCCCTTGTGGAACTCACAAGACGACCGCGGTCAGGACTTGATCCTGGTGATCGACAATTCGGCAAGCATGGGCGCCGTCGATCCCGACACCGGCGAGACGCGGCTCTCTCAAGCATTGTCGCAAGCATCGGACGTCGCGTCGACGCTACGCAACGGTGATAACATTGCCTTGATTACCGCCGGCACCAGTGTTCGCGTCGTGGTCGGCATGTCTGATTTCGCCCCCACGGTAGTCGAAGCGATCGAAGCCGTCGCATTGACCGACGGCCCCACCAAAATCCATGAAGCGGTCGGTGCCGCACGACGGTTGGCGAGCGATCCGGAGCGACGTCGGATCGTGGTGTTTACCGATGGAGGAGTGCGCGGTCGCGATCAGCTATCCGAAAAGCCGGACCGAGACGAGGACACGAGTTCGATTGGCCGCGAGAACTTGATCGCCGAAGACGTGCGGCTAATCCCGATCGGGACCACCGCAGACAATGCAGCCATCACGACATTCCAAGTCCGACGCTCGACAGTTGATCCGATCGGATATTCGCTGCTCGTCGAAGTCGTGAACTTTTCTGAAGAGCCGCTCGAAACGCGATTGACGCTGAATCTGGATGAAGTGCTTGTCGATGTGATTCCACTGAAGCTTGAACCGGGCGAGCGATTCCGCAAACAAGTCGATTCCACCTCGCAATCCGGTGGCGTGCTGTCGGGAGTGCTAAAGGTTGACGATGCGTTGGTTGTCGACAACACAGCCCGCGCGATCCTTCCCGATCGACCAGAAATACCCGTCCACCTGGTCATCGGCGGCGAGAACGAATCGTTTTACTTGAACCGAATTCTCGAATCGATTCCTTTGGTTCGCATCGTAACCGACCCCGCCGAAGCAAGCTTGCACATCTTTGCCAATGCGATCCCGGACAGCCTTCCCGACGGACCGGTACTGTTTGTGGACATCCCCGCCGATGGCCCCGCAATCTCGGTCAACGGTTCGGACGATGCCAAGCAACCCGCTTGGCAAATCGGCCCGGCAATGGAGAACCCGATCATCGCCAAACAAGAGACCAGTTCACCGCTGCTTCGACACGTGCAAATGCAAAACGTGATCCTGGCAGGCGGACGTGACATCACGGTCAATGAAAATCTTGGTACGGCCAACGTCCTTTTGGAAACAGCGTCGGGTGACAAAGTCTGCGTCTCCATCGAACGCGAAAGTGGTCGAATATTGCTGCTCGCATCAGACCTCGATTCCAGTGACTTGCCATTGCGGATCGCGTTTCCGGTTTTGATGACCAACGCGATGAATTGGTTCATGCGAGAAACAGGTGAGATACGCCCTGCCCTTGCCACGGGGATCGCCAGTCAGGTGCCTTGGGATGTTGGCGACAGCGAGCAAACGATGCTGGGCACAATGATCGATCCGCAAGGCCATTCGTCTCCGATCACGGTCCAAGATGGGCTCGCCAAACTCGGGGCCCTTCCACATGTTGGTGTTTATCAACTGACAACAGACGACACCAACGCTCCCAATGACACAGCGATCGAGGCAGCGGCAAACACCGAAACGACCGGCGAACGCGTTGCGGTGAATTTAACCGACGAAGTCGAAAGCGATCTACGCATCCCTGAATTTTCAGACGCTTCGAGCGCACCGCTGCCTCCGGCGAGTCGTTCGCCATGGTTTTACTTGGTCCTTGCCGCGTGTGGCTTGGTCATCGCCGAATGGGCGTTGTTTCAGCGACGCGTGGTCGCATAGCAAAAGGATCAATGACGGTGAAATGGTCTGAACTCAGTTGGCTGTACCTTTTGATACCGGCGTTGCCTTGGTTGATCTGGTATCACTTTCGCTCCCTTAGCGACTTTCCGGCTTGGCAAAAACGTGTTTCGCTGGTGCTTCGAATCGCGGTCGTAATCTTGCTCGCCGCTGCTCTGGCCGGCCCCGTCATCATGCGTTCGACGGATCAACTGATGTTGGTCTTTGCGATCGACCGAAGTGAAAGCATCGATGAAGCGGCTCGTGAAAAAGCAAACCAATTCCTAACTGAAGCGATTCGCCTAAACGAACAGAATGATGCCGAGTTGCGGTTCTTGGAATTTTCCAAACGCCCCGCACCGCTGAAACAGACTTGGGAACCAACCGACAAGGACCAGCCTGCGAAAGACAACGAGCAAGCATCGGATAGTTCCCCGGCTGAGCCGGCTTCAGACATTGACAACGAAACGCAACGTGGAACCGATCTGGATGCCGCGATTCGCACGGCGATCGCATCAATGCCGCCGTCACGTGTGCGCCGCGTTGTCCTGTTGAGCGACGGGAACAGCACCGCAGGCGAAGACCCGATCGCGACGGCAGCCGACGGGCAGGTGCCGATCTGGACGGTACCGCTACCGAGTCGCAGCGAAGCCGAAGTGCAACTGACACGCGTCGAAGCACCCACACAAGTCCGCCAAGGCCAACCGTTTTATGTGGAGGTCATCGTCAGCAGCAACCGTGACGGCGAAGGCTTCATCGACCTCTACCGTGGCGATATCCAAATCGGCGAGGACAAACCCAAAACGGTAAAAATCAAAAAAGGCGAGAACCGCTTTCGATTTCGCCAAACCGTCTTGGGGAAACGCCAAGAAACCTTCGCGGCAAGGCTACGAGGTTTCGAAGACACGCTGCTGGACAACAATCAATCGTCCACTGTCGTGTATGCCGAAGGCCGGCCACGTGTCTTGTTAATCGATCCGGATATCGACCAAACCGATGCGCTGCGTTGGGCCTTGGATGAACAGTCGATCGACGTCGAAGTCCGACCGCCTCAAGGCGTACCAGCCGACTTGACCGAATTCCAAGGCTATGAATGCGTCATCCTTTCAAACGTTCCCGCGACCGCGATGACCATGCGGCAAATGGATCTGCTTCGCATCTACGTCAAAGAACTCGGCGGCGGATTAGTAATGCTCGGTGGCGATCAATCGTTCGGCCTTGGCGGTTACTACCGTACCCAGATTGAAGAGATCCTGCCGGTGCGAAGCAACTTTGAAAAGGAACGCGAAAAACCTTCACTGGCGATGATGCTGGTCATCGACAAGAGCGGCTCGATGGGCGGTCAAAAAATCGAACTCGCAAAAGATGCCGCACGGGCGGCTGTCGAATTGCTGGGGCCGCGAGATTCGATTGGTGTGATCGCATTTGACGGTTCGGCATACACGGTCTCGGAACTTCGCTCTACATCCGACAAGGGGCGAATCATCGACGCGATTAGCACGATCGAAGCGAGCGGCGGGACGAACATGTACCCCGGCATGGTGGATGCACTCGATGCCCTCCGTCCTGCGGCAGCGAAACTCAAACACGTGATTCTAATGACCGACGGGGTCTCCACCGCGGGCGACTTTCAAGGTGCCGCGACAGACATGGCGGCGAACCGGATCACGCTTTCGACCGTTGCACTTGGTCAGGGTTCCAGCGAAGCGCTACTCGAAGAACTGGCGCAGATTGGCGGCGGGCGCTACTACTTTTGTGACTCAGCTGATTCCGTTCCTCAGGTGTTTGCCAAAGAAACGGTCGAAGCGAGCAAATCGGCGATCAACGAATTGCCTTTCATTGCCCAAACGGTGCGGCCGACCAGCGTCCTCGAAGGAATCGACTTGGAACTTTCGCCGCTGCTGCTTGGTTATGTCGTGACGCGTCCAAAACCGACGGCCGAATTCATCCTGGCCAGTGAGTCCGGCGATCCACTGCTGGCATGGTGGCGTTACGGGCTGGGCATGTCGGTCGCATTTACTAGTGACGCCAAAAACCGCTGGGCCGGCGAATGGCTTTCCTGGCCCGACTTCGGCCCGTTTTGGGCACAGATCATTCGCCATGCAATGCGAAAGCAAGACAACCGAGGTGTTTTCGTTGACGTCCGCCGCGAGGGCGACCAAACACACATCGCACTCGATTCGGTCAACGATGACGGGGCCTTTATCGAAAACGCCACCACCGAATTGAACGTGATCGATCCCAACTTGGGACGCCAGAAAATCGCGATGCGGCAAACGGCGCCGGGACGATTCGAAGCAAGCGTTGAAACGGATCGACGTGGCGACTACCACCTGGACTTGGCACAAACCCAATCGAGTGGCAAGACAAGTCGCGTCTCGCGAGGCATTTCGGTCGGATACAGCGACGAGTTACGATTGCTGCCGACCGACATGACGATGCTACGACGGATCGCCTCGGTAAGCGATGGCCAGTTTGATCCGTCAGTCGAATCAGTGCTCGAACCCAACGACAATACCGCGACACAGCCGTTTTACTTGTGGCCCTGGCTATTGATGATCGCGCTTTGCGTCTTCGCGATTGACGTCGGATTTCGACGCATCGAATTGGGTCGGTAGACTCCGCGACGCTTACTCAAGCAAAGACTTTGCGTAGCCGGCAAAGTCACGCATGTCGGTCGGCAACGATTGCTTGCCACCAGGACCGATGATCAATGGACCGTCAATCGAATCGGGATGCACGCCGTGGCTGCCACGGACCAAGGTCGGCTCAAGCGGGATAACGTCCATCTTGTATCGCATCCCAAGCTTCTTTTGCATCAGCCGACCGGCGGCGCGAAGCTTGCTCGTCATGAAAAGCTCGCACGGGTCGTAGCCGGGCTTGCGATGGATGTCGACGGTTCTTGCAAAGTCTGGCGCGTACTCGTCCTGCAACCAATAGTAGTACGTGAACCACGCATCGCTTTTTGCCAACGCGATCAGCTCACCACTGCGTGGATGATCAAGTTCCAATTCGTCAGCATCGTAAACGCCACAAACGCCGTCTGTGTTTTCCAACAACTGCCGAACGGCGGGAATATCGTTGGGGTTCTGTACGTAAACGTGGGCCAATTGGTGGTCGGCAACGGCAAATGCCTTCGATTCCCCGGGCATCAAGATTTCGCCGAACGGCCCATTGCGAACACCCAGATACCCAGCTTGTCGCAAGACGCGATTGAGATGCACCGGCTTCTGAACAGGAACCAGGCCGTACTCGGAAACGACGACGACTTGGGCATCAATGTCATCGGCAGCTTGCTTGACGACTCGCACACACGCGTCAACTTCGGCAACACGCTGAGGATCGTGTTCTGTTTTTCGTTGGTAGTCGTAGTCGAGGTGCGGCAGATAAACGAGCGTGACCTGCGGCTTGTTTTGCCGCATCACCGTGGCAGACGCTTCGGCGATCCATCGACTGCAATCGATCCCGGCGGCTGGCCCCCAGAAACTAAAGAATGGAAACGCGCCGTGCTTTTTGACCAAGTCACAACCGGTATGGTCGAGCACATCGAAGACCTTGCTTCCGTCGCAACCGTAGTGTGGCTTTGGGGTGCAACTGTACTTTGCGGTCGACGATTGATTGAACCACCAAAACATCTTGGCCGTTTCGTAGTCGTCGTAGAACGTGGGGGCTTCGATTAGCGACCGCGCCTGCTGCCAGAACCTGATCTCCTGCGTTTCTCGAAAGTACCACCCATTGGCAACGATCCCATGGTCGCGTGGTGCCAAGCCGGTCAACATTGTGGCTTGGGAAGTACACGTCACCGCCGGCAGCGGGCTGGTCCAAGGTGCGAAGCGGTCGCCGCCGTCGGCAAGTGTTGACGGGTCAGGACGACCGGCCAACTCGTACAGCGTCTCGCCATGCGGAAGCAAGCGAGGCGTCAGTCCAACGACATTGATGATGCAGATTCTTTTCATGATCGCGATGTTTTACACGATTGCGACTGACCGGTCGGAAGACCGCAAGACAAAACGGTTTCGAAATTACCAACCGCCGTTCGACTCGCTAGCGGCGTGGAGTGCTGGGATTTCAAGACATTAGGCATTCATTCAATGATCCACTTGGATCACCGGCGCATTGAAACGCGAAAGTCACTATGTTATTTCCCCGGGCTATCACTACGACTCAAGTAACATCCCGGGAAATTCGATGAAGTTGTCTCGAATCATGCCCAATGGCATGACACTTTTTGGCTTGCTCCTGCTGACTATCATAGTCACTCAGCTGACCGGCACGGTCCAAGCTCAGACAGACCCTGAGACACCTCCCCCCCCTCAAGCGAGCGAAGCGGCACCGACCGGAATCGACCAAGCGATCGACACGGCCTTCAAGCCGATCGCTGACACCTGGGGTTCGATCGTGTTTTTCCAGCTGCCCATACCGGGCCTGGATATCGTCCCCTTTGTGGTCCTGCTGCTAGTTTTCGGGGCCGCTTTTTTCACGGTCGCGTTCGGCTTTGCCAATATTCGATTGCTCCCGCTAGCGATTCGCGTCGTCCGGGGACACTACGACGAACTGGAAAAACAAGGGGAACAGATCCCCACGCATGTCGAAGTCAACGAATTGGATGGCGACTTAGTTGACACGATCCGCGACGAGGCACACGGGGAAGTCTCGCACTTCCAAGCACTCGCGACTGCGGTCTCGGGAACGGTTGGGCTGGGAAATATTGCCGGTGTGGCGGTTGCCGTCGCGACGGGCGGTCCCGGGGCGACGTTCTGGATGATCGTCTGCGGACTACTCGGCATGTCAACAAAATTTGTCGAATGCACGCTGGGCGTACGTTACCGCGATGTCGAACCAGACGGCACGGTCCATGGCGGGCCAATGTACTACTTGCAAAAAGGCCTCAGCGACAGCGGTTGGTCTGGCGCCGGAAAAGTCATGGGGACCTTGTTCGCGATCTTCTGTGTCGGCGCATCGTTTGGCGGCGGAAATGCCTTCCAGGCCAACCAGGCGGCCCAGCAAATCAAAACCCTTTTCGGCATGGAAGACAGTGGCGCCTCGGGAACCATCATTGGAATTGTGATGGCGATCATGGTCGGCTTCGTGATCATCGGCGGCATCAAGCGGATTGCCAGCCTGACCGAAAAAATCGTTCCGCTGATGGCGGCAATTTACTGCCTGGCGGCGATCACCATCATCCTACTGAACATCACCAGCGTCCCCTGGGCGATCAAAGAAATCGTCACCGGGGCGTTCACGCCTGAAGCCGGCATTGGCGGCATCATGGGTGTCTTGATCCAAGGCTTCCAACGAGCGGCGTTCTCCAACGAAGCGGGCGCCGGTTCGGCCGCGATCGCGCACAGCGCGGTCAAGACAAAGTTCCCCGCATCGGAAGGCGTGGTTGCACTTCTGGAACCGTTCATTGACACAGTGGTCATCTGCACGATGACCGCATTGGTGATCGTGCTCTACAACGGTGGCACGCTGTTCACATGGGGTGATGTCGAATCGAAAGCGGTCCTGATTGACGGCGTGCGAGTGGGCGGTGTCGACCTTACCTCATTGGCTTTCGACAGCGTTCTACCCGGCTTCCAATACGTCCTGACGATCGCGATTTTCCTCTTCGCATTCTCGACGATGATCTCGTGGTCGTATTATGGAATCCAATCGTGGAAGTTCCTGTTCGGCAAAAGCAAAGCGGCCGACTTGTCGTACAAGCTGCTGTTCTGCACCGTGATCGTGATCGGCGCGGCTGTCTCGCTCGGATCAGTCATCGATTTCTCGGATGCGATGATCTTTGCGATGGTATTCCCCAACATGCTGGGGCTGTTCTTCCTGTTCCCGAAAGTACGCCAGGAACTGATCCGGTACCTGACGGCGTGCCGGGAATCGGACGCTGCCTAACTTGGAACGCGGATCGGGACCTGCGGGAGTAGCCACCACTGCTCCCCAAATTCTTTTGCCCGATCTCTATTCCCCCACTTGGTTGTCAGTGCCTGATGATGCTCCACCTTGCCGCGGACTGACGCGGCAAGGAAATGACCGGACAAACCGCTACCACCGGACCGATGACCAGGTTTTTGCGATCGTCGATTCAACATCGCCGGTTCGCTGCCGCTAGCGGCTATCGCCCAACTTGATTGAGCGTCTCGCTGTTCGTATCACGTCAACGCCGAGCACCAATTTCCGACCCAGCCAGATAGCCCCGGTCATTCCATTGAACCTCCATTTTCCGTCCACCATGGCAATGAAGCTTGCCGCATCGAGAACGGAAAAAAGGCTGCTTGCTGCGCGGACGGCGGTGTTGCGTAACCGGATGACGATGGGCAGCCAGAACGAAGCGCCCGCCTGTCTTTTCGCAGCGAATCCAAATCCGGAATCGTGGAAAAACTTCGATGGTTCGGAAGGAACCATGGCCCCAAAGCGTAGGGGCGAAGAAATTCGAAGAACCATGAAACTGAGAAGTGGTCAGGGCCGGGCTCGAACCGGCGACACCGGCCTTTTCAGGGCCGTGCTCTACCAACTGAGCTACCTGACCAGTTGGTTCATTCGAATTTGCGAGGATCGTAGGGTATGATGCCGTGCTTCGTCAATTGGTTCACGGCTCCTTTTTTTGATCCGAGCAAAGTAATTGATTTTGCGGGGTTGGATCGTGAGGCCCATGCGGTTTGTTTTGGATGATCATTTTCCCGGTTTTCACGATCTCGGGTCGCTCGATTGGCCCGATCCGATCAGACTACCGTAAGCTGTGCGAACCACGAACAGAGAAAGAATTTTGTATCGGAAATACTTTTCGTTGCGATGCCGATTGGAGGCCATTGAGTAAACGATGACGACGATTGTTGGAACACAACAAGAGGCGGGTGACGCCAGGGAACGTCTTCGCGACGAACGTCAGCACGAGCGCGCCAAGTTAAAGGTCAGCCGATTTGATTCGGTGACCTCGCTGTTCCTTGCGCTGATTCTTTTTCTCGGTGCATTTGTCTTGATGATGTTCATCGTTTGGCTGTTAAGCGGTGAGCCAAAAGTGAAAGCGATTGAACCAATCATCGAAAACCCTCCAGGGCGGGGCGAGAACCCCGAAGGTTTCGAGCGCGACTTCGAACCGCCAGGTGCTGAAGAAGTCGAAGACCTGATGGAACCGACGCTGGCCGACACGATCGAAGCGGTCACTGATGCGGTCAGTAGCGTCGCCGCTTCCTTAACAACGTCCAATACCAACGCGACCGCATCGACCCAGGGCACCGGAAAAGGCGACAGTCGCCCCCCCGGACCAGAAGGCGAAGGCGATGACATCATCGGACGTTGGGAACGCTGGGAGCTAACGTTTAATGCGAAAGGTAAAAAGGACTACGCCCGTCAGCTCGATTTCTACAACATCCAACTTGCCGCCTTCGGTGGCGGTGGTCCCAACGTCATCGACATGGCATCGAACCTTTCCAGCTCGCCGAAGAAGTCTGTCAACCAAGACCCCAAAAGCGAAGAACGGCTGTACTTCTCGTGGAAACTCTCCAACCCCCTGATGCAGTTCGACCGCCAACTGCTTGGCGAAGCCGGCATTGCTTATTCCGGCCGGAACGTGATCCGATTCATTCCAAGCGAATTGGAAAATGGATTGGCTCAAATGGAAAAGGAATACTGCGAACGCAAGGGCAAGAAGTTTCCACACGACATCGCCAAAACCGTGTTCGAAAGCAGTGCCGAAGGCAACGGGTTTGCCTTTAGCATCGTCAGTCAACGATACCGCGTTGGCCGCTAGCAGCCTTCGCATCGGCGCATGGCAATCGACGACATCCATCAAACCACCACACTACAACTCAACCTTCTCTCGTTTACCTCAGGAAGCCGACTTCAATGATCGCTGAGATCTCTTTGTTTAGCATCATCGCCAACGGGACGTACTTCGCACTCGCGGGCGTCGCACTTTGGGGCTTGTACTGCATCGTGGTCGTATGGAACCGCGTCGGTCAGAAACGATTCAAGACCGAAGAAGAACAGGACCAGTTCATGGACGACATCGAGCAACTGCTCAGCAAAGGCGACTTCGAAGGCGCGTTGGAATACTGCGACGGCGACACCCGTGCGGTCCCGCAGATGATCGAACTCGCCGTGAACCATCGCCAACTTGGCTACAAACGTGCCCGCCGGGCGATGATGGATCGCTTCCAACGTGATGTTCTTAGCGATTTGGAATACCGCCTCAGCTGGATCAGCACTGTGATCAAGAGCGCTCCCATGATCGGACTGTTCGGTACGGTTTTCGGGATGATGGGTGCGTTCCAAACGTTGGCAACCGCGACGTCGGTCGAACCCAGCAAGCTTGCCGGTGACATCCAGTTGGCACTGATCACGACCGCCAGCGGTTTGGCGATCGCGATCCCACTGATGCTGCTGGTTGCCAACTTGAATATCAAGATTGCCAAAATGGAAGACTTGGTCGGCTCCGGTTTGGCTCGCTTCTTCGAAGCATTCAAAACGGGTTTGGCTCGCACCGGAGGTCAGGTGTAAGCGATGGCTGATGACATGATCGACGACGACGGTGATGACGACTTCGCAATGCCACGGAAAAGCCGTGACAGCGAAGAAATGGACATCACACCGATGATCGACATCACGTTCCTGTTGCTGATTTTCTTTGTCGTGTGCAGCAAGATGGATCCGACGCAAATGGGCGATATTCCTGAAGCCCAGAACGGTGTCGCGATCAGCGCCAAGGACTCTGCCGTCGTCTTTATCGAAGCCGCCGGTAAAGACAAAGTGATCCTGAAACGGATCGATGGCAGCGAATTTAGTGCCGACGAAGAACTGCAAACCGCAGAGATCGTCGAATACGTCGGCAAGGAACTAAAAAGCACCATGGGACGCGAAAAGAACCACGTCATGATCATGGGTGATGGCGAGGTCAAAGTTGGCGAAGTGACCCGCGTGCAGAAGATCATCGGCGACGCATTCGAGGATATCACGTCAACTTACATTGCCGTCAAAGAGTTGTAACCGTTCGTCGTCAACCGCGCCCGCAATAGCCAGATTTGCTCGATACACGGCGTGCCTGTAATCACTCCGTCTGTCAGCACGCTGTCCGCCAACACTCGATCCGTCCTAAACCACTCTTCAACTTATGTCGATTCCTGTCACCTGCCCGCAGTGTGGAGCCATCAACAAGGTCAACGATTCGTTGGCCGGTCGACGCGTGCGCTGCCCCGAATGCGATACCGCAGTCCATGTGCCGGAACCCGAGGCCGCGATCGAGGTTGAGGCGATTGACGTCGACGTGATCGAAGCCGAACCCGTGGTCGCGGCAGCGCTCTCTGGTCAATCCGGCGTGCCCTCCACACCAACGCCGATCGCCTCCGTGCCGGTGACCGATGCGAACGTCGCCCTCGCCGACCTGGATGAAGACGACGACGAGGAAGTCCTTAAACGCAAACCGCGCGACGAAGAAGAACTCGACATGACGCCCATGGTCGATGTGACGTTCTTGTTGCTCATCTTCTTTATGGTGACGGCCGCCTTCAGTTTGCAAAAATCCATTCAAATGCCGCGTCAGCAAACCGACGCTCCCAGTACCACCGTTGTCGAACAAGAAGAAGAAGACCTGACGCCGATCGAATTGCAGGTCGACGAATACGGGTCATTCCTCGTCTTGGCCGCCGACTGGCAAGAAGAAACGCCCGGGAAACAGAACTTGATCAGCACGCTGAAGCGGGCCAACACCGGTGGCCCGATGCGGTTGGTGATCAAAGTCCACGAGATGTGCAAATTGCAATTCCTCGTCGACGCCATGGACGCCGGCACCATCGCCGGCTTCACCGAAACTCAAGTGACCCAGGTAGAAGAATTCGATTGACGCAGCCTTCGAATTTCTGCCCTAGCGTTTCACAACCAATCTTCGAACCGAACTTTTCGCTTTTCCTTTGACATACAACGATGCTTGCTAACGAACTGATCGACCAGCTGGAACGACGCGGTTTGCTCGATCAAGAAATCATTGACGCCCTACGCGAACAGTTAAAATCCGGTGGCGCAAACGTCACCCCGGAAGCGGTTGCGAAGTTGCTGGTCGACAACGGTCAGTTGACGCGATTTCAAGCCACTAAACTGATTGGCGAATTACGCAGCAGCGACTATCCCGATGAGTCCGCCATTGCCGCCGAAGTCGTCGAAGACGATCTGATCGAAGGCATGGACGCGATCGAGGTGGAGCCGATTGAAGTCGAAGCCGAGCCCGTCGAAGTCTTCGCCGAACCGATCGAAGCCGAAGCGGTTGCCGTCGATGCGTCCCCGGTTGGCACTCCCTCCGCCGCGAGCAGCGAAGATGTCCTCGGCGGCGACTTTCCACGTGAACGGTCCTCGTCCAGCCGCATCCGTCGCCCGGTGCCTGAGAAAAGCCAGTGGGACTCGTTCAAAATCTATGGTTTTCTTGGCATCATCGGTTTCCTGATCATCTCCGGCGGGGCACTGTTCTTTCTGCTACGACGTGGCGACGCTGACGACCGCATCAAGATCGCCAACGATCTGTACGACAATCAAAACTACACCGGCGCCCAAGACAGCTACCTCGACTTTTTGGACGCCTTCGGCGAAGCCAACGAATACAGTTCGTTAGCCCGCACCCGGATCGCGATGACGCAGCTGTACCGTGCCGAAGGGAACTCGGACCCGACCTACGCGACGCAAGTGGCAAAGGAGATTCTGCCGCCGATTGAACCCGAAGAAGGACTGAACGAAGAACGCGGAAACCTGGCCGCTTTGTTGGTCAAGATCGCTGAGAACATCGCGGGCGAAGCGGCCGACAAACAGGAGACCAGCGAAAAACGAGAACTACTTGAAGCACTCGATCGGCAGATGGAACTGACCGAAAATCCGAACTACATGACCGGCGTCTTGCGAACCACTTTGTCCGGGCGTTTGAAGGCAATCAGCGAAGAACGCGAGCGTGTTGTCCGCGACATCACTCGCAACGAACGACTGGACGCGGCGGTCGCCGAGATGACGGAGCTGCTGAGCCAAAAAAACACCAAGGCCGCCTACGACGTGCGATTCGACTTGCTACGTGCGTTCCCAGAACTCGCCGACAATGAACGACTCGTCAAGCTGATTCGAGAAGCGAGCGATATCCAACAAGGCTTGGTCGAATCCAGTTCCAAGCTTCCTGAATTGATCGCCCCAGAACCGGAATCGAAGATCAAACCGATCGTATTGACCGCGCGTTCGGGTGATCGTGCGATCGACCTTCGCGATGAAGTCCTGTTCTTCCGTGCTAAAGGCAGTGTCCTGGCATTCAACGGCGAAGACGGAAGCCTGCTGTGGCGACGCTATGTCGGTGACTCACTATCGCACAGCCCGACGCGGCTGGACGAAGGCGAGGCCGTCTTGCTGAGTGAATCGGCGGCGTTGGCAATCAACCGTTGTGACGGACGGTCAGGTAAAATCGACTGGCGATTGCAAATCGGCGAGGAATTCAATCAGCCGGTGGTTGAACGCGATGACGTCTTTATCGCCACCAAGAGCGGCCGACTGATTTCCGTCGACGCGACAACCGGCGATGCGAAGTGGGCCGAGTCGATTCCGCAGATCCTTGAAACCGGTCCCGGCATCGACGATCGCAATTCGGTGATGTATCTGCCCGGTGATCACAGCAACCTTTATGTACTACGCCGGAACAATGGCGAGAGTGTCGAAAGCTATTACCTCGGTCACGCCCAAGGCACGATTCTAGTGCCCCCGCAGCCGTTGCTCGGCCATCTCTTTGTGGTCGAGAACAAAGGCTCGGATTACTGCCTGGTACACGTACTCGGGGTCAACGAAAACGGAACCGGGATTCACCAAGCACAAACCCCTTTCCGATTGCGTGGCAACGTGATGGTCGCACCAATCGTCGTCGACCAACGCCGCATGGTGGTCCTGACCGACTTGGGTGAGATCGCTGTCCTTGATGTCGAACCAAGCATCGAAACCGACAAGGTCTCGGTCGTTGCCAAGCTGCCCGCTTCGTTCAGCCATCCGACTCTGACACAGATGGCTGTCGGACGGAGCCAAATGTGGACGACGGGTGACCGAATCGGACGCTATGAATTGCAAGTCAACCGCGGTCGCGTGATCTCGGACTGGACGAAAGACTCCGGTGACAAGTTCTTCGGACAGCCGTTGATCATCGGCGACGCGCTCGTCCATGCCCGACAGCTTCGTGGTACCTCCGGAGTCCGAGTGTCCGCTGTTGACCCCAAGACCGGTGACGAATTCTGGCGAAACGATATTGGCGCCCCAGTCGCAATGCTGCGGCGTGCCGAAACCGGCATTCATGCGATGACCACGCAAGCGGCATTGTTCGAACTGGATCGCTCGGCAATCGAAAGTGGTGCGACACGCAACCCGATCGAAAACGTCGGCGGTTCGGGCGTGATCATGCGATTCGAAAACCCATTGCCGATCGACGATCAACGCAGCGTATTGCTCAACAAGGCGACCAGTGACGGTGGCAAGCGGGTCATCGTTTATGACCCCACACGGCCGCAGGAGAAGATTCGCTTGGTCAGTCTGAATCTGTTATCCGGACACCCCAACGGATCAGGAATCGCTGTCGGCAAAGGCGTCTTCCTGACGCTCGATAACGGCCGTGGCGTTTACATGGACTATCTGACCGGATCACAAATCGGCAGCCCATTCCAACCCTTCAGCACACCGGGTGATCAAGTCAAATGGACCAACAGCATCGCCCTGAAAGACGACCCGACACAAATCGTTGTCGCCGATAGCCGCAAAGGCTTGTACCGCGTGCGTGTAGGCGACCGAATCACAAAGCTTACCGACATCCAATTGCCCAGCGAACCGCTGGGAACCATCGCCGGGATTAACGGCAGCGTGATTTTGGCGATCGCCGGCCCGGCATCGGATATGATCCAAGGCCGTGACATCAACTCGCTTCAAGAAAAGTTTCAACTATCACTCGAAGGACGCGTGATCTGGGGGCCAGTTGCTGCCGGTGATCAAGCCATCGTGATGACTGACGACCATACGTTGCACGGCATTTCCATCGAAGGCCAACCGACGTTCAGTGTCTCCGTCCCCAAAGGCATCCCTGTCGGCGAGCCTTTGATTCATGAAGGGCAAATGATATTGGCGGCCGACTCCGGGTGGGTCGTTTCCATCGATCAAGCATCTGGTCAGTTGCAAGGGATCACCGAATTACGGCAACCGTTCTCGGCAACGCCGTTGGCACTCGGCCAACGATTGCTTGTCCCCGGTGCCGAAGGTGTGGTTTATGTAATTGATATTCCCAACGGGGGAGTCAATTGATGAGTCGTTTCAAACTATCCGTTCGTATCACAGCGCTAACGCTGGCATTCGCCGGGTTCGCCATCGGGATGGGATTCACCAAGACGGCATCAGCACAATTGCTGACTTACGCCGAATCCGGTGCTCCTGAAGATCCCGGGCTTGGCCTGCTGCAAGAAAGTCCGCACGACATCATCTATTTCACCCCAGAAGCCGGCGGCGGTTGGGCGAAAACCCGATTGATGACCTTTCGTGAAATGCCTTCGGTGGCCGCCCAGAAAGGAACGCTGCGATTTCAAATCCTGGGGATCGAATCCGATGAGTTCATCGCCAAGTGGAAAGACATTGATCGCATCGATTTTTGGGAAACGCGACTTGAACGCGAAGTCGCCGAACGCATCGCGCGAGAAGACTTTGTTGGTGCTTATCCGTTTCTGTCGATTCTGATCCGTGATTACCCGCGACGACCAGGCTTGAAGGAACTCCGATGTGATTTTCTGTGGCGGAATGCGATTCAACGTGCCCGCGGTGATCAGCGTGCCGAATCGTTGGCAATGCTCGAAGAATTGCATCGCTATGACTCGCGGTTCAAACAGTCCAACGTCCTAAAAGCAATCAGTGGCATTACCAACGGATTGATGGACTCGATGGTCGAGGAAGGCGAACTCGATGGCGCTCAGCAGTTACTCGCACGGTTGAAAAGCGACTACGCCGACTACAGTTTGGACGCGATCACGAAATGGGACGACGAGTTCCTTAAGATGGCACTCGAAAAACGCACGGAAGCCATCGCCGCCGTGCGCGCCAAAGACTACCGCACCGCACGTCGACTCGCACGCGAGAGTCTGTACCTAAAACCAGACATCGAAAACGGAGTCGAACTGGTCAAGAAGATCGACGAGATCTATCCCTTGATCACCGTCGGCGTGCTCCAAGCGGCGCGTGTTTATGATCCGGTCCGTCTCGATAACTGGGCCGCCCGCCGTACTGGACGTCTGCTTTATCGCAACCTTTTCGAAATCCAAGGCGCCGCCCCTGAAGGCGGTGAGTATGACTTTCTATTTGGCGATACGGAAACGAATCCAGATCGCACGGAACTGGAACTGCAGCTCGAAACAGACAAACTGCCGTCGCCATTGAACCGCATCGAAGTCGATGTGCTGGCGGACCGTATTGCCCAGCGTGCCCTTCCCGATTCTGACACGTACTTTTCGCCTTGGGCGGCCTCCGTCGTTGGAATCGGTATCGATGGCCCGCAACGCGTCCGCTGTTTGCTGCGACGCCCCCACGTGTTGCCGACCTGTTTGTTGCAACTGAACGTCGATGCGAGCTGGTTTGGTGGTGAAGTCGGTGGCCCGACCGGCGACTACTTCGTCGAGTCGCTCGACGATAATGAAACGCGATTCATGTTGACCGACGAGGCGCGACGTGGAAGCAGCGATGAATCCAAACCTCGCGAAATCGTTGAGGTTCGTTGCCAATCCGGAAGTGACGCGGTTTCCAAATTGCTTTCTGGCGAAGTCGACGTATTGGACCAGTTGTTCCCGGCCGACGCGATCGCGCTAAAACAACGCCGCGAAATCAAAGTCGTCGAATATCCTTTGCCGACGATCCACATGCTGGTGCCGTGCTCGGACCACGCCTTTATTCAAGACAAAAACTTCCGACGCGCGTTGCTCTACGGGATCAACCGCGATGACATTTTGAACGGCGAGTTGCTCGAGAACAAACGCTTCGACGGTTGCCGTGTCCTCAGTGGACCGTTCCCCGCCGGGCTCAGCCAAGAAGACCCGTTGGGATATGCGTACGACGCCAGCATTCTGCCTCGTCCGTTTGAACCCAGCTTGGCGAAACTTCTTAAACAGTTGAGCATCAACCTGAAAGCTGCCGAGGCGGAACGCAAGAAAGAACCGCCGCCGACGCTGGAAAAGATTCGCTTGGCGTTCCCCGCCGACAACCTTTCACGTGTCGCCTGCGAAGCGATCAAGAGCCAATGGCAATTGATCGGTCTCGAAGTGGAACTCGTGCAACTGCCAATCGGCGAAACATATCCGGCACCGGACACCGCGGACTTGGTTTACACCTCTGCCGCGATCTGGGAGCCGATCATTGACGCGCGTCGATTGCTCGGCCCAAACGGTCTTGCCAAAAGCGAAGACCAACTCGTCGGACTGGGCCTACGACGCCTGGAAGAAGCACTCAACTGGAAAGACGTCCGTGATCGCTTGCTCGACTTGCACGCGATCTCTCATCACGAGCTTCCCGTGCTGCCGCTTTGGCAAATGGTCGAATCGTTTGCGTATCGCAGGTCGCTGACCGGTATGGGCAACCGAATCGTTTCTCTCTACCAAAACGCTGGCAATTGGAGGCTGGAACATTGATCGGTAACAATTTGATGGGCCGAAGCAAGTTCGTATGGCTGACACCAATTGCCGCGTTAGCGTTTGCACTTGTGATGCCAACGCTGGAAACGGTCGCACAAGACGACACCGAAGAAATCCTATCGGACGAAACGGGCGAAGGCGGCGAGGATGAATCCGGGTTCCTGAAGGAAGAACTGCCTTGGGATTACTCGCCCTATAAGGTCCTGATCTGGGTCGCTTCACGCGACACGCGGTACAACGCCGATTCGCTACGTGAACCGTTGCTCGAACACCTCGATCGCGATTTCTTTTCGATCTGGCAAACCGACGTTGCCGATGCGCCAACACCGGTCTCCACGGCCGCGTTTCGTTCGATGGACGAAATGACCTATGACTCGATCGCATCATCCGATCCTGTCATCGCCGTGAAGCGTGACCACAAAGACGCCGTACGGATTCAGTCCGTCGCCAGCTTGCGCAGCTACGTTTCGTCGATTCTGGCCACCGAAGGCCTAATGAACTTGGTCAAGAAACGAGCCGCTGAGGGTGGCGACATCACACTTGGCGGGACAGACTCGTTGCTGACACCGGTCGAAACCGATCCCGAGCGTCTGGTCGAACGCTGGGCGGATCCGAACACCGAAGCGATGCTGGTCAGTCGCGGCAGGGCGACGCTACTTGATAAGCCAAAAGCAAAAATGCTTTCTTTGCCGATCAACGACCTGATCACCAAAGCGGTTGACCAATACGACAAGATCTTCATCGTCCGAATCGCTGACGAAGAAGGCATCACGACCGTTTCGTCTGTCGAGATGGAAACCTTGATGCGTTCGTTTGGCCCCGTCGTGAGCGCACCTTACTTGACCTCGGTCGACCTGCCTGGCGTGATCGCCTACACCGTCACAGAAAGCTTTTCGCCGATGGTTCGTATCGATAACGCCGGCACCCAATCAGCCACAGCAATGATTCGCGCATCGCGTCTGATTACCAGCAGCGATTCGCCTGCGGATATTTCTGTTGGCGACGTCCTACAGCCAATGATTCGCAAGAACGACCGCAACGGAAAACCGATCGCTATCGGGCCGATCGAGTGGGCCTACTTGCTCGCCACAGAACGAGATGGTCCCAACGTCAAAATGGATTTTTATTCCGGCATGGCTGGCGGATTGTCAGGTCGCGCGAACAAACGCACGTTCAAAATGGCCCGATTACTGAAGCCACAATTGCCGAGCACAACCCTGCGTTTGCATGCCAAGGGAGATCCAGAGCAGCCACTGATCGGCTACGAACTCTACCAGCGAGAACTGCAGGGCAAATCAATGACTTTCGTCGGACGGACCGATTGGAACGGTCGACTGGTCATTCCCCACACCGATGATCCGCTGCGATTGCTGTATGTGAAAAACGGGGGTGCCGTCCTCGCACGTCTCCCGCTCGTCCCTGGCAACACGCCGCTGGAAACTGCTGACCTAACCGGTGATGACATTCGCTTGCAAGCGGAGGCTTACATCCGTGGCGTACAGAACGCGATCATCGACTTAGTTGCGATTCGAAAACTGTTCGCGGCGCGAATCCGGATGCGGCTTCGAAACGGAGAACTCGAAGAAGCCGAAAAGATGCTTACCGACCTTCGTGACCGTCCTACGAACGAAGAACTCGCCAACGACATGGGCCGGAAACAAGGTCAGTACTTGAAAGAGATTGGGAACCGAAATGCGAACCAGCGTCGCAAAGTTGACTTGATGTTCAAGGAAACGCGTGAAATGCTGGGCAAGCAAATCAACCCGACCATCATTCGTGAATTGGAATCGGATCTCACCGCCGCACGCAACAACGGCGGCAAGCTACCCCCGGCGCCCGAAACGGACGCCGCGGAGTAGAGACAAGTAGGAATCGATTGCTGTGCTTCCATTCTTGTTGCTCGCCGCTTTTATCTTGTGCATCGTTTACCCTTGGGTTCGCAGCCAAGAGAAACGCGAGAAAACGCGGCGGCGACAACGGCACCAACGCTTGATGAAAATTGGTGCCGAAACAAAGCCTTCGATAGACGAATTCGATTCGCCGATCGACGAGTCGAATTCGAGACCTGACCCAAATCAGTCACACTGATTGATCGCGTCGTCGCCCAAGCCTTCGGGGCCCAACGGGTCATTGGTCACCGCAATCTTGTCAATCTTTGCACCGTTCTCCCGATGCGCAAGCGTCAACGTGTGCTCACCTGGTCGTAATGCCGCATTGGCAAGTTGCACCCACTGCCAACCGACCGTTTGCAAGCCGTTCGCCGCAGCGTAGGTGGAACCATCAACGCTCACCCAAAACGAGTCATCGTCGGCACTGGGACAATCGACGCGTGCAAAGACGTAGTACTTGCTGCTTTGCGTTACCTTGAACGTTAGTTGAATTTGCCCGTCGCTATCGCGTTGAGGTGCCTGCAACTGATTGTCACCTGCCGCAACCACGATCGCTTTGCCGCCAGAAGCGTCTTTGTCGTCAAGAAGCTCCCAAGGTGTAGTAGCCACTAGGCACTCGACCTCAAACGATTGCGATTCGACTTGGGAAATATCGGGTTCAGGATACGTCGACTTTCCAGTTAACCAACCGTCATACCAGTGAACGTACTCGACGTTGGGAAATGGATGCTTGGTGAAATCGGTTTCCGTTTCCTCCATGCCAAGCAAAAATCGGTCCACGAAGGCTTCCACCTCAGGGCGTTGGCTATCGGGCAATCGGCAATGCGGATGACCACCGACAATCGAAAAACCGAAACGATCTCCGATCCCAAATGCCCGCCAGACTTCGTGGGCTGCTCGACAAGAGACATAACCCGACTCGTCTGCCAACCACTCGTAATCCGGATTGCCGAGCACCAGCAGCGCGCGTGGAGCGACCATCGCCATCAATTCGTGATGGTCGTAGGGCAACTTGGTCACACGCCGCGCGAATTGAAACATGTCCTCGCGGAACCATGCACGACTCGTCTTTCCGAGCGTTTCAACATTGCCCAGTGTTTCCGATACGCGCCAAGCCGCCGCCCCACCACCGCCAGATTCCTGTGCGATGGTCAACGCGATCCGTTCGTCCAATGCCCCAGCAAACAAAGCCATCTTTCCGGCAAACGAACACCCGGTAATGCCCAGGTGCTTCAAGTCGATCGGTAAATCATCTTTGACAAGTTCCAATCCGTCAATCAAACGACTGACACCCCAAGACCAGGCGCAATACGCGCCCATCGAGACCTGATCCGGATACAAACGATTAATCGGCTCTTTTCCACGAGTCTGCGTATGCGACATCACCTGACCGAAATTGAACGGGATCTGTGCGATGTCACGGTCTGCAAAAATATCCGTCGGCAGGCTTCCACTTCCCCTTCCGATCCCAATGACTGCGGGGAAAGGACCATCGCCGGACGGCAGCACAATTTTGGAAGTAAGCGTCAATGTCTGTTCATTGACGGTTACTTCGACCGTCAATACGCCGTCTTCGAAACGTGCCTTGATTTCCTCCGGACGTGACGGTTTTTCACCAATCCCGTAGTGTTCGATTTCTGCTTTAATCTCGCTACGTCGGCGACTCCAATCGGTGAATGCTGTCGATCGCTCGTTGGTACCAGACCATTGAAATGGGTCCGTCAGTGGTCGATGAACCGGCAAGTCGTTGAACGTTGGCAGTACCGGCTTGGAAAATTCATCACCTGTGTTTTCAACTTGATAGACCAATGGAATGTCTTGCGAGAATCCACTGCTGGCAGAGAGAACCACCGAGAACAGAAAAGCAACGGGCCATTTTTTCATTGCGACGCCTCAAAGAATAGAACGAAGACATCAATTCGTTTCGCCAATCAATTGACGATAACAAGTCTTCAAGCGGCGTTCACGATTGCTCGTTCGGATCGATCAACGATTCCAACATTTCCAATCGTTTCGCTGATTCAGCGGTCAGCTTTGGCAATTCCGACAGACGGCGAAGGTCGCGGTGCAGGTAGTCGACGAACTCGGGATCACGCTTGCGAATCAGAAGTGGCCCAAAGTGCAGTGCCACGTCTTGGTCGATCTGAGCATACGCCGGATCGACACATCCGCTTGCCGCATCGGCATCATGATACCTATCGAATCGCATCATCATGTACGGATGACGATCCATCACAAATGCCTCGTCGACCAATTGATATCCCGATCGAATTGCCCAACGGCGGACGGAGTCGGTGTGGTCATTCGCGGCAACGATCACACAACACGGAACTCGTTCGGGATAGGCCTCCAGCAAATTGGTCACCAGACGTCCGCCCATTCCACAAAGGCTGACGCTGTTCGCTTCGCCTTGGACAAGTCCTTCGAACCCGTCAGCCAATCGAACCTCGGCATTTAAACCAGCCAATGTCCTGCGACTGTTTTCGTACGGCGGGGGCGTTTTTTCAATCGCGATTCCGCGTTCGATGGATTCCGTTCGCAGCAACCAGCGCAGCAAGTACGCATGATCCGAACCGATATCGACATGCACACCGTACGGAATCAACTCTGCCACTGCGGCGAGCCGTCGCCCCAACGAGTTCACGAATCGCCGTCTTGCTGGAAACCTTTCCAACGCACAAATCCTTCGATGGCTTGATACTGGGCCAATCCCAGTCGGTCATAGATGTTTGCGGTCAAGGCGTTTCGGGCCTCCGCACGCTGCCAGAACTCTCTGGCATCGGAACCGGGAAACAACGCCCGGTCTTTTTGCGATTCGTGTTTGAATATCGCGTCGCGTTTTCGATCGACTTCTTGTGGGCTCAGTGGGACCGCCATTTCGATTTCATGGGGTGCCCATTCTTGCCACGCACCGCGGTACAACCAAATCACCGTGGACTGGAACCAATCGTCGTGACGGCAAACTTCGCAAGCGGCAAAGATAATATCGATACAAACACGGTGCGTTCCGTGTGGATCGCTTAAGTCGCCGGCGGCATAAATTTGATGTGGTTTAATCGAGCGCAGCAAGTCGACGGTGATTTGGATGTCTTCTCGACCGAACGGATTTTTCCGCACCTTGCCGGTTTCATAGAACGGCAAATTCAAGTAGTGCAATCGTTCGTCACGCACGCCACAAACACGAGCCCCGGCTGCGGCTTCGCCTCGGCGGATCAGGCCTTTCAATTGCTGAACTTCACTGATATCGATACTGCCAGACTGTTTGTTCTGCAGGGCGTCGATCATCTTGGACGTCAATTGCCGACAAGGCTCCGTCAAAATGTCGTACTGCTCACAAAAATCGACGACGAATTCGGCAAACCGCAGTGCGTCACCATCGAAGACCGCTAAGTTGCCTGACGTTTGGTAAGCAACATGGACTTCGTGACCTTGGTCAGCCATTCGCGTTAGTGTGCCGCCCATCGAGATCACGTCATCGTCTGGATGCGGCGAAAACAGAATCACCCGTTTCGGAAACACGGTATTGGGTTGATTGGGTTTTCCGGCGGGCCAACCGGTAATCGTGTTCTGTAGGTACCGAAACACACTCAAGTTGATTTCGTACGCCGATCCATACTCGGCGAGCAAACTTTGCAAGCCGTTGTTGTTGTAATCGGTGTCGGTCAACATGAGGACCGGCTTTTCGATCGATTGGGACAAGGCAATCACAGCTCGACGTACCAGCTTGTCATCCCAGTGGACTTCATCGACAAGCCACGGCGCTCGGAACTGTTCCAGGTTTGCTGCCGCGGCGCTATCGAGAAAGAACTCGACATCGTCATGCTGCTGCAAAAACGTTGCGGGGACTCGCGCCGCAACTTCACCCTCGACTGCGCGGGCGACGATCGACGCCTTGCCTTCGCCAAACGCAAGCAGAATGATCCGTCTGGCGTCTAGGATCGTCCCAACCCCCATCGTGATGGCGCGACGTGGAACGTTTTCGACACCAAAGAAATTACTGGCCGCGTCGATTCGCGTGATCGCGTCCAGCGTGATTGGCCTTGTTCGCGAATCGGTCCCGGAACCCGGCTCATTGAAACCGATGTGTCCGGTGCGTCCGATGCCAAGCAACAGCATGTCGATGCCGCCAAGCTTTTCGATACGTTTTTCAAACCGGACACAATATTCGGCCAGTTGCTCCTGCTCGGTCGTCCCGTCGGGGATGAAGGTGCGGTCTTTTGGAACGTCAACATGATCGAGCAAATGCTCGTTGATGAAACGCACATGGCTTTGCAGACTTTCGGCCGACATCGGCAAAAATTCGTCCAGCACGCACACCGCGACGTTTGCAAACGACAAGCCCTGCTCTTGATGCATACGGACCAGCGCCGAATACACGTTGACGACGGTCGATCCGGTCGCCAGTCCCAACACGCAGGTGCGTCCTTCGGCGGCGCGACTTCGTACCAAGGTTGCGATTTCGAGTGCGGCCGCTTCGCTCGCATCACGAGCTTCGGGAAAGACCCGATAGGGGATCGATGTCGGAGGCGTCACAAAATTGCCCGCGTGTTTCCGTTTACTAAATGTTTTCATAGAGAGACCAACGTCGCATGTCGGGCCGCCCCAAGCATGCCGGCATCATTCCCCAACGTGGCAAAATCGATCTCGATAGCCGAGCCGATCTGCTGGAGCGACAAACGAACAGTCTCGCTTCGAATGGTATTGAGAAAGTGACGTCCGGTGGAGGTGGCATTGCCGCCAAAGGTTACCGCACCGCCAAGCAACACGACGTCTGGATCTGCGACATGGGACAAGATCGCGATCGCACGTCCCAAGTAAACCGCCGTCTGTCCGACGACCCGCAGCGCGATCGTGTCGCCTTGTTCGGCAGCATCCGCGATCACTTCGGGTGTCAATTCATCCACGCTGTTCAATATCGAATCGTTTGCATCATCAACACCCGATTCAACCATCTCCACCGCCGTTTGTACGATGCCCGCCGCGCCGGCATACGCTTCCAAGTGACCGGGCTTGCCGCAGCCACACACACGAGCGTCGTCGCCATAATTGATCGTGACGTGGCCGATCTCGCCGCCGCATCCGTGCACACCGTTGATCGGTCTGCCGGCAACGATCACTCCACCACCGACACCGGTGCCCAGCGTCAGAAACGTCAAGCTGTCGGCACGATGGTCACCGTAAAACGATTCACCAAGCGCCGCCGCGTTGGCATCATTGATCACCGCGACGGGCCGTTCGAACACGCGTCGCAGCTCCCGATAGAAGCCAATGCCATGCCAGGAACGCAAGTTGGCCGTTTCCATCAGCGTCGCTGTCGCTTCGTCGATTACCCCTGCCATCGCCAATCCAACGGCGTGCAGATGGTCAAAGGACAAACCCAGTTGGTCCAGGCTCTGTTCGGCGAATCCTCGGGCGGCGACAAACGCATCCGCCGGCTGGTCGTAATCGCTGGTGCGGATCGATCCACGTGCGAGCACCTGGTCACCACGCAACAAACCCAGCTTGACGCTCGTGCCACCCAAATCGATCCCCATCACAACCGGATCGGTATCACAGCACGGCTTCTCGATGATGGAACTCGGTTGAATACTCACGTCGCCTGCATTCAGAAAAGGTAATGTAAGCCTCCCAGTTTATTCAATGAACCGTCGCGGGTTCAAAGGCCAAGCCACTGGATGTCGCACCTTTGCAGGAAAACTTTGACACCCCCTGCCCAATCCGAGACGATAGAGTGACCAGTGATTCGTCAATCGCTGCCGACGTCGACATTCCCCAAGCTCGAAACAGGCTATTCGGACCACGGCAATGCTGCTCGAACAAACCCAACTGATCCAAAAAATTCCTATCTGTGGCGGACTCAAACCGGAGACCCTGCGTTTCCTGCTCGAGCAGTCCACTGAAGTCGACTTCGCACAAGGCGAAATTCTGTTTTACGAAGGCGACCCTGGAGACAGCCTGTATGTGATTCGGTCCGGCAGCGTCGTCGTCGAACGTGACTGGAACGGACAAGCAATCGTGCTCGCCCGTGTCGAAACGGGGGGATGTGTGGGCGAGATGTCACTGATCGACTTTCAAAAACGATTCGCGTCCGTTCGTGCGGAAACAGCTTGCAGCACCGTGCGTGTGCCCTACATCGCGTTGTCAAAACTTTGCAAAGTCGACACCGAACAATACGCGATGGTGATGATGAACCTCGGCCGCGAAGTCAGTCGCCGGTTGCGAATCGCCGGCGAACGCCTGTTCCGATACCAACAAGAATTGGGGCAACAGTGGTTCGATGACGAACTACGCTATGACGCCTGACGTGACTCAAGTATTTCGTGTTCGCGATACGGCGAACCGAGGGCAACTGGCATTTATCGAATGATTCGACAGCGTTACGATTGATCCAGCCCGATCGATCACTCGCTTACCCACCTGAGTTCTCATGACGTCCGTGGCCCATGGAGGTCCTTTCGATCCATCCACCGAACTTGCGATCCGCCATCTCACGGATTTGATTCGCTTTCCTTCGGTCAGCTCCGCGAGCAATGTGGACGCGAATGCGCATGTCGCCGCTCTTCTGAAAAGTCTGGGCTTTGCGGTCACCACCTCGCAGTACCAAGACCCCAATGGTGTGACGAAATCGAACTTGGTCGCCGTTCGCCAACCAAGCTCACAATACTCGCCGCAAGATAGCTCGCCAATCGGACTCGCTTACCTTTGTCACACCGACGTCGTTCCGGCACAGTCTTGGAAAGGCCCCACGCCAGCGTCACCGAAGCCAGCGTCACCGAACGCCGATCCTTTTAAAGCAGTTCGAACCGAAGACCGAATCTATGGTCGCGGCGCCTGCGACATGAAAGGCTCACTGGCTGCAATGCTGGCAGCGATTGAACGTGTCCCGCAATCCAAACAGACGGCGCCGCTGTGGGTGGTTTGCACCGCCGACGAAGAAGTCGGCTTCGAAGGCGCCAAACAGCTCGCGCAGCACTGCCCCGCGTTTCAGTCGCTGGTCGCACATGACCCGGTCGCGATCATTGGTGAACCGACCGAGTTGCAAGTTGTCCACGCACACAAAGGCATCGGCGGGATCAAGCTGCACGCAAAAGGCAAAGCCGGGCACAGCGCGACCGCTCTCGGCGTCAACGCGAACGAAGCGATGGTGCCGGTGCTGCAAACGATCTTCGAAATCTGCCAGCGCACCCGAACCGACGAATCGCTTCTTGACGATCGATTTACGCCACCAACCTTGTCTTGGAATTTTGGTGTCAGCGACCACGCTCGCGCGATCAACATTACTCCCGACCGGAGCGATGCCTGGATCAGCTTTCGTACCATGCCCGAGATCGATGGCAAAGCCTTGGTTGCCGAAGTCGCCGAGGTCGCTAAGGCCAACGCCGTTGAAGTTCGAATGATCGATGGCTGTGGTCCGATGTGGACCTCGCCCGACAACCCGCATATCAAATCGATGGAACTGCTTTCACAAAGCCAAGCGAAAACGGTCAGCTACGCGACCGACGGCGGAGTCTGGAATGAACTGAGCCATCGGATGATTATCGGGCCCGGCAGCATTTCGCAAGCTCACACGGTCGACGAATGGATCTCGATCGATCAACTGCAACAGGGCATCGATCTGTACCAGCGCGCGATCGAACACTGGACCTGTGGTTAAACACTGGACATCGGGTCGATCACTATGACGACTGACTTCGCAAGTGCCATCGGATCGAACGCAAAACACCCCGCGATTGAATCCAGATACCGAACCAATCAGTCGCCAAGCTCAATTGCCGCGTCTGCAACCAAGCTGGGTATTCCTCCGCGAACAGGATACAAATACTCAGCATTCTCGCTGACCAATCCCCCCTGCAGGCTTTCGCCAACAAGCTGATCGGAGCGATCGCGTAAGTCCCCCGCTGAAATTTTTTCGTTCAACGCGGTCAGTAGAGAATCGTCCGCCGGATGCAGATTTTGCCCGGTGATCGGGCATCGCACCCACTTCAAAAGCTTTTCGTCGATCATCAATTTTGCAGACCCTGCCGGGTATTGTTCGAGTTGGGTAACAGTTAATCCGATTTTGGGAAGGAAGCAAATCCTGTTCTTGTCTTAAACGAAGGATTGACGCTGGGAAGGAATCCGGCGGGGAGTGAAATCGAGCATGAACGTTCAAAAAACGGAATTGTTGCGTGGGTTGGCAGTTGGATGTGTTGTCGCCGCTAGCATTGCTGGCATCGGCACATCAGCCCATGGACAAATTGTTGCCACCCAAATGAAAGAGGATCCCAACACGGGAGACATCTATCGGGAAACGACCCGCCAGGTCGTCCGTCCGGTCGTGGACGAGCGAATTGAAACCCAAACGTACTATCGGCCGCAAACCGTCAAAGAGACGCGTCCCGAGTATCGGACCAGTTATTCACCGGTCACGCAGATCCACTGGATGCCTTATCTAGAAGGTCGCTGGAACCCCTTCCGCCAACCGACGGTTGCTTACCGCCAGGTCCCTGTGACACATTGGCAAGCCCGCAACGAAGTCGTCGATCGCACCACGTACAGCACCCAATATGTCGCCGAAAAACGCGACGTCCCACACCGCATCACTCGCTACGAAACCAACTACGAAAAAGACCTGCAACTGGTCGCTCGCGGCAATGACCGCCCGCAAGTTGGTTCCGACGTCGCATCGCGTTTGGTGCCCATGAACAATAATGCCAGCAGTCTTGCCAGCGTGCCGGTCAATCGTGCTTCGGTGAGCAACACGCCAGCAGCAATGGTCGCCAGCAACACCGTCGGACGAGCCACCAGCGCGCCGCCGATGCGAAACACCACACAAAGTGGAATGCGGACGAACGTCTTGATGCCGTCAGATCCCTACGCCGCACCAGGCGCGAGCACACCATCCACGATCGCGACCGTCCCTGCGTTCTCGCTGTACCGCTAGCAGCAAACAGCCATCGCCGCTACTGCGTTGAAGACGAATCATCCTGAACCGCCGAAGTCGCTTCGGCGGTTCTTTGTTTTCGGACTTCGATGAAGCTCTGAATAAAGGCGTATAACGCCCAAGCGGTTGAAAGCATCATCACGACGACACGTACGATCGCCAACGTGTCGCCACGCCCGATCGCGCCTTTCAGCGGCATGATCAACCCCAACAGGATCAACAACGTTGCCAGGACCGCTACGTGGGCAACGGTTTTATTCTTGCTTCGTACGCCAGGATTACAAGCAAGCAAGATTCCGCCGAAGACAACCGGAATAAACGCAGTTGGCGACGGTGTCTCCGAGCCGAAGTAGGCCCAAAGCCCAAACGTGATCAACACGATCGCGTTTAGCAAACTCACATGACCGATATTCATGAATCGTTTTGTCCTTAAAGTGGTTCTGGTTGAACATGTCCTGGGACGACCAGCACCGGGTGTGGGCTGCGGCGAATACGATCGTGCGCAAACCCCTGCCCGTAACGGTCGTCGACCTCCAGTGGCAGCACGATCAACAGCTTGTCTTGGTTTTGCAACGGATTCGGCGGTGACAATTCACCCGCCAACGGTCGCAGGTGATAACTCCGCCCCAATTCGGTTGCCGTCTTTGCCATCGCTTGGTGAATCGATTGATGGGTTTTGGCAAGTGCCTCGGTAAAGGCTTCTGTATCCAAAGTCGTCCCATCGGACAACGCCTCGACGATCGAACGAATGTTTTCAAACTGTTCTTTCTCGACGACCAAATTCAAATCGACGGTCGACGATTCGGCGGACAACCCGAATGCCCATGCGGCGGATCGAAAGATCACGTCGCACTCGCTGCCTACCACGACGGCAACATGCGATGCGCAGTTGGCAAGCGATTGATCGCTGCGGCGTGTCACCAACATCGCCGCCGAACAACGCGACAATAGCACGTCGATCACCGTGCCTGCGCTGTCCGTTCCGACCTTGTCAAAGTCACGCCCAAATGGACAGGGGACGATGACCAAGTCGACCTCGTGCGCCGACAAGGCGGCCAGGATTTTGTCGTACGACTCCTCACCCTGCGCCGAAATCGAACGCGATCCCGTGAGATGCTCCACCGCCTGTGATGCGAGATCCGCGTCGATCGAGACTCGAGCGTCCAGGATCAATGTCTCGGTATTGAACTGCTCTCGCAGGTAAACCGCTGACTCGATGCCAGTTTTATCTTGAGGCGAACCGTCCAACACCAACAACACGCGCGACGGCCGAATGGGTGTGATCGCGGCAGCTTCGCCGACTTTCGATTTTTCGAACATCCGCATGGCCGCGTCGACTTCGCGTCCGATGTCGTCTTGTTGCGAATCAGTCATAGAACCGTCAGATGGATTAGTAGCGTCTTGCGATAAAGGCGGCGCTCGCACTTGCCGCCGGCACGCTACAAATGTACCAGGGATGCCGGAAGGCAGTAATCCGTGTCAACGGTCCCGCGTCATTGCGTCAGACTTCGAGACGCATCGGCGTAGTCGAGCACCGTGACACGTACCGGCATCGGCAGCTTGGCGAGTTCCTTGTCCATGTGTGGATCCGCGTCACCATCGACAACACGGCGGTACCACTTTGCGGATCCCTCTCGATGGCTTTTGCGATCCGCCATCGGAACGAATGTTTGACGAATCCAATCGGCGAGCGTCGCCGCTCCCACGTCCGATCGTGACATCTCGGCCAACTTGTGATCCAAGTCGGCCAACCGCATCGCGAGCGCCGCCGCTTTCATATCACTTTCTTGGTGAACCGCGACGACGAATTGCTGCGAAGTAAGATCTTCGAGTTTGTCCTCGCGGAACAGGGACTTGCTGGTCGTCTTGGCAACTACGCTGACATCGACCAATCCGCCCCGCCATCCGTTCGGCACGGCAAACGAAACCTGAAAGACCTTTTCGCCTTCGAGCACTTGCTGCGATGTCCAACGCAGCTTGAAATAAACGCCACGTCCACGGTCGGTCGTTCCCGATGCGACCACCGCTTGCATCGGGGCATGTTTGCTGTACTGCGACGAATTGGAATCCTTGTCGCTCGAATCCGCGCCCAAATGTCCGGCACCGAACGGATGGTAAGCGCTATCGACATTCAGTCCAACGTTGTCCGAGGTCTCGCGTTTCTGTGTCACCGCGATCGGACCGGCATAGTCGGTTTCGAGTTCAGTTTTGGGCAAGAACCCCACAACGGGATATTGATCGCGCATCGAACATCGAATCAACAAGTGATCGATCGGCGGCACCAAAGCCCCGCGGCTCGAATCGTTGACGATCAACGAAGAAAGGGGAAATGCGATCGTGACTTCACGGTGCGACGGACTGACCCCGGTATCGATTGCGGGGACGACCGCGGGCATATCAAATCGCACGCTCGGTCCGTTGCCCAAAACCGTTTGGCACTGCACCCCTTGGCACTGCGAAACACAAAGCACAACAAACAGCGAAACGCTTCTCGCGAATTGAATATCCATTTTGCGGGACTCCTGAAATCGTCATCGACGTCATCCGGAGTCATTCCGTTTTTGGATCGCGATCAGTTCCCTTGATCGTTTGTTGTCGAACAGTTTTTTTGCGTATGGGTTCGTGCGAGCGTCGTTTTCCGTCGCCCGCACCAAGATCATTGCGGTGGCCCAACCCAATGACAAGTCGCGTCTTCACCGCCGATAACCGGTGAAATCACCGCAAGCTGTTTCCGTCCACGTCGTGAAACACACGGACTGTCGAGGTGCGATGCGCTGACACCGATCACTTGATCGCGTCAGCGTGAAACAATCGACGTCTAGCTATGCATTCGCGCCAGCGAACTGCCCTTGGCAATGATCGCCGTTTCGTCACTGGACAGTTGGTCCAGACGCGTCATCACGGATTGACGATCCGCAAAGTGCTCGGCAAGTTTGACGTAGGTCGTGTGATGGCGAGCTTCTGATTCGAATAGCCCTGCATAAAACTCGGCCAACTCTTCGTCGCGAGGACGCACGTGTTCGGCCAACAATCGAAACCGTTCACAACTGCGGGCTTCGATCAAAGACGCGATCAGCAATCGATCCACCGCGCGATGCGGTTCCTGTGGACGACACAATGCATTCAGTTCGCGACCGTAGTGCCCCGTTTGCAGACGCCGAAATGGGATCTCACGCTTTTCCAGGACGTCCAAGACCATGAAATAGTGTTCGAGCTCCTCTTCGACGATCCTGGCCATCTCTTCGCACAATTGGCGATTTTCGGTGTAGGAATTCATCAAGCTCATCGCGGTCGACGCCGCTTTGCGCTCACAGTGCGCGTGGTCGATAAGGACTTCGTCCAAGTGCTCGTCGACTTGAGACAGCCACCGGGTGGTCGATTCAGATTGTAGGTGCAACATCAGAGAACTCGTCTAGCGAGAGCGGCAACAGATCACCGCCAGAAAGATCAATCGGCGAACAAGGCTTTGGCAAAGCTATCGGCATCGAACTTGGCAATGTCGTCAATCCCTTCGCCAAGTCCGACAAACTTCACCGGCAAGGAGAACTGACGGCGGATCGGCAGAATCACACCGCCGCGAGCCGAGCCATCGAGCTTGGCCAGCACGATTCCTGTGCATCCGGCCGCTTCGCTGAAGCCTTTCGCTTGGCTCAGTGCGTTCTGGCCCGCGGTTGCGTCGAGGACCAACAACACCTCGTCGGGCTCGCGACCAAGCTTCTTTTCGACAACGCGACGGATCTTTTGCAATTCTTGCATCAGGTTGGACTGCGTTTGCAAACGTCCCGCGGTATCGATGATCGCAACATCGGCGCCAATTTCGATCGCTTTGTCGACGGTTTGAAAGGCAATGCTCGCCGGATCAACGCCCTGCTTACCCGTCACGATGTCACAGCCGATCCGCTCGGACCAAATGGTCAGCTGCTGAACCGCAGCGGCGCGAAAGGTATCTCCGGCACCAAGAACGACCTTTTTACCGCTGGTGGCCAGGAAGTTAGCCACTTTCCCGATGGACGTTGTTTTGCCACTTCCATTGACCCCGACGACCAAGACAACGCTGGGCTTTTCACCGATTTTTAATGGAGCCTCGTCCTGACGCAGCATCTCGCGGGTCTGCTCGGTGATCGACTCGACCACGTCGGCCAGCTGGACCTTGCGGCCACGGAATTTCTTGGCGATTTCGTCGCGTAATTCCTCGGCGGGTCCGGCGCCCATATCGGTGCGAATCAGTTTCGCAAACAGTTCCCCCAAGAATTCGTCGTCGACCAATCGGCCTTCGTCTTTAAACAGATCCCGGATGTCGGTGTTCAGTGCTCGACGAGTCTTTTCGAGCCCGCTGCGGAACCGTCCCATCAATCCGCCCTCGGGACTCCCCAATCGACTATCCGCCGCACCCGACGTTTCGGCGGTGGGCTGAGATGCGGTGGATTCTTCGGACTGTTTTTTTGAACGCCAAAATGCCATGGGAGAGATCTACTATGAAACTCGGGGGCCGAATGGAGGTGCCTCAAGTTTGGCTAAAAACCCGCGATTGCGATACCGGTGAGAACTTTGCTGTCCAATTTCGGTCACGCCAAGTACCTCGCAGATGCCATAGCGGCGTAAGCCGCCGCAATCGGAAAAGTCTAGCTGATCAGTCCCGTTTACGTAGGCAGATCACGCGGACCGCGGAAGTTTTCAGCCTTCACAATTCATTCGTTTTAAGACCAAAAGAGTCCCCCGGCTTCCCGATAAGGCTGGTGACGACAGAGGCGACGCGTCAGAAGGTCAAGTCGCAGCTCCAACAGCGAATTCTTTTTGAGCATCCACGGATTGGCAATTTTGCGAAACCGCGGGGGACGAAAGGACACACGAATGTTCGGAGAGGTGCTGGCCCGACCAAATGAGGGTCGCAACGGCCCGCGTACCTTGGTCGCGGGCGTTACTCGTTGTTGCCCTGCCCTTTTATCACACCCAGAAAATGGAATTCGGGAGAATTTAAAGCGATGAAGCTTAGCAAAATTGCCATGCTGGCTGCGATTGCCTGCGCGTCTTACACGAGCAGCATGACCGCCAGCGCAAACGACTCGATTGAATTGGTTTCTCACTGTGCGGCCGCGTGCGACTGCGGCGAGCCAGTTTGCGGTTGCGAAGCCGTCGATGCTGGTTGCGACCCTTGTGGAGACGCTTGCGACGGCGGATGCGATTCGGCATGCGGTTGCGGAACCGGTTCGCTGTTGCCAGGACTGCTTAGCGACTGCTGCCTTGGTGACCAATGGTCGCTGTTCGGCGAGCACTGCGGTTGGACCGCTGGTGGTTGGGTCCAAATGGGCTACCACGACAAAGCTCTGCCTTTGTTCAACAGCCGCGCCGACAACGTTCAACTGCACCAAGCGTGGTTGTACGCCGAGAAAGCAATCGATACCTCGTGCGGTTTCGACATCGGTGGACGTATCGATTACGTCTACGGTACCGATGGACCCGATACCCAATCTTTCGGTATCGACAACGATCACTGGGACAACGGTTGGGATCACGGCAATGACTACGGTCACGCCATTCCTCAGCTGTACATGGAAGCCGGCTACGGCGACTTGTCCGTTAAAATGGGTCACTTCTACACCATCATCGGATGGGAAGTCGTTACCGCCCCGGACAACTTCTTCTACAGCCACGCGTACACCATGTACAACAGCGAGCCGTTTACTCACACCGGTGCTTTGGCTACCTACAACGTGAGTGACTCGGTCACCGCTTACGGTGGCTATGTCTTCGGTTGGGACAGCGGTTTCGAAGACAACGGCGACGCCTTCTTGGGCGGATTGTCGGTTGCTCTGAGCGACGACCTGACCGTTACCTACGCTACTGTTGCTGGACGTTTCGCGGACGACCGCATCACGACCGAGCAAGGCTACATGCACTCGATCGTTGCTGACGTTGCTTTGAGCGACAACCTGCAATACATCTTCCAAACCGACTTGCTCGATACGGAAGACAACGCCGGTACGCTGAACCGCAAATCGTTCGATATCAACCAGTACCTGATCTACACCCTGAGCGATTGCTTGGCCGTCGGCGGTCGCTTCGAGTGGTACAACGTTGAAGGAAACCTCCTCAACGGTACCGCTGCTGGTGTCGATTCGGACATCTACGCTCTGACCATGGGCGTCAACTATCGCCCACACGCCAACGTCCTCGTCCGCCCCGAAATCCGCTTCGATTGGGATGACGACTTGGTTGCCGGCCTAGAAGATGGCGACGATCAAACCACCTTCGGTGTTGACACGATCTTCATGTTCTAAGCGACTTCCTCGCTTAGCAGCCTGATCATCATCTCCAGCGGCCGCCCTTCGGATTCGAAGGGCGGCCGTTTTTTTTTTTGCTTGCATCTGATCAGGCAAGTTCTTTCGCGAATGCAAACACGACGCGACCGGTACGAATTAACACCGCGTGTTAAAACAGCGAAACCTGGGCAAATGCGAAAATCAAAATCATCAGATTTTTTGGCGCAATCATCCCGATACATCTCGTGGAAGATGATCAAGCGGCTCTCGATCGACGTCCCGCACCAGGCGGACGAAGCGGTCGTCGGTGTGCCGCGAAAGCACTCCGATGACACCCGATCGAAGTTCAAGATCCCGTAACGAAAGGATTCGTTCCGGAGCGGACTCAAAGGAAGACCCATGAAACGAAAATTGTTATTCACCACTCTCGCGATGTTGTGCTTCGGCTCAACCGCTATGGCCGGTGGCCCCGCTGCCGGAAACTACCAAGCTGTTTACCAAGCCGCGCCCGGCGCGATGGGCCAAGTCGCCCAGGTCAGCTGTGACGAAGTGACGTGCGGATGTGAAACGCCTTGTGATTGTGAAGCACCTAGCTGCGGAATCGAAACGGCCGATTGTGGCTGTGCGGAACCCGCTTGCGGATGCGAATCCATCGGTTTCGATGCTACCTGTGACGGCAGCTGCGGCGGTGGTTGCGACAGCGGATGTGGCTGTGGCGCAGGACTGTTCGGTGGCAAGCTCGGAAATTGCGAACTAGGCGATCCCTTCAGCCTGTTCGGTGAAGCCTGCGGAATCTCAGCCGGCGGCTGGGTTCAAATGGGCTACCACAACAACGCCCTGCCGTTGTTCAACAGCCGACCCGATAATTTCCAACTGCACCAAGGTTGGCTGTGGGCCGAAAAGGCCATCGACACCTCCTGCGGTTTCGACATCGGCGGACGCATCGATTACATCTATGGTACCGATGCTCCCGACACCCAATCGTTCGGCATCGACAACGATCACTGGGACAACGGCTGGGACAATGGTAACGACTACGGTCATGCCATCCCACAACTTTACCTCGAAGCTGGCTACGGCGATCTGTCCGTGAAAGTCGGTCACTTCTACACCATCATCGGATGGGAAGTCGTTACCGCCCCGGACAACTTCTTCTATAGCCACGCCTACACCATGTACAACAGCGAGCCGTTTACCCACACGGGTGCTCTGGCAACGCTGAACGTCAGCGACGATGTCACCGTCTACGGCGGATACGTCTTCGGTTGGGATAGCGGTTTCGAAGACAACGGCGACGCGTTCTTGGGCGGCATCTCGGTTTCGCTTAGCGACGACGTCTCGGTCACTTACGCTACCGTTGCCGGCCGTTTCGCAGACGACCGCACCACCAGCGAACAAGGCTACATGCACTCGATCGTTGCCGACGTTGCTCTGAGCGACAACCTGCAGTACATCTTCCAAACCGACTACTTGGACACGGAAGACTACCAAGGCAACGGTGTTCGTAACACGTTCGACATCAACCAGTACCTCATCTACACCATCAGCGACTGCTTGGCCGCTGGCGGGCGTTTCGAGTGGTACAACCAAGAAGGTGTCTTCAGCAACTACGGAACCGAGACCGACATCTACGCTCTGACGTTCGGTTTGAATATCAAACCACACGCCAACGTCATCGTTCGTCCCGAAATCCGCTTCGATTGGGACGACGACATGGTTGCCGGCCTGGACAAAGGCGACGACCAAACCACCTTCGGCATCGACTCGATCTTCATGTTCTAGTCGAACCCGACCAAGCGATTCCCGCAACGAAAACGCACCGATCAGAAATGGTCGGTGCGTTTTTTGTTGTGGCTGATGAGAACCATCGCAGCAATCACTGCGGCCGCAAAACAGTATCCAATGAGCCGCATGAAGCGAGCCACGGTCCCGTCACGCCACCACCAAATCACCGACGACGAAACGATTGCAAATTGGTTCGCACCGAAAGCATCCAATTAGCCGCATGGCGCTAGCCACGGTTCCGTCACACCACCTCAAATCACCGACGATGAAACGATTGCAAATCGCAAAATGAACATTGCAAATTGCAAAGTGTCTTGCACCCAGAAGCATCCAATCAAGAAACCGCTCGCTAGCGCGAAAGCGGCTGATGGGAGACGCCCAACCCAATCGATCGCGGCAATCAAACAGTATCCAATTAGCCGCATGGCGCTAGCCACGGTTCCGTCACACCACCCCAAATCACCGACGATGAAACGATTGCAAACTACAAATCGCTTCGCACCGAAACAGCATCCAATTAGCCGCATGGCGCTAGCCACGGTTCCGGCACACCACCTCAAATCACCGACGATGAAACGATTGCAAATCGCAAAATGAACATTGCAAATTGCTAATTGGCTTGCACCGAAAGCATCCAATCAAGAAACCGCTCTCTAGCGCGAAGGCGGCTGATGGGAGACGCCCAACCCAAACGATTGCGACAAGCACTGCGGCCGTAATAAAGAAAACGCCGATGGCGGGGGGGCCATCGGCGCTATCGTTAATGGAAGTGGGGACCGCTAGAAGGATCCGACGTGGGCTGACCTAATCGGATCAAGCACTCTTCGTAGTAGGCATCTGAAACAAGTTGTACTTGCCCGCGACCACGTCTTCATCGATCGTGTACACCTTGCCGCGTTCTTGATCGGGCAAATCGTACATGATGTCCAACATCACTTCCTCCAGGATCCCACGCAACCCTCGGGCACCGACGCCTTTATCGAGGGCACGGCGGGCAACCTGGTGCAATGCTCCTTCGGTGAAATGGAGTTCACAGTTTTCCATTTCGAAGAGTGCCTGGAACTGCTTCGTCAAAGCGTTCTTGGGCTCCCGGAGCACTCGAACGAGTCCTTCTTCATCCAGCTCTTGCAGGTAGCTAATCACTGGCAAACGGCCGACGAGTTCCGGAATCAACCCGAACTGCATCACGTCTTCCACTTGGATTTCGGCGACCAACTCCGCAGGTGTCTGCTCGTTGACTTTTCCGGCACCTTCGCCGAAGCCCAAGGTCTTGTGACCGAGCCGTTGGCGAATGATGTCTTCGATACCGACAAACGTTCCGCCGACGATGAACAGAATGTTGCTGGTATCTAGCTGGATGTACTGTTGCTCGGGGTGCTTCCGTCCGCCTTGAGGTGGAACGTTGGCGACGGTGCCTTCGAGCATTTTCAGCAAGCTCTGCTGAACGCCTTCGCCGGACACGTCACGTGTGATCGAGACGTTGCCGCCGGTCTTTCCGATCTTATCGACTTCGTCGATGTACAGAATACCGCGCTGTGCCGCTTCGACATCAAAGTCAGCCGCATGCAGAAGCTTCAGCAACAAGTTTTCGACGTCTTCACCGACATAGCCGGCTTCGGTCAACGTGGTGGCATCACCGATCGCGAAGGGGACATCCAGCATGCGGGCGAGTGATCGTGCAAGCAACGTTTTGCCGCTTCCGGTCGGTCCGCAAAGCAGGATGTTGCTCTTCTCGATCTCGACTTCGCTGTTGCCTTCCCAACCGCTGGTCAGACGTTTGTAATGGTTATGAACGGCGACAGCCAAAACGCGTTTGGCAGACGACTGGCCGATCACGTATTCATCGAGATGCTCGACGATTTTGCGTGGCGAGGGAATCTCTTTGAAGAGTTTCTTGCTCGGTCCACGACGGCGCTCCTCTTGCTCAAGAATGGATTGGCAAAGGTCGATACATTCGGCACAGATGTAAACGTCGCCAGGTCCTTCGACCAGCGGGCCGACATCACGATAGCTCTTTCGACAAAACGAACAGTAAGCGTTCTTTTTGTTCGACGAACTACCGCGAGTGCTGTTGTTGTTATCCTTGACGGGCATAAACGACTCCTATTGCGTTCGTGCAGCCTCATCTAATTTGACTACGTAGGGAGTTGCCAGGCGATTGCCATTCGCACCGGCGCTACGCATCCCGTCAAATCATACGAGACGTTACAGAACTGCTTTCGAACGGTTCGGCCCAATGTCCAGGCAACCTCATCGTTGTCCGAAACCGGTCAAGACCGGAGGGAGGGGACAACAAGGAGTCATCCATAACGGATGCCTGAACCCTGGTTGGTAAACGAGTTGGGTAAATGGTTTCCGAAGCCGATAGCCCAGTTGAAATTGGGAGGGCCAACTGCGGAAAAGGTGTTCGCGTCCCGGCGATGGATCAATCAATCCACAAAGCGGATCGATGGAAGGTCCAGTTCATTTGGTCAGGCAGATCAACCCGACGGTTTCGACTCGGAATCCGATTCGACACCCTCGGCCAATTCGCCGTCTCCGGATTGAGTCCGAGACGCTGCCTGTATTGTTCGGAATTCTTCTTCACTGATGTCACCTTTCAAACGCATTTCTTGCAAGTTTAAAGGCTCGTCAGCACTCGGCTCCCAGTCTCCACTGGTGTAGTCGCGCAACCTTGCCACGAGGAAAAATGCGGCCACAGACAGGACGGTCATAATCAGCAATGCAAGACCAGCCTTCAATGCTGGATCACTCAACAATCCCATTACTACCGCTCATCTCTAACACGCTCTCAGGACACCCGAATTGGCTCATCCGCGAACACTGCATGATATGAGTGTCCAGGATGGCGGGTCCAGCAGTTTTGCCCGTGTGAAACACTTTTTTCGGGTTTCACGCAATTTCAGTCAACAGCGATTTGAAAGCTTTCTAGTCGGGAGGTCGCCGATTTCGACAATTATCTGCCGACTAACTGCCGCCGTTTTCGCGAACCACCGAAATAGCTTGCTCTGCCAACGCCAATCCGGTCCGGCCATGTCCGTATGCCCGAAAGATCACCGGCCCCGTAAATCCACTTTGGGTCATCACCTCCCAAACCCGGCCCATATCGATATCGCCCTGCCCAAACGATTGGTCACCGCCACGCTCCAAATCAGGCTCGCATAGATAGACGCAGCTCAGACGGTGCTGCATCCTCGCCAGCCGCGCCCCGATCGGAAACTCGCCGCCAACGACCATTTCCCCGACATCCGCAGCCAGCCGAAGTGGCGTATCATTGCCAACCCATTGCCCAAATCGCTCAAAGTGGGCCACCGTCGGAATCGCATGCTCGGTCACCGGTCGCAGCGCCAAGCACGTCCCCACTGCTGCGGCGCGTTCGGCCAGCGGAGTCGTCGCGGCGGCTAGTCGCTCGAGCGTCCCCTCGCTTTGCCCACACCCCCGGCCGGTGGAAAACGTGATCGCGAGCGGGCTCATCTCTGCCGTCGCTTCGATCCACCGCTGGACTTTGGTCATCGCCGCCTGTTGCTCCGCGGCCACATCGCATGCCAGCGAGAACCCCTCCGGCCGCCGCGGCCGATCCAAAAATGGCGAGTCTAAATCAATCACCACTCGCAATTCATGCTCTTTGCTGATCGCGGCGATCTCTGCCGTTCGGCTTTCAAACCATGGCAACCCCAGATCCCAGACCCCACGTCGCGGTGCGATCGCAATCGCACCGAACCCCATCTCGGCCAGGATCGGTATCAGATCCATGACATCATGGAAATCCAAACTGCTGCAATGGAACCCGGGGATCATCGTTTCTTTGGTCATGCGTTCCTGTGGTCATACCGATGCCGTCAAACAAAACGCTCCGCCGGCAACCATCTTAACCGCTAATCGCATGAAACCCGAGTCGTTTCACTCGTCGGACTAAGTCACCTGCAACTTTGCCGACAGAAAGATCGCCGGCGCCACCAACGCAAACACGGCGAGTCCCCACTCCTGCCCCGCACCCAAGAATGCGAACGCGGCTGAGAAAGGAATGATCGTCAACAGAGCGGCTCGGATCGTCATGCCGATCGCCTTCGGACTAGAACGGACTTGCAACCGGGCCGCGCGAATCACCACCGGAACCGCAATCAGCACCATCATGATTGCGAATTGCCCCGAGGGACGAACCGCCAAACCGAGCTGCTGCTCTTTGGTCGCCAACCCCGGCGCAAACGCCAACATCAAGATCCCAATCAGGATCAATGCTAACCCCGTTCGACGGTTCGTCGGGTCACCGCCCATTGCCTCATCGCGGGCCAGCGTTGTGATCCCCATCACGTACACCCCAAAGCCAAGTGCCGCCGACCAAACAAATCGCGGGATCTCGGGGGCACCATTGACGACCGGCAATACCACCGAAGCCCCCAACAGAAAACTGAGGAAGCGACAGGCGCCCATCGCGGCGGGCGCGTACGGCGTCGGCTTTAGCGGACCGTCATAAGTAACGATCATGCACGCAAGCGCCACCGAAACCGCGGCAGGCAACCACGTTCTTGCGACCGCATCACCAACATCGACATAACCGCTGGCAGCCCCCACGATCACACCGATGATCAACAAAACCCAACCCGCGCGGCGGGCGGCAAACAGTGAAACGGCACCGCTCGGAATCGGTCGCTGTGGACGCTCACGGCGGTCTTTCTCGACGTCGAAAACATCGTTCAACACCATCCCCGCCCAATACAAACAAACGCCTGCCAACAAAACCATCGCAAAACGCGCCGGGGAAACCAAGCGCCCGCGACCAATAAGTACGCGCCGCTGACATCGGCCAAAATCGTAAATACGGTCGGCAAACGGACCAATTGCATCCAACCGAACAACGTCGGCGATTGCGACGACGGACTAGCAGCAGACTCAGCCATGGGGATCCCAGAACGTATCAATCAGGCAAGGAAATAATCAAATCAAACCACTCGGCGGCAGCACATTGTCGCACAGTTAAGAACACACGACACAGTGGCTCAGTCAATACAACGGGCCTCAATAAAACAAGGCACGGGGGCACCGAGAATCTCTGATTCCCGTGTCGCCCGTGCCTTATCTGTTGAATGCGTGCCTTGTCGTTCGACCGCGTACGCAGGGTGCCCCTGCCTATTCGCCGACCGCCGAATTATTCTTCGACCGGCGCTTCGTCGCTGCCGCCTTCAAGCTTGCTTTGTAGTTCATCGAGCAGCAATTGCAAACGACGCTTTTGCGCGCTTGAAGCGCCTTCGGCCAACTCCAACGCCTTCTTCTGTGCGTCAACTGCCGATTTGTAGTCTTCTTCCATCGCAAAGTAGCGAGCCATCACTTCAAAACAGGCCGCCTTTTGTTCGGCAACTTCGGCGGTCTCCGATTCGGCCTTCAGTGCCGAAGTGATATCGCCAACCAACGGTCCCAGGTCGCCACCGTTTTGGCCGATGCCGTACAACTGCATCGCGAAGTTCAACAGTGCAGGCGGATTCCCCTTCAGCTCTTTCAGCTGACCGCGGTAGTGATCGAAGTCTTCTTCGACCGCGGTGCCAGTCAACAAGCGGAACTGGTGACGGATGTTGATCCAATTGGATTTGAATTCTTCGTTTGGCGCCGAGGCGATTTGCTCTTCAAGGATCTTGCCTGCCTCTTCGATTTTGCCACGTCCGGCCAACATCGCGAACTGCTGCAATGTCTCTTCAAACTGCTTCTGCTGCTCACGCTCCAACTTGAACGCGTCGCGATCCCACGAATCGTTGATCACTTTGGCCAACGGTTCGTCCATCTCCATCGGGTGACCGATCCATTCGACGATCCCCGACTTGCCAACGATGAACGCGGCGGGGATCCCGTTTTGCCCAGCGGCTTGCATGTAGTCTTTGTGTGACGAACCGTCTGGATCACTGGTCAACGTGTACGGCGAGGTCACGACGGCGAACGTTTCCTCTTTCCCCGGATAGGGCTCTTTCAATTTGGCCGAAACGGTCTCTTCGTCTTCGTCGCTGATGCTGACGATTTGCACATTGTCACCGCGATACTTCTGCTGCAATTCGGCGAGGTGCGGCATGCTGGCCACGCATGGCGGACACCAAGTCGCCCAAAACTCGACAACATAGACGTTGCCTTTTTTAAAGTCCGTTACTTTGGCATCGCCTTCTTCGTAGTAGTGGGCGATGTCTAGCGAAGGGGCTTTTGAACCGACATCAAGATCGGCTTCCGCCTGTGCGGGACGCGTCGTCATCGCGGCCGTCGCGGCGCAGCAGATGAGAGCTAAGGCATAACGTTTCATCGAGTTCACTCAGTAGGAGTCAGGTTGGACGGTTTGTGGAATTGGCATTCTAATGCAGGATCCGACTCGAATTGGAGCCGGCTTTATCGCGAATTCTCCACTACGGAGACGACAATGCCCGCGTTCGGGTGCCCTGCAAGAAAGATGCCTAAATGTCGGCCATTCCCGCCGTAATTTGCTTTCAAGCCAAACTTCGCGACACCGCACCGAGACGATCACGCCGAAACGACTTTCCGCGGAACTTTGCCCGATCGACGGGGTTCACACGGCTACCCGAAGCCCCACCGTCGCGCAGCGCTGAAACGCTCGGTCCCATGCGAACGCCCCTACACATCCAACACAAACGGCCGGCGTCCGACTGGCCATGGAGTGAATTCGATGAGTGATATTGCCAGTCGTCGTCCTAACCGAAATTCGGCACGACGTCGTTTCACTTCCCTTTTGGCCGCCCCACTGATGGGCGCACTCCTGACCGGCTCGCTGCTCGGAGCAACCGCTTCGATCGCATCAGCATCCGATTGGACTCGATTTCTCGGCCCCCACGGCAGTTCGGTCGCCCAAGACGCAAAAGGCCTCGTCGAGCAGTGGGGCGATGACGAAAACATTCTCTGGAAAGCGGACCTTCCCGGCCGAGGCGTCTCCAGCCCCATCATTGTCGCGGACAAAGTCTTCGTCACCAGCTATTCGGGTTACGGCACCGGCGGTGAGAACGAAAAGATGGACGACCTCAAGCGGCACCTGACGTGCTTCGATGCTAATTCGGGCAGCCAACTCTGGACGAAAACAATCGACGCCGTGTTGCCGGAAGATCCGTACAGCCCGCCAGGTGTCACTTCGCACGGCTACGCCAGCCACACCCCGGTCAGTGACGGTAAAAACGTTTTTGTTTTTCTGGGAAAGTCCGGTGTCATCGCCTATGACCTCGACGGCAACGAAAAGTGGCGTCGCAGCGTCGGTACCGGCAGTGGTCCACAAAAATGGGGCTCTGCGGCCAGCCCGATCCTTTACCAATCCGGTGACAAATCACTGCTGATCGTTACCGCATCAGAAGAAAGTGAATCGCTGGTCGCTTTCGATACAGAAACCGGCAACGAAGCCTGGAAGTCAGAAGCGGCCAGCCTTGCGGGTTCCTGGAGCACGCCAAACTTGGCCAAGTCCGACGAAGGAACCGACTTGGTCTTGATGGTCCCCGGGGAAGTCTGGGGCATGAACCCTGAAACCGGAAAACTCCGCTGGTACTCCCGCGGAACCACTGACAACACAACCTCCGCCAGCCCTATCGTTGTCGGCGATATCGTCTATGCGATCGGCGGACGCGGTGGCGAATCCGTCGCCGTCCGCACCGGCGGAAGCGGCGACGTCAACGAAACGCATATCGTTTGGGACGCGAACATTCCCGGCCGCTTTTCATCGCCGATTGCCTACGACGGTCACATTTTTGTCTACAGCGACGGCGTGATCTCGGCGTATGACGCCGAATCCGGTGACCGCGTTGGACAACGGCGTTTGCCGAGCAGCAGCGGTTCCGGTGGCGAATCGGGTGGCCGTGGTGGGCGCCGCGGGGGCTTCGGAAACATCGACTACGCCACGCCAGTCATCGCCGACGGAAAACTTTACATCCCGACCAATCAGGGCGAGTGCCATATTGTGTCCGCCACACCAGAACTGGATGTGATCGCCACAAACCGCTTGACCGACTCCACCGGCTTTGCCGCGTCTCCTGCGATTAGCGACGGAAAATTGTACTTGCGCAGCGGTGGCGCTCTGTACTGCATCGGCAAACAGTAATTCGCGACTGTCACTTGCTGGAACGTCACTTGCTGGAACGCACTCGACCGAGGTGTCCAACAGAGAACACCCAATCGATGTTTCCTCTTGCCAGCAAAAACTTTCCTACTATCGGCGTGCATCACGCCGATAGCGTCACCTAAGCCAAGCGTCCTGGTGACAGTGGACAAATGACGCATTTGCAGGGTCGATTACGCGAAGTTGCAATTATCGTTGACAACAGACGGCGATAGAATGGTCGGATCGCCGAATCGATTTCACGTAATCGCAAATATGCCGCTGCTTTCCCGCCTCTACGCCCGCACCGTTTTCGCTCCCACACTCTGCTGGAACTACCTCCTTGCCAGGGTGCTGCACGTCCGCCGCTGGTGGGACCGCATCGACGAGCACGTCATTGTTGGTGCGTACCCGTTCGGCAAAGACGTTGCCGGATTGCGTGGCGAAGGTGTCCGCGCGGTCGTCAATACCTGCGAAGAATACGCCGGTCCGACGATCGAATACCACAAACATGGCATCGAACAACTTCATATCCCGACGACAGACTTCACCCACCCAAGGTTAGGTGATATCGAAGCGGCTGTTGAATTCATCCAAAAGTACAAGCTGCAAAACGACACCGTGTACATCCACTGCAAAGCCGGTCGTGCTCGCAGTGCAACCGTGGCAGTCTGCTGGCTGATGAAGTATCGCCAAATGACGCCCGACCAAGCTCAACAGCATTTGCTTGCCGCCCGCCCGCACAGCAATCCTCATATCGCTTCACGCCCCGTCGTCAAACAGTACGAAGCGTTGCTGCGTGACGAAGCCAACACACCAGCGTTGTTTCCATCGATCGAAGAAGAGCCACTAACAACCAGTGGCGAAGATCAAAACGCGGGATAAGCAAGCGCCGGGAAATACAAATCCCAGCGATCCATCCCATCTAGCCTCCGGTGCGACAACACAGCATCCACCGGCTCGGTCAAATCGACCATTGAATTTTGCGTGTTGATCACGAAGCAGCGACGATTTGAATCCCCGTCGCGTTGGCTCCATTCTGGATGTGAATCAAGACGCTTAACATCCTGTTGATTTTCGAGTGTCGCCTTTCGCTCCGCCAAAGTAGCGTTCACTGCCACTGCTCCCCATTAGCCGCATGGCGCTAGCCACGGTTCCGTTGCACTCATCAAAAACGTTGCCGATGGTCAGGATTGCAAATTGCAAAATGAACATTGCAAATCGCAAATTCAATCATGCGTGTTGTTCACAAACCAGCGACGAATCAAACCCCCGTTGCGTTGGCTCCATTCTGGATGCGAATCAAGACACTTAGCATCCTGCTGACTTTCGAGTGTCGCCTTTCGCTCCGCGAAAGTAGCGTTCTCTACCACTGCTCCCCATTAGCCGCATGGCGCTAGCCACGGTTCCGTTGCACTCATCCCAAACGTTGCCGATGGCCAGGATTGCAAATTGCAAAATGAACATTGCAAATCGACCATTGAATCTTGCGTGTTGATCACGAAGCAGCGCGAGGCACGGGATTGGTAAAATCACGTTGTAGCTGTCGCGGAAACCTAATCAATGCAGACTTGCTACTGCTGCTCACCAAGCATCTCGATGCGTGTTGGCAACTTGATGGCCCTGCTGAGATCGAGTTCAAAACTCTCTTGATAGGGCCGTGCGGCATCAATCGCAATACCTATCTCTCCGTGGAAAACAACACGAAACTCGCCATTCGTGTAGCGTAGAACCATCAAATCGTCGGCACGATTCGCAGTCTTCCCGTTGATCGAAACGACCCCTGATACTTGGGCAGTCGTCTTTACACTGATTCGGCGACCGTCCTTGCCAATCACATCGAACCCGGCTTGATTTACTTGAGATGCCAAAGTCCCATCAACCATTCGAGCACAATAAAACTCTCCCAACCTACCCAACAAATGCCGAGTCTCCGTTGGCTGGCAACCGAATTCGCCGACCTCCAACGCCAAGATCTCCATGTATTTTTCGTACAGCAACTCGATCTGGCTTTGGCTTAACGCCAAAACTCCTGGCAACGTAGTTTCTGACACGTCAGTTGAATTCGCTTCCGAGCAACCCTGGTTTTGATCGTACAACGTGAGCGTTCCATTCACCCGCTCTCCAACAACGACATCTTCGACAGCGCATCGCGGTCGCCAATAGACCAAGCAAGTATGAGGGACGTCCGGCCCAAGGTATCGGTATTCGCCTTGCCCAACCCGAACAAACAACGGCGAGTCGTTGGCCCCCTTATTCCATCGGTTGTAGCAAAAATCCGAAGGGATAACGCTTCCTGGATTCGTTCCAAAACGCTGGCTGATTTCGTCCTTAATCTCTTTCGAAGTCAGCAATCGGACGACGCCATCAAACGCACTCACGAACTGGTTGTAACTATTCATCCAATCAAAAACCGTCACATCAAGGAGCAAGAACAACGTCTTCTAATCAGACCAAGTCCCTTGGAACATCGAAAGCGACGTGTCTTCAAAATGCGTTTGATCCACGACATTCTTAACCCAACCCAAACCATTCCAACTCTCTGGATTCAATTCTTTCGTGGCATTGCCAATTGGTTGAGCAGCTTCTGCATCGAATCGATACCAACCCGCGAAGTAGTTGGCTGGACCTTCGGCACATACAAGAAACCGCTCGCTAGCGCGAATGCGGCTGATAAGACACAGGCCGCGCAACAATGCAGCCACCTCTCCCATTAGCCGCATGGCGCTAGCCACGGTTCCGTTGCACTCATCCAAAACGTTGCCGTTGGATTGGATTGCAAATTGCAAAATGAACATTGCAAATCGCAAATTCAATCATACGTGTTGGCCACGGATCATCGTAGTAGCGACGCCGGCCCCTCCGGGGCGATTGCATGGTGAGTTTTTTAAAACTCGGGGCTCCCGCCCCGCGCTAACCAAGCCGGCCCCTCCGGGGCGTGCGCGGTATGACTCAACACTCGCCCCAATGGAACCATGCCCGAACATGGTGCGTGATTGCACTTCGACTAGGGGCAGGCTTGACTCCGGAGGAGTCCGCGTCGGTAGCTCGGGGTGGCAACCCCGAGATCGCAACGAGAACCACAGACTCGCCCCGGAGGGGCCGGCGGACTTTCAAACGCCGGATGGTGCCATCCAGTAAATGCTTGACTCGATCCGCTCGCCCGGTAGATTGATCGCACCCCCATACAGGAGAGTGCGATGCCTCGGCCTCAGCGATGTGAACAGTTCACCTCAGGTGATGTCTGTATAGTCCATATCCAGCAGCGGTGTGTTCGCCGCGCTTGGCTCGCCGGCGTCGACCCCGTTTCCGGGAAGGACTATTCCTTTCGCAAAGAATGGATCCGCCGCCGTCTCGAAGCGCTCGCCTCGGTATTTGCCGTTGATGTGCTCAGCTATGCGGTCATGAGCAATCATATGCATCAGATCCTCCGCAACCGGCCGGATGTCTGTGCTCAGTGGACCGACGAAGAAGTCGCGATCCGCTGGCTGCGTGTCTTCCCCGGCAAACGACTGGAAGAACACCTCGCCGAACCGAACGAAAACGATGTCAAAAGGCTGGTGCGGGACCGCAAGCGGATCGAGCAGATCCGCGATCACCTATCGGATCTCTCGTGGTTCATGCGTGCCTTGTCAGAACCGATCGCACGGATGGCGAACAAGCAAGATGACTGCACGGGGCGGTTCTGGGAAGGACGCTTTAAAGCGCAGCGGATTGTAGATGAGGCTGGCTTATTGGCCTGTGCCATGTATGTTGATCTCAATCCGGTCCGTGCGGCGATGGCAGAGAGTCCCGACCAATGTCCCCACACAAGTGCTTACGATCGGGCGAAATCAAAACGCGGCGAGCTGATCCCATCGGCCGCGTTTGACCTCAAGCCAGTGAGCACCGAAGAGGCGGGGCGGGAGATCCGCGAAACACCAGTCGATGAACTGCGCGAAAAGCGAAAGCAAAGCCGTAAGAATCCGACAGGGAAACGCATCCGGCGCGACGCTTGGCTCAGCCCCCTAAGACTGAAACCCGACAAGCTTTCTGATGACGCCGAAGTCCATACCGAAGGCGTACGCAGCAGTGACCGGGGATTCTTGAATGTGGATTGGGAGGCGTACTGGGAACTGCTTCGCTGGACGGCGAAGCAGAGTGTCGACGGGATGTCGGCGAAGGTCCCGAAATCATTGGCCAAGATTCTGGGCCAACTCGGGATCGATGTTTCGATGTGGCGCGACTTGGTTTGGCACTGGCCCAAGTTCTTCGGCAAGGCCTCGTGCATCGGCAGCCCAGAATCCATGCAAGAGCACGCAAAGCAAACAGGCCGGCAGTATCATCGCGGCCAAGCAATCGCGGCGGCCTGCTTCGACTAGCTTGTCGCAGATCAAATTAGCCATCGCCAACGCACCAGCCACCGAATGAAAGTGAGAGCCTTCGGTACCACGCTGCGCCGACTCTGGGTCAGAACTCAGTTGCTCGATCCTGAACGAGCCAGCTAATCGCGGCAGAGGCCCAGCGACCGTTTGTTGCACTTCGAGAGTCGTGGTTCCAATTCAGCTTGCTTAGCTGGATGATGGATGGCACCATTCATTCTCCCGATGATTGTCTCACCCACCAAGTATGTCATGTCATCGCTCGACGCGCAACTCCACCCAAAACCCCTGGCCGTCCTATTATGACTGCGCAAATTCCGTGCCGAACAGTATTGGTCCTGACACCTTTTCCTTGACCTGTTCTCTTTGGGGCTACAAATTACCGCCTCAACCACTACGATTCTTGCGGCACCTCCAACAACCGTGTAAGCCTGATCTCAACGGAACCGTAACCCATGACCCGATCTACGGGGAGCTTCGCAGTTTCTTCACTTTGAGGCACCGTTCGTACTGATTTCGTATTCAGCGTATTGTCGTCGTAGTCAGTAATAGTAACCATAGTCGCATCATCAGCTGGGCTAGAAAACGCGGGCATCGGCCATTCATCTGGATTCCAAGGTTCGACTGATCCGGTTAGCCTCCATTCTCCATTCTTGAGGCCAATATCTCCAAATTGGCCAAGCAAGATAGCGTCTTCTGGCTTCAGATCGCCCGCGTGAACACATTCGGACTCGGATTGCGTGCGAGGCCCGAAGAAGTATCCGAACACCAGTCCTCGGTGATCGCATCTTGCGACGATACCTTTTGCGTACCCGCCATCTCGTAGCGGCACACAGAATATTGAGCCGACCTCATAGTCATGTTGTTGCTTAGCCATCATCAAGTCGTCGTCCTGCTTCAAGATACTCTTCGAGTCTCGGATTCTTGGGGCTGATGCCACGAATTTTGTTTAATCCGCCATTCTCAAGCAAAGCCTCTGGATGAGCATCGTGAATGATTTGCTCCCTGCCTCGCTGTTCAGCGTACACGTCCGTTCGTCGATCGACTTCAAAGTCGTGGTCCTTAGTGTCAGGATGGTTTGCATGAGCGCGCCTCCGTGCATCCAAATCCTTTGAACGCCCCGTCCGTTGCACATTCCCGTCCACATCCTTTAGTTTGTACGTTCCACCCCTTGGGGCATTACTTGGGACGATACCCGACACCTTGCCTGCGGGCAACTCTGGTAGCGAAACGTTACTTCCTCCGGGGAGTTTCGCCAAGCCGTCGCCAACACCGGTTTTCGGCGGGGCCATCCTTTTGATAATCGCCCCCCCCTTTCGAAGTTTATTGGGATTGGGCCCTGGCAAGACTTCCAATGCGACGTTTCCCGCGATTTCACCTACGCCTTGGCCTTCAAGCGTTCCGGTGATTACTGAGTCAACTCCCCCTGCGATTCCAGTCGGCTCGACTAGCGCGATATGGCCAATGATTGGCCGGAGTGGATTGTTGACAATATTCTGGCCAGCTATCTCGAGGACCTCTTGCCCCTGAAGACCAAGCATTCCACCAATTCCGTATTCAATCCAATCGCCGTCCCATCCCCAGAGGCCAGTCGGGTCTGTCACTGAAGTAGCTTGATTCCCAACGTAGCGATAAAGATTTTCATCCCCTGCTGCGAATCCGATTGGATCCTGACTAAGCCAACGCCCCGTATCCGATGCATAGTAGCGAGCACGGTGATAGTTCAACCCAGTCGGCTTGTCACGTTCACGACCTGTGAAACCGTAGAGAAAATCGATCGCAGATGACGTTTCGCTTACAACATTTCCGAAGCTGTCGTAAACCAAATGGTTGGCGACAGCCCCCGTCGAATCGATAACGTCCCGCACACTACCAAGTTGATCCGTCAGTGCCCAAAGGACATCCCCTGTGGATGCATCTTCTATCGCAAAAACCTGATCGACTGCTGGCCCATGCAGAACCCGCTGAGTGATTTCTCCAGTTCCATCACTGGTGACGAGTACATCAGCTCCACGGTAAACATATCGAACGACCTCCGATGCAAGTGGCCCAACGCCGTCTGCATCCAAGCTCACGCTCACTCGGCGATCGTAGACGTCGTAAGAATGCTCAACTACCTGCGTCACCCCCCCAAAATTGTCTTTATTCGTTACGGAAAGCAATCGGTTGCGATGATCCCAAGCGTAAACCACAGTTTTGTCATCAGCGGGAGCCGAACTAATCCGCGTCCTCTCCGTGAGGTTTCCTTCGTCGTCATAAGTGTAGGCCCATGTGGCGTCAGAAAGCAGGCGATTGCCGGTTCCGATTGAAGTACCGCTTGACCGGTTCCCATTCAAATCAAAGCCATATGCCTCATCAGCGATGTAAGAATGATCGGCACCCACCAACTGCGCATTGGCGTCATAAGAAAACTCGGTTGTACCAGATAAGCCAGCAAGCGAAGAAAAACTCATTTCCGTGATGCGACTTCCAGCATCGTAGACTAAGTCGTAACTTGCGATCGAAGTTGCGCCGTCTTCGTGTTCGATCGAAGATATCCTACCCAGAGAATCAAAAAGCACTCCAGAATTAGCGACTGAAGTGGCTGGCGTCGCGTTCACTGAAGAGTAGCGGTCAATCGAACTCACTCGGCTCCCGCTGTCATACCCAAGATCGACTCGCTTGCCAGCAACAACTGCGCCCCCCAATTTACCAGCTTGAGTGATTGCGCTTATACGATTGAGACCGTCGTATGAATACGACTCAACCAAATCGTCCACCCACCCGCCCCCGGCATTCGACTGGAGCTCAATTGCTTCAAGAACGCCGCTAGAGGCGTTATATTCGCTTGAGAGCAGGAACTCCCCATTGCCACTCCCAAAATCCGTCAGTACGGAAGTAACGCGACCGAGTACGTCATACACATAGGAATACTCGGCAAAAGAATCCCCAGATGAGAGCGGGTTACTCATTGCATCATAGGAAAACGCCATCGTGTGGGAAATCGCCACACCATCTTTCCACGACTCTTCCACCACTCGCCCGAGGTTGTCATACGTAAATATGCGTTCAAGCCCATTGCGATCGACTGCAGATACAAGGTGCCCTGCCTCATCATAGGCGTACGACCTTGAATTCAATCGTGGATCAGTCTCGGTAATTAACCGCCCAAGGTTGTCGAGTTGCCAAGATGTTGTCTCGCCAAGAGCGTCCGTTAAGCTCGTCTGCTGCCCCTTGGCATCATACGCAAAAGTTGTCGTGGGTCGCATGAGCGGCCCTGCGCCGTCAGGGTCAGGCATGGACCTGGAAGTCAGAAGCCCCAGATTATCGTACGACATCTCCGTCGTATTCCCGAGAGGATCGGTAGTCGAGATTACTCGTGACCCTAAATCGTACGCCATCACGGTAACTGGTGATGCAAGCGGGCCAACCCCATCAGGATCCGGTTGTGTTGTCTGCGTTAACCGCCCCAGTTTGTCATATAGGTAAGACGTAACTGCACCCGAGGAACTTGTTTCCGCAATCAAATTCCCAAGTAAATCGTAGGACCAAGTCAAAACCGGCGAAGTAAGTGGACCGCCTCCGTCAGGATCCGAAAACGTAGTCGCTGTACGACGATGCAATTCATCATAGGCATGCGTCTGGGTGGTGCCATCAAATGCGGCAAAACTAACCAGATTTCCAACTGCGTCATACGTAGCACTGCTGACCTGAGGGGAAAGCGGCCCAGCTCCGTCCAAATCAGGCAAGGTCGTGAGTTTAATTCGGCCGAATTCATCGTAGGAGTAGCTCGTTGTGCTACCAAGCGGATCAGTTTGCGATACAACCTGCCCCATGTCATCGTACTCCGTCGTGTACACGGGCGCCGCCAGCGGCCCCCCACCGTCCGGGTCCGGAAACGTTGTCGACACGACGCGACTCATTGTGTCGTAAGTGTACGACGTCACATTCCCTAGCGGATCAGTATCTGACGTTGGGCGTCCTAGGAAATCATAGGCGGTTGAATAGACAGACGACACGAGCGATCCAGCGCCATCTGGGTCTGGCAGCGTCCTGCTTAAAACTCGGCTCGCGGCGTCGTACGCGATTGACGTAACGTTCCCAAGCGCATCCGTTTCTGTCACTTGCCGATTAAGCAAGTCATAAGTGTACGAAATGACCGGCGCAGTACGCACACCGCCCCCATCCGGATCGGGCAATGTGACCGACAAAAGGTTACCGCGCTCATCGTATTCATGAGTGGTGACATTCCCTAAAGGATCTGTCGAAGTTGCAATTCGATTCAAAGCGTCGTAGGTAAACGCAATTGATGAACTAGCAAGCGGCCCAGCACCGTCGGGATCTGGGTATACCGTGGCTGTCAAACGCCCTAAATCATCATAGGAATAGGACGTGACACTCCCCAGTGGATCGGTAACGGATGAGGACAGAAAATCACTTCCGTACCCTGTTGACACTGTTGATGCGAGTGGAGTCCCAAAAGCATCAGTCACCGAAATGACTTGCCCAAAACTTGGAACGCCAGAAGTCGTGCCATAAGTGTATTTAGTCACAGTGCCTAGCGGATCTGTAAGACTTGCGATCATGCCGCCAGGAACTTGGCCCGACGCTGTCGGAGCCGCTGTGTAGCTCATGCTCGAAAATATGTCGTCCGTCTCTCCATTGTAAACGTCATCAGGGAGGCCAATGACGCTCTGAATTGTGATCACATTTCCACGGGCATCGAGCATATAGCGGGTTTGGTTCCCAAGCGGATCCGTCACCTCTAATGGCACATTCCAAGTGCTATCGAATACCGCCTCCGTCTCGCTTAAATCAGGGAAAATGGTTTTCGTTAAATTAAAATTCGAGTCGTATTCATAACTTGTCACGGGCGAAGATTGGGGACCGGCACCATCCGGATCTGGCAACGTCATCTTCGTCGCGAAGCCGCCCACTCCGCGCTCCCACGTGGTTGTATTCCCTAATTCATTCGTCAAAGCTAACAGACCACCATTGGGGCCATACTTGGACACCACAGTATTTGAAAAAGCATTGGTGACTGTGCCGCTAGGGTCAGCAATCGGCAAGTCAGCTGGCGACACCACAGTACCTTCGCCCGATGCGACTGCACCTTGGACTACTTGCGGCGCAAACACAGTTACGACACACCCGGGTGACGTTATGCTACTGAGACGACCAAAGGTGTCATACGAATACTCTGTTGCATCGCCCAATGCATCCTGGTGCTTCTTCAGCAATCCTGAAACTGACCAATATTCGAAATCGGTTTCGGCTGCTGAAATCGCACCAATGCCATCAGGATCAGGTGACTGAATGGTCTGAAGTTCACCACCAGCACCGTGCGTCAGCGTCGTCACACGCCCAGCCCAATCGGTGATTGTATTGATTTGACTGCCGCCTCCATAGCCAAAATCAACTTCACGGCCATCTTGAAAAGTAACTTTTGTCAAATTACCAATTGAATCATAGCTAAAACCGGTTTCATTGCCATTCGGATCGATGCGAGTAAGCAGATTCCCGCTTGAATCAAAAGTCAGCTGAGTCTTATCTCGCTGCACCCAGAGAAAGCTACCATCTGTATATTCCTGAAAGCCACCAAGCAAAGGCACGTACGTCTCTTCGCCAGTCGGTGACGGAGGCCCTGGCAGTGGTTCAATGGGGCCACCGCCTGATTCCCGGGGGAATCGTGATGTTGCCCCGTTTGATAGCAAAACCGTCGCCCAATTATCGGTTACGGCCAAACGATCGAGACCACCAATCTGCCAACCATCGCCGACGAAGCCACCACGTCTGTTGTAGTGGTCAAACACGCCATCCAGGATTCGCACACTCTCATTTAGCCCTATCGTTTCGGTGATTACTAGCTGCCAAGGGTATGTGCCACTCGCCAACGTCGAATCGCTGAAATCAAAGACAAACCGTTGGTCGTCACCTAGAGCGAGCCCCGCTGTGTCATAATAGATCGTTCGATCAATTGCCCCGTCGATATATAGATCAGCTTTGATTTGGGATGGGACGACACTGTCGGATGGCTGCTCAGTCCGAATGTCAAGTATTTCAGCACCATACGTTAGTGTACTGTATTCAAGCGACAGCCCGCTTGGCAACTCATACGAAAGACTGGCGGCGCCGCTATGCAAGACGTCGCCAGCACTACTAATAAAATTGTCCAGATCTCTCGTACGGCCAGCTGAATCGTTATCAACGATAACGATGCGTCCAGTGTCGTCTCCTATGGAATTTCCCGATGCGTTTGAAATAGTAACGTAGAAGGTCTCTCCGCTTTCCCTTAAGGTGTCTTCACTTATAGGAATTGACACGGTCAGAGAAACCGCCGTGCCACCACCACTCCCTGAGGGCGGACCTCCCATCCCGATTCCAGAAATACTCAACGTTCCCGAACTAGCGGTGTAGTCACTTCCAGAGCCTGCAGTTCCATCGCTGGTCACCCAGTCGATGCTCCCAGAGTTGAGAGTGCCAGTGTAAGAAAGGGAGACTTCGGCGGTACCCGCGTCTTCGTCGACATAAAGATCGTCAACGGATATGACAGCAAGCATTCTCCTTGATTCCAACTGCTCGGAAATCGCATTCCGACGACGAAATGTGCGATTGCGGCGTGACGAATTCGGACAGCGACGCTTTTTACGAAACCAAATTCCCTTACCCATTTCCGGCGATTCTTCCTTCAACGTCGTTCGTCACACTAAGCCAATCTCTCACGCACACTGCTTAGCTATCTCAACAGTGGCATAGATACTTGAGCTACCTTCTTCATCCCCGATGCTGGCGAGAGTTCGCAACTCATGTTCCAAAGTTCAGTTGAATCATGTCCAGACTGAAACTAATCGCACGCAAGTTGTTCACCAACCAAGCATTAGCGAAATCAACAAAAACGCGATTTACCAAAAACGGCTCAATTTCCCAAATGAGCATGCACACTGCGCGAGGATTGATGCCCAGAAGCTGCGCCTATATGGATTGGGCAACAGCGAAGCCTCAGTCAAACTGTTGCTGATCTGCAGATGCCCCTGAAGACCAAATTTCGCCGCGTCAATCTCTAGTTTTTGGCGAACAATAAAACAGGATTTGTGTTTGCTGGCGGCCTCGCAGACGGAAATGCAGGCCCCATACCCCAAATCGCTATCACCATGGCGAAAACTTCGACGGAATAGCATTGCGGCGCACGTCGGCTTTCATGCACCAATCAACGAGCGCACGATGAGACCTAAACGATGAGCCATTGGTACTGACATGTATCGTTTGCGTACCTTGCCAGTGCTGCTGAGCCGAGTCCGCCTCACTCCGCAAGTATCGCAGAGGTGGGCGAACGCTCGTTCAACACGTTCACTTCTCAATCGATGCAGTCGCCGACCGCGACGTTCTTTTGCATTTCTTCGGTTGCGGTGATACAGCGCGTCACATTGACGGCTTTTGCTCTTCCATGTCCGGTTCAGTTAGCGTTCAGGTTCTTCAATACAGGTTCGAACACCTAACTCGCTTTATAGTGAACAAAAGAGGGCCGTGGTCACGCGTTTTTTCCCTAGGACCATTCACCAGACATCGAGCGAGTGAATAACGATAGGGTGGCTAAACCCAATCACTAACGCACAAAGGCGGCTAAAACAACACAGACAGCCCGACACCCCAACCATCTACTACTGAGCAACAGAATCCACAGGTCGATCGCCACGGTTCCGCTACCCTAAAAATCCGAGACTCGCCACACCGTCATTCCGGCCGGATCACTCTTGGATAACCCAGTGTCATACCGCAAGCGTTGTATCGTGTTAGGTGAACTGGCCCTTGCCCTAACGGGACAGCTGACCGCTTCACCACATAGGTACTGAGATAGCAATCTCGCAGCGATTGCCGTTCTGAATCCGCCGCAAGCCAAACTAAATCGAGCAACACGTTGAAGGGGCCGAAAATCCATAGCATCATTCGCGCCGTCATCGCTAACAGAGTTGGCCGCCCGCCCTTTGCTCGCACGATTTTGAGGCCCAAAAGTCGATACCCCAGCGTACCGACGGAACGCTTCACCTGCCCCAGATAAACCCAAATCACGAAAAGCTGAACCACCCAAAACACTTCGGACGGATCAGTGCGAATGAGCCCCATCTGCATCGACAACAGAAACAGCAACCAAAGACCAATCGCAAGTCCGATCAACACACAAACGTCAATCAACTGAACAGCGATCCGTTGGCCAATCCCGGCGTAGTCATCCAACTGATAGTAATCGGCATAGCCAAGTGAGTTGTCATTCACCAATTCACAGTGCCTCAATGAGTTATCAGCCAAACGCGACCATCGCGCCGAGGATCGAAAGCAAGCACCATCACTCAATCAATGTCATCGACTTTCATTTCCACCGGCACGCTTGGTGCTTTCCAATACCATACCTAAAATCGAGCAACACGCTGAGCCGAGTCACCCAAGCTTTGGTAACGCAAAACTGGCATCCACTTTGTCTACAATGGTGGCTAATACGAAAACACTCCCAACGCCTTTCGCAATCGTTCCTGGGCGGTATGACATTGTTCTTGCTGAAGGACGCTGTATCCATTGTTCATCAGAGCCTGCATTCTCAGTAGAAGAGCATCAGGCGTGAAATGCCCATCGAGTGCGACACCGCTTTTCTGACGAGTCCATTTGAATTCCTTTTCTCCGTTTCCCGCCTTGCCGGTCATCTTGATCCCCCGCGACGTGAGGCAAATGGTGACCACATCGAACGATCGCGTTTGATCAACAAAAAAACCGCAGCCTCTTTTGCGGGAGACTGCGGCAAAGCCTGATTGGTTTAGCAGTGATTGACTAGAAGCTGAAGTCGTTGGGGATGCTTCCGTTCTTGATCACGATGCAGACGCCGTCACGAACTTGCAGGTCGTCGTCTTCGCCGTGGTGCACGACGTCTTTTTTGTTGACGATCGTTACGTTGGTTCCGACGCGGCTATTCTTATCCAGGATCGCGCCACTGATCGTGCTGCCAGCACCGATGCCCGTTGGCACTTGACCGGCGTCCAACTCACGTCCGTCGTCCGTGTAGTCAGCTCCCATCACAACGCTGTCTTTGATGGTGACGTTGTCGCCGATGACGGTTCGCAATCCGATCACGCTGTTTTCGATCGTCACGTTGCTGCCGATGTGGCAACCGTCCGCGATCAAGCTGCCGCGGATGGTGACGTTGTCACCCATTACCGTTGGTGGCAAAAATCGGGGGCGACTGTAGATCGGTGCCGATGCGCAGCCCAGCTTGAACGGCGGGGTCTTGCTGGCGAGCGATAGGTTGGCTTCGTAGAACGCGCGGATCGTTCCGATGTCTTCCCAATAGCCGTCGAACAGGTGCACATTGACTTTTCGCGAGTCGATCGCACCGGGGAAAACTTCTTTGCCGAAGTCTTCGTGGCTGTTCCCTTCGAGCAAGTCGACCATGACTTCTTTATTAAAGATATACAGGCCCATGCTGGCGATGCAGTCACGACCGTTGCTGGGGATGCCGCGGGCGTCGATCCAAGCGGGATCCATGCGGACTTTGGCGAGGTCTTCCTCGGTCTGTGGCTTTTCGACAAAACCGGTAACGCGGCCATCGTCGTTGATCTGCATGATGCCGAGCGCTTTGGCGTCTTTGCGGTCGACGGGGATCCCGGCGATGGTGGCGTCGGCGCCAGTGTCGATGTGAGTTTGCATCATGTCGCGGAAGTCCATCCGATAAAGCTGGTCACCGGACAGGATCAACACGTACTTGATGTCGGGCTGATCGATGTAACGCAAGTTTTTGCGGACAGCGTCGGCGGTTCCCTGGTACCAGTCTTCGGTCCCGGCGTCGACGGTTTGCTGTGCCGCCAACAGTTCGACAAAGCCGCCGGTGAAGTGGTCAAAGCGATACGTTTGACGGAGGTGGCGGTGAAGGCTGACCGAAAGAAACTGCGTGAGCACGAACACACGACGCAAGCCACTGTTGATGCAGTTGGAAATCGGGATATCGATCAGGCGATACTTCCCGGCCAATGGCACTGCGGGTTTTGCACGAATCTTGGTCAGTGGGAAGAGGCGTGTTCCACGACCGCCGCCAAGAATGAGAGCGATCGTGTTGTTTGAGAGATCCATGGTGTTTGCAGTTACGTGGTGAAAGGTCAAGAGAAGCCGGTGGTAGGCTACCAATATTTCTCGAACCGGATCCGTCCCGCACCTGATTCGTGATCATGGTCGACGGGCAAAAAACCGGCAGATTCCAATAGCGGCAGCATCCCAGGGGTTGGTGGTGGTTCGCTGCCCGGTGGGACATACCCGATCATGTCGGGGTTGCCGCACAAAAACACGTGCGTGTTATCGGGGCTCAGTGGATCATCGGCAGCAACGGCAAGTTTGCCGCTGGTAAACAAGTCTTGCAAGTATTGTTTGCCAACGTAGCCGGGCAGCGATGTGTTAATGTTGAACGGTTCACGAGTGGTGCAAGGCAAGTACCGATAATTAGAAAACTGGTTCATCACGGCAAAATGCCTGGCGTGATACCCCAAGTCGCCTAGGTACCGTACGCAGCAAGCATTCACAATTCGACCACGATGCCCCTTGGCCAGCAGCGATGCGGTCATCGCATTGTGCGGAGCTTCGCCAGTTCCGGTGCCGAGCATCAGCACGGTGTGATCGGGATCGATGTCACCGATGGTGTATTTGCCAACGATGCGTTTGCCGATTTCGACGCGGTCGCCGGCTTTCAACTCGAACAAACGCGGGGTCAAAGCTGGCGGCGGTTGGTCAGCCGAAGACGCGGCGCGGACAAGCGTGATGTAAAACTCTAGGTAATCGAGCGAATCAACCGGCGCGATGCGACCGTCTTGGTCCAGCAACGGGCACGAGATCGAGTACGCGCGTCGCACCAGCTTGGTCAGTTTCTTTTCGGGAACCGTTTCGACCTGAGTTCCATCGAGCCGCTTTTCCCAGTTTCCCAGCCCGAGAGTGACATACTGTCCCGCGTCGAAGTGGGGCACGCCGTTATCAGGACGAACCCGAAAGCGCGCCAAGTTCTCGTGGCAATCGATTCGCTCAATCACCGTGGCGTTATAGAACTTGTCCCGAAGCGGTTGAAATTCCGTATCCGATTGGCTCATGTGGGGGCTGTCCGAACTGAGCACGATTCACTCCGATCTAGCGGTTTAGGACTCGTCACAAGCGATGGGTCACGCTGAACAAACGATTTGGCCGAACGAATCTTTCCGCGTTCTATACATCGGGGCAGCGACGCTGCGACGACACCTATCGTGCGATTAAAAGGCCGAAAAGTCCGCATTCGCAGATCGGAACGCAAACTTCCCCGAAAAAGCGGCGGTAATTTTTGCGTCCACGCAATATACTGGACTCCGAAGCCTCCCGTTGGGACGAGCCCATGTGGCGCTGAAGAAATCCCCAGAACATTTGCCAGCCGAAATCGACATGACTTTTGGAACTCGTCGAATTGCGATCATTTCCCGAAACGCGATTTGCTTCGCTGTCGCCTGTGCGTCCTTGATGGGGCTGTGGTCTGATACCGCACAGGCTGGCGAGCGATGGACCGATCTGTACGGTAAGCACACCATCGAAGCCGACTTCATCGGTTTATGGGGGAACACCGTGGTCCTGCAAATGAACGATGGTCGGCGAGTGTCCGTCTCGATGGACAAGTTGATTGCCGAAAGCCGCATTCGCGCCCGACAGCTGGAAGAAACACAGAAGAAGCGTCGTGGCGAAATGCGTTCGCTGATCGAAAATGACGCGAAAGAGGCTTCTGCCCCCGCCCCCACGCCACTGCCCGAACCACCCAGCGTCGCGCCCTACCAACCATATTCAGGTGGTGGCGACGTTTTGTCGATGTTGGAATGGCAAAACACACAAACGCGTAATGGACATGTCTTGCTGGCCAGCTACGACATGATGCCTGCGTCGTATCAAGCTGATTTCGAGCGACTCACCAAAGCCTCGATCGAGAAACTTGACCCCGCCGGTTTGGACCAAGTTCTCAAGTCGGTTCACTCGATCGGCGAATTGATCGTGACCCGCCAGCGTTGGCTGTTCTCGTACCCGCGACTGTCGAACATCGATGAAGTGAATAAAGAAACGCTCAAGAAAGCGACTTTGGCCATCGGCGGAATCATTCGTGACGGACTCGATCCCGAAAAACTCGCCCTCACAGAGATCCCAAATCGCCCGCTACGTGACTGGGTCAAGGACCTTGATTCGCGAGTCGCTCCTTACATTGCCAACTTGGGAGACCTGAGCGAATCACTGGGGATGCCCGAAATCACCTACGACGTCACAAACGAAGCAGACGGCAAGGCAACCGTCGAAACCAAAATCGGTTCCACCGCAATTCCCGTCGATTATGTACAAGTCGAAGGCAAATGGATGCCCGCAGATAAAACCAAAGAGGGTTGGGCCGAACTCACGAAGTCCTGGGAAAACGGATTGACCAATACGCCTTCGGGATCGTTACTGGGTGCCGGACAAGCGACGATGGTGACGTTGATGATCGACGGCTTTGTACAATCGGCACTCAACGCCGCGTCACCGCGTGAACTGCACGCACAGATGGACACCATCGTCGAAGGCATGAAACCACTCCTCTCGCAGATCGCCGATGCACGCGCGGCTGGCCAACGAATGCGCGGCAACGGAAACAGTTCAAGCTCGAGTAATTACGATTACGGAAGCGGCTACGGTACCGACTATGGTTCCGGAATGGATTCGAGCTCCAGCAGTTCGAGCGCATACGAAGAAGCCATGCGACAACAATCAAGCGGATACGAGCCCTAAGTCGACCCTAGAATGCCGAAACGGATTGCAATTATCGGCGGCGGAATTTCCGGACTGACCGCCGCGTTCTACCTTCGTCAACAGACCCCCGAAACGGAAGTCCGACTGTTCGAAGCCTCGCCCCGCTTGGGAGGTGTCATCGGAACCGAAATCGTCGAAGCTCCGGAAGGTCGCTTTGTGATCGATTGCGGTGCTGACATGTTCGCCACCGATCCTCCTGCGGCGATGCAGCTGTGCAGTGACCTGGGTGTCGACGACAAGCTGATTACCCCCGACGCCACCCGCGCCGGGGCACTCGTCGTGCATCAAGGGAAAGCCATGCCGATTCCGGAAGGATTCGTGTTGATGCGAGCGACAAAGCCGTGGCAGATGTTGCTGACGCCAATCCTGACCCCCACGGCTAAACTGCGATTCCTGGCCGAACGATTCATCAAGCGTCAGCCGGAGCTCACCCCCGGATGCGACGATGACTTGAGCGTTGCCCAGTTCGTTCGGCAACGCCTGGGCAAGCAGACGCTCGACCGCCTCGTCGAACCGCTCGTCGCTGGCATTTACACCGCAGATGTGGAAAAGCTCAGCCTGAAAGCAACGATGGCCCCGATCGCATCCATGGTCCAGCAACACGGCTCCTTGGCCAAGGCAACTCTGTCGCGTCGACGTGACAATCAAGACACCACCGAACGAAACAGCGCCGGCGCGCGGTACCAGCGTTTTCGTGGGTTCCCCGGTGGCATGGGCGAGCTGATCGAAACCCTGGCCGATCGCGTCGGCCCCGAATCAATCTCGCTGAACACACCAGTCCAGCAGTTGCGATACGACGGCCAACATTGGCAGCTCACGATTGACGATCACGAGCAAGCGTTTGACGAAGTTGTCTTGGCGACACCCGCCGCAGTCGCGGCAAAGCTGCTGGGTGATGCCAGTACCGACTCGACTGCAGAGACGGCCATCGCGAACGCTTGCCAAGCGGCATCTGATGGCTTAGCCGAAATCGAATCGGCCTCGGCAGCAATCGTGGTGCTGTGTCTTGCCAAAAAACACTTGCGACGCCTGCCGAATAAGTTTGGCATCGTGGTACCGTCGATCGAAAATCGTCATGTGCTGGCGGTCAGCTTCGCCAGTCACAAGTACTCCAACCGTTGCCCCGATGATCACGTCATCGCTCGGGCATTCTTTGGCGGTGCGATGCGGTCGCAAGACCTGGCAAAATCGGATGACGAATTGATCGCGCTCGCACGCCAGGAACTGCGTGACTTGATCGGCTTGGAGGGCACCGAGACATTGGCTCGGGTGGTGCGTTGGAACAACGCGATGCCGCAATATCATGTTGGCCATGTGAAGCGAGCCGATGCGATCGAAGCCGCAATCGATGTGATCCCTCAGTTGCATCTGGCCACCAACGCCTTGCGCGGGGTCGGGATCGCGCCACTTGTCGGCACGGCAAAAAAGGCTGCTCTGGCGGCACTCGAAAATTGATTCGCGGTTGGTCTGGACGGATGAGTATGCTTCATCATGTCGATCATCCAGCACAGCAACCTTTTGCAAAACACCGAACGCGGGCTGTATTGCCCTGCGGGTGATTTTTATGTCGATCCCAAGCGGCCTGTGAAACGGGCCGTGATCACCCACGCCCACTCCGATCACGCGCGCTGGGGCTGTGAGCATTATTTGTCATCGACGGCAGGCGAACATCTGGTTCGGATGCGACTGTCGCCGGATGCCGAGTTCGACTTCTTGCGATACGGCGAAACGATCACGCACCATGGGGTGAAGGTCACGCTTTTTCCCGCAGGTCATATACTGGGATCGGCACAGGTGCGTCTGGAACACAACGGCCGAGTTGCCGTGGTGGCAGGGGATTACAAGCTGGGCCCGGATTCGACCTGCGCCAGCTGGGAACCGGTGCCTTGCGACCTGTTTGTCACCGAGTCGACGTTTGCGCTGCCAGTGTATCGCTGGCGTGACCAGACGGAGATTTTTGCGGAGGTCAACGCGTGGTGGAAAGCGAGTGCGGAAGAGGACAAGTGTTGTTTGCTTTACGGATATGCGGTTGGTAAAAGTCAGCGGCTGCTTGCCGGTTTGGACGCATCGATCGGTCCAATCTACACACACGGCGCGGTTGAAAAAGGCGTCGCGGCCTATCGCGCATCAGGCGTCGAGTTGCCTGAGACGATCTACGTTGGTGAAGTCGAACGCAAAGCAGACTTTCGCGGCGCGATGGTCGTTGCGGTTCCCAGCGCACACGGAACACCCTGGATGCGGCGGTTCGGTAAAGTCAGCGCTGCGATGGCAAGCGGATGGATGATGGTCCGCGGGACACGGCGCCGCCGTGCCGCCGACCGAGGCTTCGTACTGAGCGATCATGTGGATTGGGCGACGACACTGAAGGCAATCGAGCTTTGTGATCCCGAACAGGTTTGGGTGCACCATGGATACTCGGCAATCTTGGCACGTTACCTGCAATCGATCGGCCGCGATGCGGTGGCGCTGGATCAAGCCGAACGTCGCGACGAAAATGAGGATGATGAAATCGATCAGGCGGAGGCAAATGCATGAAACGATTTGCCGACATGTATTGGCGACTTGATTCGACAACGAAGACCAACGAAAAAGTCGCCGCGATGTGCGATTACTTCACACAAGCGCCGCCCCACGATGCCGCATGGGCGATTTCGATTTTATCCGGTCGCAAGATTCGGCAGCTTGTCCCGTCACGATTGCTGCGGCAATGGGCGGCCGAAGAAGCCGGCATTCCCGATTGGCTGTTCGAAGAATCGTATTCTTCAGTCGGTGATTTGGCGGAAACAATTTCACTGGTCGTGCCGCCCGGCGAAAGCGTTTCCGACACCAGCTTGGTGGGCTGGATTGAAAACAAATTGTTGCCGCTACGTCCTCTGACGCCCGAGCAACAGCATGACGCCGTGGTCGAGATCTGGCAGCAGACCGATCCGGCGATGCGGTTCGTCGTGATGAAGTTGATCACCGGTGGTTTGCGCGTCGGTGTCAGCAAAGCGCTCGTCACACGGGCACTCGCACAAGCATCCGGGATCAGCTCCGAAACGATCGCACACCGATTGATGGGCGACTGGGAACCCAATGCCGAGTTCTTTCATCGCGTTGTCGATCCGAACGAAGGTGACACTCAAATCAGTCGACCTTACCCGTTTTGCTTGGCGCATCCGATCGAGCAAGCGACATCGCCTGATCGCGATGGGGGTGCAAAACAAGCCGCCGAGATCGCAGCCGTCCTGGGGGAGACAACCGACTTCGCGGCCGAATGGAAGTGGGATGGAATCCGTGGACAGATCATTCGCCGCGAAGGTGAAACGTTTCTATGGTCGCGGGGCGAAGACCTGATGGAGAATCGCTGGCCAGAGATCGAAGACGCGGCAAGCTTGCTGCCGAACGGGACGGTGATCGACGGAGAAATCCTGGCCTGTGCGATCGACCAGGACGGAAACACAGCCGAGGTGCTGCCGTTTTCACAGTTGCAGCGTCGTATCGGTCGCAAACGCGTCGGCAAGAAACTGCTAAAAGAAGTCCCGGTGGTGTTCCACGCATTCGATTTAATGGAAGTCTCCGGAAATGACATCCGGCAGCAGCCATTCCGCGAACGACGACGGCAACTACAGCAAGTTCTCAACCCTATCCGCCACCCCAACCTCTGCGTGACCGAACTGATCGACGGAAACGACTGGTTGCAATGGGCGACCGTCCGTGAAACCAGTCGCGAGCGTCATAGCGAAGGTCTGATGCTCAAACGTTGGGACAGCGTGTACGACGTCGGCCGCGTCCGTGGGACGTGGTGGAAATGGAAGGTCCAACCCTACACGATCGACGCAGTGCTGATTTATGCCCAGCGGGGACATGGCAAACGGGCCAGCCTTTACACCGACTACACGTTTGCATTGTGGGACGAAGGAAACTTGGTACCTGTCGCGAAAGCGTATAGCGGTTTGGATGACGCAGAGATTCGCAAAGTCGATCGCTTCGTCCGGCAGAACACCAGCGAGTCATTCGGCCCGGTACGAAGCGTCACGCCGGAACTGGTCTTCGAAATCGCCTTCGAAGGGATCAGCCAAAGCACACGCCACAAGAGTGGCGTCGCAACGCGATTCCCACGGATCTTGCGATGGCGTCATGATAAGCGAGCTGAAGACGCCAATCAGCTAAGCGATTTGAAGGCGTTGCTGCCCGATGGCTAAGAAGCGTTCAACGGATTCCAAGTCGCCAAGCATGCCCGACCGAATCGCACCACGCAAAGCGGTCGATCAATTCTTTGACGTGCTCGGCTGGAAACCTTTTCGATTCCAAGCGAGTGTCTGGAACGCGTATGCCAAAGGACACAGTGGCTTGGTCCATTCGGCAACCGGGACTGGTAAAACGCTTGCCGTGTGGATGGCACCGATCCTGCAATGGCTAAAGGCCAATCGAGATCGTGCGCAGTGGAATCCAAAACAACCGCTACCGCTGAAAGTCATCTGGATCACTCCGCTTCGCGCGCTCGCTGGCGACACCGAAGCCGCACTTCGCCAGCCGATCGATGCGATGGGTTTGCCATGGACACTGGAAAGTCGCACCGGTGACACAAAGGCAAGTGTGAAAGCAAGGCTTCTAAAACGTTTGCCGACTGCGCTCGTGACAACGCCAGAAAGCCTGTCGTTGATGCTGACTCATGAAAAGCTGCTTGAACAACTCCGTCACTGTGAAGCGGTGATCGTCGATGAGTGGCACGAATTGCTGGGCAGCAAACGTGGAATCCAAACCGAGCTCGCGTTGGCCAGAATGCGATGCCTTTGTCCGCAGCTGCGCACTTGGGGATTAAGTGCGACACTGGGGAATCTGGACGAGGCATTAATGGCGCTGACCGGAGTTTCGGCCAGCCAGCCCGCAAAGATTGTCGAGGGCTATCGCCGCAAGAAGATGCAACTGCGTTCGATCATCCCTCGCAAGATCGAACGCTTCCCCTGGTCCGGCCACATCGGCACGCGGATGATTCCGCAGGTTGCTGAGGAACTTGAGCACACCGAGTCGGCGCTCGTGTTTGCCAACACGCGAAGCCAAACGGAGATCTGGTATCAGAATCTGCTTGCCAAACGCCCCGATTGGGCCGGCCAAATCGCGCTCCATCACGGATCGCTGGACGCCTCGGTCCGCCGATGGGTGGAAGCAGGACTAAAGGAAGGACGCCTGAAAGCCGTGGTGTGCACCAGCAGTTTGGACCTGGGTGTCGACTTCACCGCGGTCGATAGTGTTGTGCAGATCGGAAGCCCCAAAGGTGCCGCACGGTTGCTTCAACGAGCCGGCCGTAGTGGGCACCAACCAGACGCAGTCAGCCGGATGTCGTTTGTGCCAACGCATGCGATCGAGTTGATTGAGTTGGCTGCGGCAAAGGATGCGATCGCACGGGGCGAGCTTGAATCGAAGCAGACACACCATCAGCCGCTGGACGTGTTGGCGCAGCACTTGGTTACGATCGCGATCGGTGGCGGTTTTACATCCCAGGCCATGCTAGAAGAAGTCCGTGACTGTTACGCCTACCGCGAGCTGAGCGATCAAGAGTGGGACTGGGTGATTGACTTTGTCGTCCGTGGTGGCAGTTCACTGGAGCAGTATCCCGAGTTCAAACGGGTCGTCCAGGAATCCGGACAAGAAATCGATCGGTACATCGTTCATGACAAACGTACGATTCGAACGCATCGGATGAGTATCGGAACCATTGTCAGCGATGCGGCGATGAAGGTGAAGTATCTCAAAGGCACCACGCTGGGAACCGCGGAAGAGTATTTCTTGGCGAGGTTGAATCCGGGCGACAAGTTTCTGTTCGCGGGTCGGTTGGTCAGCTTGGTACGGATCCGCGACAACGCGGCCTACGTCAAGCGGGCGACGGGAACACCCGATGCGGTCCCGCGCTGGATGGGCGGTCGCTTGCCTTTGTCGTCGGAGCTCAGTGAAGCACTGCGGCGAAAACTGGAAGAGGCCGCCGATGGACAATTGGTTGGCCCCGAAATGAAAGCACTGAAGGAGCTGTTCGAGATCCAAAAACGCTGGAGCATCTTGCCGGCACGCGACGAGTTCCTGATCGAGAAGATCAAAACGCGTGGCGGTCACCAGGTGTTTCTCTTCCCTTTCGAAGGACGACTCGCGCACGAAGGCTTGGCGGCGGTGCTCGCCTACCGAATCAGCCAGCATCGCAAGCTGTCTCTATCGATGGCATGCAACGATTATGGGATCGTCTTGCAATCGCCGAGTGAGATACCGATTGAGTCAACGATCGCGAGCGGACTGCTGTCAGCAGAGAACCTGGACCGCGACATTGTTGCCAGCATGAATTCGACGGAGATGGCAAAGCGTCAGTTCCGCGAGATCGCCCGTGTAGCTGGTTTGGTACATAGCGGGTTTCCTGGGAAGGGGCAAACGAATCGCAATCTGCAAGCGAGCAGCAACCTGTTCTTTGACGTGTTTGAGAAGTACGACCCGAACAACTTGCTGCTCGTTCAGGCGCGCCGCGAAGTGTTGCAGTTTCAACTCGAAGCGGGCCGGATGCGAGCCGCGCTGGACCGTATCGGCGACTGCCGGGTGATGATCACCGAGCCGCCGAAAGTCACGCCGTTAGCATTCCCATTATTGGTCGACAAGTTGCGTGAGCGGGTCAGCAGCGAGACGCTGGCGGACCGTGTGGCGAGGCTACAGGCAAGCCTGGAGAAGGCTGCGGGCTAGGCAGCGATCTGGAGAGGGTGAGCGCAATAGAAAACCCCGCCGGCAGAACCGACGGGGTTTTCTGGGTCACTCATCTGCGTCGCGGATGTTTATTCGCGAGGGCGAATCGCTCCGGTCAATCCGGTGTAATCCACGCGGTCGGTGTTGTGCCACAAGGGCTGACCACGCTCGACGCGTTTACGCAATACTTCAATCTTCTCGGGGCTGCCTGCCGGCGCATCGGTGGGGTTGAAGTTGTCGTCTTCGTGTGGGACGAAATCTTCATCGTGTCCGTAACGAAGGATGGCTTCGAAAACGTTCTTGCAACGGCTCATTTCTTTCATTGACGTGAATCTACCTCTGGGAGTGCCAGGACCGAATTCTTCCAGTCGACTTGGCGTATTTGTGACTGCTTTCCTCATGGAAAGCCGCAATTGAGTTGGTTCATCGCTGTGCGGATCACCTACACGTCTCGGGATATAAAAAAGAGAGAGACGTCTCCGCAACAACAACTGTTGACGAGGGGATTATTGACGTCTAAATGCGTGAGTCAAGAAAAATTGTGGGTGGCTTGATGACCGTCAGATTGCAAGCCCCTGACTTGGCCCCAGAATCGTGGGCCCGAAGCTGCCAAATTGGGCACACAAGCAACGTGATCTGACAACCCCAAGGAACGGTCGTCTTGGCTGTCAAGGGGGCGAATACCAACGTTGCACCACACCGTTGGCGGATCATATCGCCTCGAGTTCGTCAAGCGGGGGTGATTATCGCATGTCACATTTCTTTTCCTGCCCTGTGCGGATTGCAGGCGAAACGCTAGGTTTCGGGTAAGACTGGGGGTGGAATTTTTTTTCATTTTTTTTGAAAACCTTCTCCGTTTGTTTGGGTCGTTTCGTCATTTTGGAGGGGTCATGTGGATCCAGAAAACAATTACGCTCCCGGCCCAGCGTCGTGGCTTTCACCTCATCACCTCCGCGGTGACTCGCGCACTGCCTGAAATCGACTCCATTTCGGTTGGCTTGTTGCACGTCTTTATCCTGCATACGAGCGCATCGTTAACCATTAACGAAAATGCCGATCCCGATGTTCGCGTTGACTTTGAGACCGCGATGAATCACGCCGTACCGGAGTCGTTGCCATACGTTCATACCCTTGAAGGCCCCGACGACATGCCCGCGCACGTGAAAGCCAGCATGATGGGCGCGAGCGTGCAAATCCCGGTAGGCGGTGGCGACCTGAAGCTAGGTACTTGGCAGGGGATTTACCTTTGTGAGCACCGTGACCATGCGGGACCACGGCGGTTGGTTTTGACATTGATGGGTGAATGACGCTCGCGAGATTGCGACGAGTCAGCAAACAAGGCGAGTGAGGCAGATCGCATGGAACTGGACCAACTACGCTATTTTTTGAAACTGGCCGAGATGGGAAACTTTACCCGTGCGGCCGAAGAACTGCTGATCTCGCAACCCGCACTCAGTCGCTCGATTCAAAAGCTTGAAGAAGAACTCGGTGTGCCGCTGCTGGTGCGAAAGAGCAAAGCGACAGACTTGACCGACGCCGGCGTGCTGATGAAATCACGTGCCGAACAGATCATGGCGATCATCGATGACACAAAAGCAGGATCACCGACGATGGAAAATCGGGGCGAATCCGACTGGGAGCGATCCCGACAATCGCGCCGTACTTTTTGCCCACCTTTTTGAAACGCTTTGCAAAACGCTTTCCCAAAGCCAACGTCGAACTGCACGAAGACACGACACAGAATTTGCTAGCCGGATGCTCACAAGGTGAAATCGATTTGCTCGTGGTCGCGCTGCCAATCGTCGGCAAACACCTCGCAGCGGAAACGCTGTTCGAAGAAGAACTGCTGCTGGTGCTAGCCGCCAATCATCCGCTGGGCAACAAAAAGCAAATCCGTGCATCAGACATCGAATCGCTTCCCTTCGTCGTCCTGAACGAAGCACACTGTTTGTCGGATACGATCTCGACGTACTGCCGCGGACGGTCGTTCCAGCCAGTAACCGTTGGCAGGACCAACCAGTTATCAATGGTACAGGAACTGGTGGCGATCTCAGACAGCGTGTCCTTTGTTCCAGAAATGGCGGCCAAGCTGGACAAGTCGAGAGCGCGAGTCTATCGCTCGATCGCTGGTTCCAAACCGACGCGTACCGTGGCGATGATCTGGGATCCCTATCGCTTCCAAAGCCGGTTGGTACAGTCGATGCGTGAGATGTTGCTTGATGAAGCAGAGGCCTTTTCCAAAGGCTAATTGCCATCATTACCTGCACCCATTGGGGGCATTGGATGTAAGAACTTGCCCCACAGATTCGGTGAGCGAACGGAACTCCGTTTTCTCGATTGACGAACATTTGGTCGCCCGAATAATCCCGATGACCGATGGGCCATCGTCACGGACGAGGCAACGATGTCAGCGACCAACACGCCAATTCATGATGGGATGCCTTCGCCATGCAAGATTTCGCTAACGAATTGTCCGAGCAGCAAATCGAAGAGATCGATCGCCATAAATACTTTCTCAGTGAACGTGCCGGGCATGATGTCGGTTGGGAATTTGCCCTGCAGGATTGGCGACAGAATGTTGCCGAACCGGAATTAGAAGGCGAAGATCAGACCTTGCAAACGCCGATGAGTCGAATCGGTGGCTTCTTGAAGCGATTGCTTTCAAAAGCAGCTATGATGTAGTCTCGGTCGGCCGCTCGGCGACGACCTGGAACAAAAGGAACTCTTGGTTACCAGTCGTCGTGAGTTTGGATTACCACCTGATTGAAATCGGCGTGATCGTCGCCGGAAAGTTGGACGCCGTTGATGCCCGCTCGACCAAGTTGGCGGTGGAGCAGACCGATGCACGCTTGAGTGAGCTCTTTCCCGGGTTCAAGTTCGATTTCTTCGAAATCAAACGCCCCGAGATGACCGCTTCGGTAACGGAAGGTTCCGGCCGTGTGGAACCAAGCCTGTTGTTGCAACAAGCGGTCGAGGAACGCGATGCCAAGCATTGGGATTTTGCGTTCGTTTTGACCGGTGCCGAATTGACCGGAAACTACTCGCCGTACTGCTTCGCGGCACTCAGCCGGCCGCTTGATGCAGCGGTTATTTCATTGTCACTGATTGACCCGCAAGCGCTCGGTGTAGAGGTCGACCACGGCGAACGTGTGGCGCGAATTGCCCGGCGGCTCAGTCGACTGATGTTGCATGCGCTCGGACACCTTGCCGGTTTACCACGCTCGGATCATCCCAACGATCTGCTGTATCATCCGCCCTCGGCGGCGGCGCTGGACATGATGGCAGGCATCGATGAAGAAGACCTACAACGGCAACGTTCGGCGTTGCTGGAAATCGCCGACCAGCGCCTGGAAGAACGCGTCGGGAAACGGATGGGGCGATTCTTATTCGGGGTGCGTGCGGCACTGATCAATCGTCGCGAGATTTTTCAAGCGATCCGTGCTGCGCGTCCTTGGCAATTCCCACAGCGATTGAGTCGTTTGACGATCGCATCTTTTTCGACGCTAGCCGTTTTATTCATGACGGCAGAGGCCTGGGATCTGGCACTCGCACAAAGCTTCCTTCGCGTGGCGCTGCTATTCGTCATCACGTTGTTGGCGACAACGTTCTACGTGGTCATCCGCCAACAGTTGCTGGTGCGTCGCCGCCATCGTCGCAGTGAGCAATCGGTCGTCACATCGGCGTCGGCGTTTGGGATCGTATTGACGGGGATGGCAACCACTTGGGCGACGCTCTTCATTTTGGGAACACTTGTCAGTGCGGTGCTGTTCCCGGGAGACTTGGTTGCGACATGGGCCAGTTCGACCGTCAACAGTGCGCGACAGCTTTCTTGGTGGGATTGGCCACAGATGGCGATGTTTGCCGCATCGCTGGGGTTGCTAATTGGCGCGTTGGGTGCCAGTTTCGAGTCCCAGCATTACTTCCGCCACATTATCTTTGTTGACGAAGAGATCTAGTTCGCCGTGCATGCTAGCTGACACCATGAACGTTCGACCGCTCCATCCGATCCGCCCGATCAATTCGCCCTTTGTCAAAATCCGTCGTGGTGCGACGGCGCTTGCGGCAATCGTCTTGTTCGCGGTCTTGGGATTTCGCTACCTCGCGAACTACGAATGGATCGAAGCGATGTGGATGGTCGTGATTACGATTTCCACCGTCGGCTATGGCGAACACAGCAATCACGATACGGCGGCACAATTGCTTTCGATGGCGGTGATCCTGCTCGGGACGACCGCCGGTGCGTACACGTTTACCGGCTTGATCCAACTGACGCTGCAAGGCGAATTGGACCGAGCCTTTGGGCTACGAAGAATGGAACGAGAGATCTCCCGGCTGAAGAACCACACGATCATTTGCGGGTTTGGTAAAAGCGGCCCGATCCTGGCATACGATTTGGCCCGCCTAAATCGTGGCTTTGTGATCGTTGAAATCGATCCGCACAATTATCAACAGGCGATCGATTTGGGTTACCTGGCGATCAACGCGGACGCAACCGACGAAGACGCGCTCAAGGAAGCAAACATCTCCGAAGCCGGTGCGATCGTCGTGGCTCTTCCGACCGATGCCGAAAACGTCTTTATCACGTTGTCGGCCCGCAACCTTTGTCCCACCATCCGCATCGTCGCACTCGCTGACCAAGAAAGCACGTCCAGAAAACTTCGCCAAGCCGGTGCTAACGAAGTGGTCATGGGACACCAAATGGTCGCTGAATACCTGTCACGCTTGGTGACACGACCGACCGCGGCACAGTTTTTCTCGTCGTTGACGCAGCCGGAGTTCCAAGACCTGATGCTAGACGAACTGGCAATCCCCGAGAGCAGCAAACTGGCAGACCGATCCATTGCCGAGATGCGAGTTCGTGATCAACACCAATTATTGGTCGTCGCTGTAAAGTCAAAATCGGAGGCACTGGATTTCAACCCGCCAGGCGACCGTACATTTCGAGCCGGCGAAACCGTTTTGGTGATGGGGAAACAAAAAGACGTCAACGCGTTTCGACAAGCCTATGGCTTGATCGACACGATTCACTAGCGATACCGACCGCGGAGTTCTCGATAGATTTCGTTAGCAGGTTTGCTGCGTTGCAAACGTTCAAGATGCGTGGTTTCGTCACGCCGAAACTTAGACTCCAACGCATGCTCCACACGTTTCAGCAATCGTCGCGGATCGACCGGCTTGGTCAAGACTTCGCGTGCACCTAGGTCGATTGCACGGCGGTGTATCTCGGGAGAGTCATTCCCGGTGACAACGATGATCGGGACATTTTTGAGCGAGGGTTCATCGCGGGCAACTTGCAACAGATAGTTCCCGCTCACGTCTGGCATCGAAATGTCAACGAGGACCAAATCTGGGCCTTCTTGTTTCATTCGCCCAGCGGCATCGATTGAATCACAGATCCCGACAACATTCCAATAGCCGGCAACGTTCAAGTGCGCAGTGATCACGTCGATGACGATTTGTTCGTCGTCGATCACTAGGATTTTGCTATTGGAAATGTTCTTGTCACGATCGAACATAAAATCGCTCCATGCGTTTTAGCCTCCGCGCTAACGCGTCTTCCGACGTGGTCTCATCCGAGTTTACGTCATCGACAAAGGCTACTTCAGGAATCTTGTCTGCCCCTCCAAACCGGGCGCGGGTGTTCCCTCACATTCGCTCTTTGTCCACATCGTGCAAAGTATGACGCGACTGCGTAACGATGGTTCGAAAGCCCCAGTTTGAGATCATTGGGAAGTTATTCGGCACGTGAAGGAGCGAGTGGGCGATGAGAGTTAGGAAATGCAGTGCATCAGTCAGAATGATTATGGCAATCACCAGTCTTGCGCTGGTGTCAGATCTTTTCGCTGACGGCACGATTCGTGACGGCGTCGGTGCGAGAAGCATCGGTCGTGGCGGAACCAACATCGCACACCACGACAACGCGCACGTCATGCTGGATAACCCCGCAGGTCTTGTTGGGTTTGAGGGGGATTCGATGATCGAAATCGGCGGTCACTTGCTGATGACGGACCTGTCGTATTCCGATCCGGATAACCCACGAACCGGCGATATCGACAACCCGTTTCCGATTGGCGAAGTTGCTTTCGCGAAACGGTTAAGCGACGACGTGATGGTCGGCCTCGGAATGTTTTCCCAAGCGGGCTTCGCGGCGGAATACATTCTCAACGGACAAGGCGCGTTGGCTGGTCCACAGCACATGAAATCCATCGGTGCGATGGCCCGTGTACTGCCAACACTTTCGATCAATCTGACAGACCGTCTTTCGTTTGGTGCAACCGTCGGGGCTTCGATCAGTCACGTCGAATTCGAAGGCCCCTACACCTTGCAGGGACCCAATGCACTCGCCGGTACAGGTCTACGGGTCGACGCCCAAGGCACCGGGATCGCCCCGCATTGGTCGCTTGGCTTTCAATATGACCTCAGCGATGCGACGACAATCGGGGTGAGCTACCTCGAAGAAGCGGACATGGAACTTGACGGCACCACCACCGCCGCTATCCCCGGCGTCGGAACCGCGCGCTACGATTCACAGATCGATATCGTTTGGCCACGCATGATGGGCGTCGGGATCGCTCACCAAACACCCGCCAACCGCACCTTCTCATTCGACGCGATTTGGATGGACTGGTCGAATGCTTACCGACAAATCGACTTGCAACTGACCAACCCGAACGACCCGACGTTCCAGATCGTGGCACCGACACTCAACGAGTCGATCCCGATGAATTGGCGTGACTCCGTGTCGTTGCGTTTTGGTGTCGAGCAACAATTGGCAAACTGCAATGTCTTGCGATTGGGATACATCTATCACCGAAACCCCATCCCCGCCGAAACGCTGACGCCCTTCATTCAAACCACGATCGAACATGCGTTGTCGGTCGGATACGGATGGAACTGGCGTGGGTTGGAAATGGACTTCGCCTACCAATGGATGTTCGGCCCCGATGTGACGGTTGGCACCAGTGACTTGACCGGCGGTGACTACGACAACGCGATCAGCACCGCGAGTGCACATCAATTCTCACTCAGCTTCCGTCGCCGACGCTAAGCTCGCCATGAAGTAATCCCGACCCAGCCAATCGTGATTGTTTGATAGCAATTCACGATTGGCTTTTCTGGTAACTGATCTTGATTTTGCTGGCGTGGCGATCTATTCCTTGCCGATACTTGTCGGTTTGGATGCCGCCAAGGCATAGACTTCAGGGACGGTGATTCCAGTGATCAGTCGGATTAATCAATACTCATTCACGCTGTGGTGCGTCGCGTTGCTGGCGTGTTCCATGCTCGGATGCAGTCAGAATCCGTACCTCGCGGTTCCCGGTGCTGGTGCTTACCCGGCACAGAACGGTGCGCTCAGCCCAACGTTTGGACAAGCGGCTGCTCCTGGTGATGCCCGGTTGGCAGAATTGACTCGCCGCGTCCAATTGCTTGACGACAACAATCGTCAGCTTCACACGCAGCTTGCTCAAAGCGAACAACAAGCCCAAGTCTATCGCGAAGAACTCTCGTTGGTTCGTCAGCAGTTGGCTGATACCAACCAGCAGCTTGACGACGCCCGTCTGGCCGCCAACGACGCACAAAACCAAGTACGCGGTTTCCAAGCTTCCGCACAACGTCGCGGTGGTGCTTCGATCGTTCCCAACACGAACCTTGGACAACTCGCTTCGAACTTGAATCTCGGTGGTCTGCCCGTTGAACGGGATGGCGAGCGAATTCGAATCGGAATTCCCAGCGATCAACTGTTCGTACCAGGATCGGCTCAGCTCATTCCACAAGCCAGCCAAGTGATCTATCCAATTGCTGCACAGATTCGCAGTCTGTTTCCGCGACAAAAGATCGGCATCGAAGGCTACACCGATAACGCGAACGGGATGCCGGGATCGGCTACCGCACATCAACTGGCGTCGGCACAAGCGTCAGCCGTTTTAGACGTGCTGACGCGACAAGCCGGAATGCCGGTGTCTCAATTCTTTATCGTCGCCCAAGGTGCCAACCGCCCCTTGGGGTCGAATGCTTCGGCGATGGGACGGGCCGCGAATCGCCGGATCGAGCTGGTAATCTATCCGGACACGTTTCAATAACCGAAACGTGTCCGTTCGATTGATGCCGTGATCGAACTATTCCGGCGGCAAATCGGCAGCGATATCAAACCGGCGCCAGCACCAGGACGTCACGACGACGGCTGCGATCGCGAGACTCCATGTCCCCGCAATTGCCCCCGTGATGTAAATCGGCGCGATGTAGGATTCGCTAAATAGCGACCTGCACACGCTGACCCACAACAAGAGCGCACCGACCGCGGCAGCGATCAGTGTGGCTTTGCCAAGGAACATCACATTGGCGCGAACGACCATCCCCAAACCCTGTGCGTGTTCATGGTGTGGGTATGCCAAAAACAGTGCATTCTCGGTGGCGAAGGTAAACACTGCCAACGCAGACAACATCCCGGACCAACCCAGGATCTGTGACCAGCCCGGATGGACAACCGAAGCGGCGATTGCGAGCGTCGTCAGTTGAAAACCCATCGTGATCAGAATCGGTAACAGCATTTGTCCTAACACCGCATTGATCGGATTGAGCGGCAAGCCACGCAGCAACAGCATGCGTTTCAAATCACGCCGAAAATCAATCCGCAGCGCGGGCGGCGCCAGCAGCATCGTGCACAACGCGATCCCGGCAACGACAAAGGCCCATTGATTGGACACGCGGCCGGTCAGCAAAGGTGAAAGGCAGAGCAATGTTGGCAGGCAAAAGCTGAATGCGATCGTGCCAAAGTACCGACGTACGGACAGTGTTTGACGCCAAACCAAAGCGAGAGCGTCATGTGTCCGCGAAGGCAGTCTCTGTTCGAACAAATCCAATGCCGAGCGCCGTGCGTAGCGCGTCGCCAAACTGGCCTCTTTGACTTGACGGTACTGACCGGTCTCCAACGCATCGCGTTCTCGATCGAGTCGGCTTCGGTTGGCCCATCTGTCAACCCGGACCATCATCACGATCCCGGCAGGAATTAACGAGATCGATGCGATCAACTGCGAGAACGTTTGCGTGGACAGTTCGCTCGTCGTCGCCAACAGTGCTGCGGGTTGCCATGGCAACGCCAACCACTGGACACAGCTGCTTGACGCGACATGACCAACCGCCGTGAAGCTCTGCATCATGTACACACCAGGTCCTGAACCGGGCGGCGTGATCCGCACCAATTCAGCGAATAGCTGCACGACGGCTGCCGCGGCGACAATCGACAATGACACTCGCCAGAACACCAGGTCCCGTTGCGAGATCCCGGTGACGAAACGTTGCCAGGACATACGCACCGTTTCGAGCATCATCAGCGCAGCAAACACGCCGACGGCGAGCAACCAAAAGTGCTGGACATCAGGTGCGAGTGCGATCGCAAGAAAAAACGTCTTCAGGAGTGCCGAGAACAACACGCTGAAAACCTTGTATCCGGCGAATAGCGATCGACTGATCGGTGCGCCGCCAAGCCAGAGGTTTTCGGCCGCGGTGTATTCCATATCCACTTGTCGATCGGTCCAGACACAGCGGACGGAGTGATAGATGAGGTACAGAACCATCCCGCCGGAAAGCCACAGGCGGAGTGATTCGGGATCAGCGGTTCGCCGAGACGCGAGGATCAGCACCCCGTTCAGGACGTAAACGCTGAGAAACACAACAGCGATCGCGGACGCGACGATTCGTCGTGGCGAGCGCAGGCGGGTGAATCCACGGTGAAGACGAAACATCGCTCGACGCGCGGTCAACCAAAGCAGGTGTCGCAATGGAGTAGTCATGTCGTGACTGGGGATGTTGCCTCAAAGTATGCTTGTTCAAGAGACTTCGCCGCAGGGAACTGCTGACGCAGCTGCCCGACGTCGCCAAAAAACTGTAGGCGTCCGTGTTGCATCACGATTAGGTGGCTGCAAACGTCTTCGATCATCGCCAGCAGGTGACTGGAAATGATGATGGTCGCACCTGCCTTGGCGCGTTCGCGGGTCGACTCGAGTAGTCGACGGATCCCCGGAGGGTCCAATCCGGTCATCGGTTCGTCCAGCAGAATCACGCTGGGTTCAAACAAATACGCACAGGCGATTGCCAGTTTCTGTCGCATCCCACGCGACAAGGTCGTAGCCCCGGCATTGATTTTTTCGGTCAGCTGAAAGTAATCCAGCAGTTCTTCGCTCTTCGCTTGGCGATCCGGGACGTCATAAATCCGTCCGATAAACTCCATGTGTTCGCCCACCGTCAAATCGTCAAAGAGCGGCGGGTCGTCAGGCACATAAGCCAGCCGTCGCTTCAAATCGATCAGCGATGACGAGTTGTAGTCTGTCAGTTCACACCCGGCGACGTTCAGTTTGCCGCTCGTCGCGGGGATCAATCCGGCCAGACAACGCATTGTTGTCGTCTTGCCCGCTCCGTTTGGTCCGACTAGTCCGCCGATGCTCCCCGGTTCGAGGGAAAAGCTAACACCGTCAACAGCGAGATGGGTGTCGTACAGTTTGCGGAGCTCTTCGCAGCGGAGCATGAGCTGGGCCAAGTTATGCGGTTTGAGTAGTCGGGGCTGCGTGAAGAGTAGGTTACAGTTTTGGCGCTCGCCGCAAAAACGCCAACGATTGATCACTGGAGGATGTCATCACCCACACACCAGGGGGCCAACACAAATGATTGGCACTAGTTGGCGTCGGTATACAGCAACCGATAGACATCGCTTTCCGCTTGGCAAGCATGCTCCAAGATTTCGCTGATCGCGTCGTCTTGATGGTCGAACGTTCGCCGATTGCGAAGCGACACGGCGAAGGTACGTCCCCGTGAGGTGCGTCCCAAGATCGAGTCATTGGTGTGGTCAAACGCTAGCGTCGTAATCTGTGAACTCGATTGACGTAGTGACGCGATGGGATGAATGACAACTTGGTCTTCGTCATCGAGCACAATTTGATAAAAATCCAATTGTCCATTGTCGGTCGCCGCGACCAGACGAGTGCGATCCGAGGAGACGGCGATCGAAGTGATTTCCCGATGATCAGCAGCTGTTTTGGCCAACAGTTCCCCACTGGCCGGATTCCACAGCGAAAGCGAACCGTCACGTCCCGCGGTAGCGATCACGTTGGCTTTGACATTGTGGGTGGCGGAAAGGATCTGGTCACGATACAGCGCCAGGGACGTGACCGGCCAACGACGATTCGCCGCCCAGTGAACGACATCGCCGTTTCTCAAACCCGCATAAAGCCGATCGCCTTCTGCCGAAAGCGCCATCGACCAAGCCTTCGCATCTGCCAACCGGATCGACTCAAGTTCTCGCGTCGATTCGAGATCCCAAATTCGAATCGTTCCATCGTCGCTACAACTGATCAAACGTTGGTCCAGCGGATGAACCAAGATTGACCGAATCGCGCGGTCGTGACCTTCGAATTGCCGCTCAATCTGCAGCGATTGCAGGTTCCAAATCGCGATCGAATTATCAACCGTTTCGGACATAATCCGCTGGTCGCCATCGACGAATTGCAAGCACTGCACCCGATCGGTTTTGGTGTCGATCGTGTGGTGTAATTGTCCAGATTTGACATCCCACAATCGGATTTGGCCATCGGTCCCGCCACTGGCGAATGTCTGTCCGTCCTCACTGAACGCGAGCGATTTAATTTTGTCGTTGGACCGAAAACTGCGAATCAGCGTTCCCGTTGACGCCTCCCAAAATCGAACGATACCGTTGTGCGTCCCGGTCGAAACGATCTCGCCATCAACCGTGTATGCGATCGCAGAAACCCAACTGCCATGATCGAGGACGATCGGTTGCTGACCGCGTTCGGATAAATCCCAAAGCCGAACGGTACGGTCGATACTTGCACTCGCCAGTTGGTCGCCACCGGGGCGAATTGCGATCGACAATATCCCGTCATCATGACCGTCGAGACGCTTGATCGGTTGGTGGGTCACCGCATGAAGCAAATGGATCGACGAATCCATCGGGCGCGTCGCGTCGGTCCGGTTGCGAAGTAAGTCGCCGCCTGCAAAGGCGACATAGCGACCTTGAGGATCGATCGCCATCGCGCCAACGATTCCGTCGAGCGACGCAAGCCGTTCGGGTGCGTCCCCGGATCGGTGTAGGGAATCATCGACAGCCCATAGTTTGACCGATTTATCTACACTCGCCGAAAGCAGTCGTCCGTTGTCACGGTGAAAATGCAAGTCTGTGATCGAGCGTGTATGCCCACAAAGCAAGGCAGATGAATGGTGAGTGTCAGTTCGCCAAATCTGAATTGCACCGTCGGTGCGACCGACGGCGAACAAATTTCCGTCAGCAGAACAGCTGATCGTTGCGGGTGCTTGACTACAGCGGGCAAAATATCGCTCTGTCTCGCCAGACATCGAGTCGATCCATCGAATTTTTCCATCAGAGTCACCGATGAGAATGCCGTTTCCATCAGCGGTGAAGGCGAAACAACGAACCGGGGTTTCGTCGCTATCGCTCTGCCAAAGCAAGACACCATCGCGATCGTACAAATACAAATGTCCGTCGGTGACGCCTCCCCAGGGAATCCGACTCATCACCGCGATGTAGTCACCGTGGGGCGAACAGGACAGATCCAAGATTTCGCCACTGGGGTGCTGGATTTCACCAACCGTTTCTCGGTTTTCCAAATCGATCACTCGTACCAAACCGCCGGTGTGCGAGACCACGAGTGTGCGAGAGGCTAAGTCCTCATCCTCTTCCACAAGCCAACTCATGCCGTTGATGCGTTCGTCTTGCGGATCCAGACGCTGCGTAATGTCGCCCGTTACGGTGTCGATCAGATGAACACCGTTGTCTCGTGTCGCCGTCGCAAGCCATCGTCCAGAACTGTCAAGACACGCCGGTCCAGAGGATTCCAGGTAGAATCGCGACCGAGACGAAGGCGTCGAATCAATGAACGAATGCCGAAGCATCTGCCCATCGTCCGTCATCGCAACCAAGCAATCGTTTTCATAATCAAAGGCAATCGTTTGCGTGGGTTTCGCCGTACCGGCAAAAGTTCGCAAGCTGGAATCCAACCGGCTTCGGGCAAGAAACCATTCGAACTGTCGCGCCGATGCCGGGACACGCTGCAACAGTTGCAACGACTCACGCGTGCGTCCTTGTTCGCCGCGGTCGCGGGCAAGCAAATAATGCGTTTGAGCGGCCATTATTTCGGCAGCTTGCCGCGCCGAAACCGCGGCATCACGTTGCAGTTGATACTTTTCAGAAACATGGATCGCATGCCCAGCCGCTTCGCGTGCATAACGCTCGGCAATGATCGCCCGCTGACGTTGAATTTCACTTTGCGACCACATGTACATCGACCCTGCCAATCCGATTCCCAAGGCAAGCATCACGACACTTGCCATCATGGCCATATAGCGATGGCGAACCAGCGAGCGTTGCAGTTGGTAGATGAGCGGTCGTGGGTTGGCGACGATACTTTCGCCGGCCAAGTGACGCTGTACATCGTCGGCCACCGCTGCGGCTGTCGGATAGCGATGCCAAGGGTACTTCTCGAGTGCCTTGAGCGCCATGCAGTCCAAGTCGCCTTCGAGGTCGGAGGCCAGCTTTTCTGGTGTAAGTCGCCGACAATGCGCAAAGCCAAACACATCGTCACCGGCGGTGCGGACGTGATAACTAGGCTTGCGAACGTCTTCTTCACGCAGCGTCCGTAACAAGCTTTCCAAGTTATCGGTCAACGATCGCAAGCGACCGATCGGCGATTGCCCAGTCAGCAATTGATAGAGGATCACACCCAACGAATAGACATCCGTCCGAGAGTCAATGTCAGCATCGGTGACACGAGCTTGCTCGGGACTCATGTATTCGATCGTTCCGATCAAATCTCCATTTTGCGTCTGATCGAACGAATCCAAAATCGTGTCGTTGTGTGACGACTTCGACAAACCGAAGTCAATCACTTTGACGATCGCTTCGCCTCGTGAAGGACTGTGACCTGGAGTTTCAGGCGTCTGCACGTCTGAGGGGACGCGTTGTTCAGGGGCCTGTACCAGCAGATTCGACGGTTTGATGTCGCGGTGAATGATGCCTTTTTGATGAGCATGTTGAATCGCGTTGCAGACCTGCTGGAACAGACGCAGCCTTTCACTGATCGTCAGCCGGTTCTTGTCACAGTAGACATCGATCGGAGTCCCATGAACCAGTTCCATGACGACGAAAGGCCGACCCGCTTCGTCGAACCCAGAGTCCAAGACCTTCGAAATATTGGGATGATCCATCATCTCCAAAGCGATCCGCTCGCATTCGAATCGCGCCAACATCCGTGTGGAAGGCAGATCGCGGGCGATGACCTTGAGTGCGACGTCTTGTTTTTGACCGCTACGTCGGGCGCGATAGACCCGCCCCATTCCGCCACTAGCGATCAGCGCCAAGATCGCATAGTCGCCGATTTGTGCCGGAATCTCCGAATGCAGATGAAAGTCGATATCTTCATCACCCGACGCGCTTTCACGCTGGTCGATGGTTTCCGCCTCGGATCCGGCAGAGTCCAAGGAGAGGCCTATGTCCCGCACATATTCTGCATCATGCATGTCATCCACCTCGATTCATCAGGTTCACCAAACTTCACCACTGATGATAACGAACACGAACCAAAAGTGGGGAACCGAATTTCGACGGCTAGACAATTGTTACCTGTAGGCCTATCACTTGGGGGCGCAGGGCACCCCACGACGGGCTTTCCGATCAACCTCCGCTCGATCGATGCTACTGTAGGGTCAGTGAGTAACAGGCAATCTCTTTGGCGTTTCGGACAAACAGTCGGTCACCGACAACGACGGGATGGTTCCATGTTTTGCCGTCCAGAACCGGTAACTTCGCGATCTCGACGAGTTTGTCCGGCGAGGCTTTGGCAAGCACGATTTCACCTTTCTCGGTTGTGATCAATAGCTGCCCGGCGTCTGCCAACAGTAAAACTTGTCCGTTGCCGTAGCGTCCACGCTTCCATTGCCGGTCGCCAGTTTCGGCGTCGATACATGCAAACACACTGCCATCAAAACCATAGACATTGCCTTCATAAAATACGAAGTCATTAAAGTCCGGCTTCATTTGCATCGTGGTCCATTCTTCAGACGTTTCCCATGGTCCGTCGTCGGTTGGTTTCGTCACGTTGACCTTCCGAGTTCCGTCCTGCAATGCGGTGGCAATGTAGACCGAGTTACCGACGACCAGTGGTTGCAACGCGCGATAGTTTTCGACGGGCCACGCGTGCTGCCAAATCACCTCCCCATTGGCCGGGTCTAGAAAATCCAACCCTGTGTTGGTCATCATCAAAACCCCTGCTGTGCCTTCGATTGTCGCGAGTTGAGGCGAGCTATAGCTGTGGTCACCCGATGGTGCTGACCACGCGATTTTTCCGTCGGTCGTCTGGTAGGCAATCACTCCCAGGTCGCCCTCGCCGCCGGCATGAACGATCACATTTCCATCAGCGATCAACGGAGAGGATGAAAAGCCCCACTGTGGTGCGCTGCGTTTAGCGTCATCTTTCAAGTCGCGTCGCCAGATTTCGCGACCGTCCAACGGATCCAGGCACAGCAAGATCCCATCGGCACCAAGTGAAAACAGAGCGTTTTCGGTGAGCGTTGGGGTGGCCCGTGGTCCAGCTCCGCCAATCGCTTCCCAAAATCGGCTCGGATACGTCACGTCCCAGATTTGCTTTCCCGTTTCGGCATCCAAACAGATCACCGCTTCGTTATCGCCACGCTGTTCTTGGGTGAACAGGCGGCCGCCGCCGATTGCAAAGGACGACCATCCAGGTCCGATCTTTTGTCGCCAGACTTCGACGGGCGGCGTCTCCTTCCAATTCTCTGACACGCGAACACCATGCAGGATTCCGTCGCGTTCAGCCCCACGAAAGGCTGGCCAAGGTGCCGACGCAAATGAAATCGATTCAGCGGCAACTGACGGTTCGGCGGCGTCGTCACGTTTGGCCAATTCAGCCAAGTAACGTTCTTCGGCGGTTGGTTCCCAACGCCACAGCAACTCCGCTTCGAAGCGGCCGGTCAGACCTTCTAACTTTTGCGTTTCCCAATAACTGACAAGCAATGCCGTCACGACCAGAGCCAGTGGCAGGCGTCGTTTCGGTTGGGCGGCAAAGAAGATCAGCGTCAACAAAAACGCCAACACTGCCGTCGGCACGACCATCACGATGGTCGCCATGTCCTGCATCGAACTGTCAAGCAAGGCGACCGCAATCACAACCACTGCGATGAAGCCAATCGTGCCCAGAATTTTTTCCTTCACACTTGCTCGGCTGAAGAAGCACCACCACAGCAGCATCAATCCGCCAGCCGCGGCAGGCCCCATGAATGCGGCCATCATCAAATTCAACGAAACGGTCGGATACCAGCGTGCCGCGATCAAGCCGACCGCAAGCAACGCGATGATCCATGCCGGCCATGTCCGCAGCTTACGCCCCGTGTCGGCGGCAACTTCCGTTTCGACCGTTTGTGGGGATTCTTGTTCCGGACTCGTAGATGAATCGAGAGACGTCGGTTGCTCGGTAGACATATCGGTTGAATTTGGATCAGCTGTGTTTGACGGGGTTCGAACCGTGTTCGTCCGCCGCCGACTCGCCTTGGCAAAGTTGCCATAATTTGGCGTCGAAAATCGCCTTTCAAAATAACGAACCACTTGCAACTACCGCCATAGCGGAATCGACGACCAGTGTTCGTAAGGGGGGACACTCTGCACCGAAATGACGTACCTGTTAAACTTCATTGATGAAGACAGACCAACGGAATACAGCCTGGGAATCACTCACCTTTGACAATCGTTTCACACGAAGTTTGCCAGGTGACCCCGAAACCGAGAACTCGACGCGACAAGTCTACGAAGCTTGTTTCTCACGCGTCCGCCCGATGAATTTCAAGCGGCCACAACTGGTCGCGTATTCCAAAGAAGTTGTCCAGCAATTGGGCCTAACGGAATCTTTAGCCCGATCCCAGCAGTTTGCCAGCGTGTTTGGCGGCGGAGATTTGCTGCCGGGAATGGACCCGTTCGCGATGTGCTACGGCGGGCACCAATTTGGAAATTGGGCCGGTCAACTGGGCGACGGTCGGGCGATCAACCTGGGCGAAGTTGTTGACGTAAATGGCAAACATCAGACCTTGCAATTGAAAGGTTCGGGGCCGACGCCATACTCGCGGTTCGCCGATGGCCTGGCGGTACTGCGTAGTAGCGTCCGAGAATTCCTTTGCAGTGAAGCGATGCATCACTTAGGCGTACCCACCACACGCGCCTTGAGTCTGGTTTTAACCGGCGAGTCAGTGACCCGTGACATGTTTTACGACGGCAACCCCAAGGACGAACCGGGTGCGATCGTCTGCCGCGTCGCACCATCCTTCGTCCGCTTGGGCAATTTCCAATTGTTTGCCAGCCGGGGTGACATCACCACGCTTAAACGCCTGACCGACTTTACAATCCGGAACGACTTTCCGCATCTCGGCGAACCATCCCCCGATGTCTATCCCGAATTCTTCGCCGAGGTTTGCCAGCGGACGGCGGAGTTGATGGTGCATTGGATGCGGGTCGGATTCGTCCACGGAGTGATGAATACGGACAACTTGTCAGTCTTAGGTTTAACGATTGACTATGGACCGTATGGCTGGCTGGAGGACTACGATCCCAACTGGACTCCGAACACCACGGACGCTCAAGGGCGACGGTATCGGTATGGGCATCAACCACAGGTTGCACAATGGAATCTCGCCCAATTCGCCGGAGCGTTATTGCCACTGGTCGACAACAACGTCGAAGCCCTGCAATCGGGATTGAAATTGTACGTAGAAAGCTTCGAAGACGCTTGGCATTCGATGATGGTCGCGAAGTTGGGACTTGAATCGTTTCGTGGTGAAGACGATCAAGAGTTGTTTGGCGATCTACTCGACGTTCTCGTTCTCGCCGAAACCGACATGACGCTGTTCTATCGTTCGTTGGCAGAGCTGCCTTGCGAATCGGTTGATGAAACGGCGTCTGCCGATGAGCAATGGAATCGGTGGATCGAAACGATGGGCCAAGCGTACTATGCGGCCGATAAGATTACTGACGAGACGAAATCCAAGTCGCTCGAGTGGTGGTCCCGGTATCGCAATCGATTGCAACTTGGCGGAGTGAGCGACCAACAGCGGCAGCAACGAATGAATCGCGTGAACCCGCTGTATGTGCTGCGAAATTACTTGGCACAGCTAGCGATCGACCGTAGCGAGCAAGGTGATCATCAAGGCGTGTGGGAGCTGCTGGACGTGCTTCGCAATCCATACGAACAACAACAAGGCCGCGAAGCGTTTGCCGAAAAACGGCCGGAATGGGCACGGCATCGCGCCGGGTGTTCGATGTTGTCATGCAGTTCTTAACGAACGGAACTCATCGCGAAATCAAGGATCGGTTTGCTTCTGAGCGTCAAAGTACGCATGCAGCGAATCGTATTGGCGAGCGTTCTTCAAGTTCGGGTAGACGAACAGTTTCTCGCTGTTGTCCAAGTCAATTGCCCAAGACTTGAAATCGAAACGTAAAACGAACTGGTAGTCATCAGCCAGTTCGATGCTGCCGTTGACACGTAGCATTTCCGTTAAGTCGACTAACAAACGCAGCGGCGCCGGCTTGTCGCCTGCGGAGACCCAGAGGTCCCAACTGACCGCGTCATCTTGAACGCCTTTGAAATGAATTGCCGGAGTTTCGCCCCGAAACTTACTACGGTCCACGATCTCAACCGTTTCCATCCCGTTGAGAAGCGACAACGCTGGATCAACACCGGCAAGAGTCAGCGCGAGTACGGGTTCAGGATAAGGCCCCATGGGAAACGGCAATCCAAACACAGCGTCTTGCATTCCGTTCGGTTTTGCTAAATGACAGAACGCTTCGGGCGAAATCGCGATCGTCGCTTGGTCGTTATTGTTGTAAACACGCGAACGCTGTTGATCGCTTTTGTAATAAACCGTAAAGCTTTGGGGAGCGGTGGAAGCGATTTGATAGGTCGCCGTTTTTGAACCGATCACCGCGCCCCCAACGATCGTTTCTTCGGTGATCTCGACAGCAGCACGCGTCGATTTGGCTTGCCGAATCCGGTCGAACATTGGACCGATCGCGGAGATCGTTTCGGCAGGGATCTCAGCGTCTTTTTTCGCCGTCGCAGCAGTCTTTTCCGAAGACGCCGTTTCCTGAGCAACCGCTCGTGGGACGTTCACAGACCCCATGGCGGCGAAAATCAGCAGTGCTCCTGCCAACAAATGGGCGATCGGTAGGGTGGATTTCACGAAACTTTGCTCAATCGTTCATGTAGTTGATAAGGGACGATCGTCGTTCACTCACGGCGGGGAAAATCGAGTGAGACCGCGATTCGGAATACTTTAAATGCGTTGGCGGTGCACGTGACCGGCATGGCGGCCAAACGGTGGATTTCTTACGATTCGCGCATGGCCGACCACGAATCCTCCGCAAATCATACGACCAATTCCCAGAGCGACGTCAAATCGTCAGCGATCGGGCGAAACTGTTGGTTCATGATCATTGCCGCGATGGCACTTCGTTGGACCGCGCAGCCTCCTGTCGGACTCTGGCCGTGCGTTTTTGTCGCAATCGTTCCACTGTTGATCCTTGCCAAGTCGCCTGCAAATTCCGGCACCGGTCGCCTGACCCGCCGACACTATCTGGCGATTCTTTTAGCCGCGACAGTGTACTGGGCGCTCTCTCTGCAAGGACTGCGGCATGCCAATCCGCTGATCTATCCGTGCTGGCTCGCACTGGCCGGATATTTGGCCAGCTTTTCGGTGATGTTTGTTTGGGTGCTGCAGCGGATCAATCGCGGGAACGATCTGCTGGTGGTGCCAATCGTTTGGGTCGGGCTGGAATGCGTACGGAACTATTTCCTGACCGGCATCTCAGTCTTGATGTTAGGCCATAGCTTAGCGGATGTCCCACAGTTGATTCAGATCGCCGACTTGGGCGGAACCTACGCGGTCTCGTTTTTGATCGTTGTCGTTAATGTTGCTGTGTTTCAATGGACGACATGGTTCTGCGGCAAACCGCGTCCGAGCCTGGTCACTCCGCTGGTCAGTACGGCGATCGCAAGCGTGCTCCTCGTCGCTGCGGTTGGCTATGGACGCTGGCGACTTGCTTATCCACTCGCCACAGGTCCGGCGACAATCGCGTTGATCGGCAGGAATGAGCCGATCGAGTATGTCCAAACGAAGGAACGCGAGCTTGAGATTTTCCAGGCTTACCTCGAAGAATCCGTCGCCGCGATCAAAAAAAATGAAGAAAAAATAGATGCGGTTGTGTGGCCCGAATCCATGATGACGGGCACCCTGCCATGGATCATTGGTGACGGCAATCCGGACGACGCCAAACGTAACGGCGTGACGATGGACGAGGTCACTGACTGGCTGAACGAACAGCGTCAACGCTTCCTTTTTCGAGCCTCAAATGTGCTGCAAGTCCTTGCAGACGGCAACGGCCCTGCCAACCAACCGCCACACTTCATCGGCGGTTGCGCGGTCGTCGAATATAGCGACACGACGAAAGCCTATAGCAGTCTGGTCCATGTGACGCCGAACGCCGAAGTCGCTGACTGGTATGGAAAAATGCACCTGGTGATGTTCGGGGAATACATACCATTCATCAAATCGATCCCCTGGGTCAAAGACTTTGTGCCGCCGGGACTTGGTATCGATACCGGGGACGGTCCTCGCGTCTTCGATGTGAATGGAGTTGGCTTGAGTGCAAACATTTGCATCGAAACCGCTGTCGAGCGTGTCTCTGTCAACCATTTCCGTGTCCTTCGAAACCAGAACCGACCGCTTCCTGATGCGATCGTGACGGCAACAAATGATGGCTGGTTTGATGACTCGAGCGTGATCGAACATCACAAACGCTGTGCCCAGTTGCTTGCCGTCGTGTGCCGGCGTCCCGTGCTGTCGGCAGCCAATAATGGCCCGACCGTGTGGATTGACAGTTACGGGCGTGTCGTCGATCAATTGACACAGGGCACCAACGGCCATCTAGTGGCCAAACCACAAATCGACGATCGATTGAGCTTGGCAGTGCGAATTGGCGATTGGCCGGCGCGGTTGTGTGTGCTGCTTTCGCTCGCCCTGTTATGGGCAAGCCGCCAACATCGCGAACCGACAACTTCGCCAACAGATACCGCCACAAAGGCGATGTAACGGCAGCGTGTCTGCCGCACATGGGGTCCACCCATTGCGTGTAGGTCGATCGTGTAAATTCAGCGATTCACCGGCAACGACGACTTCTCCCCTCTTAAGAATTGGTCATGCAAGCGAGACTTTTAAGCCAGCAGCCCAGCGAACAACTCAACACAAGGCAAAAGGCGCTCGAGGTCAATTTGGACTCTCGCCGCTATGGAACCTTTGCCGAAATCGGTGCCGGCCAGGAGGTCGTCCGTTGGTTCTTCCGCGTCGGCGGCGCATCGGGGACGATCGCCAAAAGCATGTCGGCCTATGACATGAAAGTCAGCGACGCGATCTATGGCCGAGCATCCCGGTATGTCTGCCGCGAACGTCTTGAATCGATGCTGGACTATGAGCACAAATTGAACCTGGATCGCCTTCGCGAAGCTCGCGGTGACACGACCGCGTTTTTCGCGTTTGCCGACACCGTCTCGGCACGCAATTACTCCGGCACCAATCAATGCCACGGGTGGATGGGGATTAAGTTCCAAGCCCATCCACGTGACGATGACAGCCAAATCATCATCCATGTGCGGATGCTCGACGACGATGCCGCCCTGCAACAAGAAGCACTGGGCATCGTTGGCGTCAACTTGGTTTACGGCGCAACGATGCTGAACCACGAACCAGAAATGCTGGTCGATTCATTGCTGGACGGTTTGACGACGTCACGCATCGAAATCGACATGATCGAGTTTTCCGGGATCGCGTTTCGGCATGTCGACAACCGACTGATGAGCTTGAAACTGGTCGAACTGGGCTTGAGCGGGGCCGCGATGTTTGCCGCAGACGGCGAAGTTTTGCAACCATCGGAATTCTTTTATCGCAAACCAATCCTAGTCGAACGGGGAAGCTTCCGTCCGGTTTGTAATGTCAACCTCGACATGTTGCGATGCGCCCACGAAAAGTTTTCCGAACAGCCACACGTCAAAGGCAAAGAGATTGCCCAGGTGATGGAAATCACCATGAACAATCTCAAGGCCGAGGGGCAAATCGATCTGCGTGACTTTCTCGCAAGGGCCGACGTGATCGCAGCTTGTGGGATGCCCGTGCTGATCTCCGATTACTTCCAGTACTACCGACTGGCTGCTTACCTGAACGATCTGACAAAGGAATCGATCGCGATCGTGATGGGGGCAACCAGCATGAAGGATCTCTTCGACGAACAGTACTACACCGGCCTGCAAGGTGGTGTGTTGGAATCGTTCGGAAGGTTGTTCAAAAACGACCTAAAGGTGTTCTGTTATCCCTTCCAAAACACCGAAACCGGCGAATTGGAAACAAGCGAGAACCTAGAAATCAAGCCGGAAACTCAACACCTCTACGACTACCTGCGTGGGCGTGGCGACATCGTAGCGCTCGATAACTTTGACGCCAACTGCCTGGGAGTCTTTTCTCGCGATGTGCTCAAACGGATCAAGAACGGTGACGAGAGCTGGCAATTGATGGTGCCTCCAGCGGTTGCCGAAGTGATCAAGTCCAAGCACTACTTCGACTACCAACCGATCTAGCCTTCGGCCTTTCCAAGGCCAACGATTTCGAGCAAACGCAGCGCGTTGGTCGTCGGACTGACGCCCGCGTGCATCTGATAGTCAAACGTCATCTGCTCGTTGCCCTTGGCGTCGGGCGTAATCGTCTCGCGAAAGTGCACGATCTCCGAAACGGCGACCAGTTCCGGCTCATCAGCAAGCTCCAAGTCATGAGTGCTGATCGCGCCAATCGCACCGCACTCAAGCAAGTGACGCAGCACCTGTGTGACCGCGATTTGCCGTTCTCGCGAGTTTGTCCCCTGCAGGATTTCGTCTAGCAGAAACATCGACACGATACCTTTCTGGTCAGCAAGGTGACGTGCACGATCGACGACTCCCTTCAGACGCTTCAATTCGGCCATGTAAAACGAAACGCCTTCGGCCAAGTTGTCACGGACGCGAATGCTGGTCGAAAGTTCGATCGACGGCAGAGCGAGCTCTGTGGCGCACACCGGACATCCGGCACCAGCCAGTGCGATATTCAATCCGGCACTCCGCAGCATCGTGCTTTTGCCCGACATATTACTGCCGGTGACGAGCAACACTTTTCCCGGTGGGCCGATCGTTACATCGTTGCATACCCGACTGGAATCGGGCAGTAACGGGTGCCCAAGTCCGGCCGACCGGAAACAATGCCGATCGTTATCCGCAGTTTCGGCATCAACCCACTGCGGAAATACCCACGTCGGATTCTCATCACAAACGGCGGCGAGCGACATCAACGCTTCGACTTCACCGAAGGCATCAAACCAACTCGGAACGTGGTCGCGGTATTTTGCCTGCCATACTTCGAGCTTTGCGAAGACGCGAACATCCCATAGCGAGAACGCTTGCAGTGGCAAATAAAACAGGAACGTTGCCGCCGAAGTGCGCAGCGAACCGAGCCATGCGATACGGCTCAGCTCGCCCATCCCTTGCTTCGCCGACTGCTGACTGTCTTCAAGCAAGACGCGATGCAGATGTTCCAAACGATCGTCACCCGATCCCTCTTTTGATTGTTCATTCAACCAAGCGGCCGCAGAAAACAACTCGCGGTACTCGTCGACGCTCTGACGACTTGCCATCGCGATCGAAAAGATCTGATGCACAGGACCAAGCATGACGGTCGTGATCAGCATGTTGATGACCAAGATCACGGTTAATGCGATCAAGGCTGGCTTGGCAAGCGACGCATCTACCAGACCCATTCGATTCCCGAGCAACAGTGCGATCAAGACAATCGAGACGAGTGCTGTGAGATTGCCCCACACCGGTAACCATCGCCGTCGGTCCAGCCATGGTTCGTCTTGAGACCATCGGATGAATTCATCCGGATCCCCGGTGCCTTGGCCAACGTCATCGGCGAGCGAGTAAAAACGCAATCGCTCGCTTCGCTTTTCTGCGAGAGAACGGATTGCTTGGCTGCGCCGTTTGGCCGTTTCCGCTACGGCGGGGCTGGTCAGCCAGTTTGCGAGGGTCCGCACTCCGACAGTCGTGCCGGCCATCGATACCCACTGAAACAACGACGTTTTCCCCAGCAGGTCCAAATCGTCGGCAACGTCTTTTTGGTGCTCTTGCAGCTTTAACGTTTGCAGACGCTTGCGATTCGCTTTCCAGTTCAGCTCGTCCCACTTGCGGTCCATGCGAGCGAGTAGGCGACGAATGATTTGACTCTCACGTTCCTTTGCCGCCAACGCATCACGCACCGGTTCATTCAGGATCGCGACCACAAAAAAACAAGCCAACAATCCCCAGCCGATGTACAGCACGGCCCAGCCGACATCGGCGAAGTAACCGAGCAAAACCATCACCAGGGCGGCCGCGAACACGACCAAGCGTGTCGTTGCAAACAACGAATCCTTGCGATTCAAAGCTTGAATGTCAGCGTCAGCTGCATCCAACATCCTTGTGTAGTACGCGCGTGCTGTCTCGTTTGTGGCCACAGGTGCGTGATTGGCCACACCGGGCGCGGACGGTTCGGTCGATTCCATACTTGTTCGATTGAGTCTTAAGATCGGTCGATCATTCCAGTTCAAGTCGACCAGAAGTGTTCGCCGGGATCGATCGGTCCCAGCTTCGCCCTTTGACAACTTTGACGGCAACGCGGTCTTCCAAGTTGGGGCGGAAGATTGTCAAAAGCAACAACGGCAAGAACCAGGCGATAAACAAACCACCGCCGTAGCCGTGCCAAAACTGAACCGCGACCATCACTGCGGCCGAACAGCCGATGAGCGTGCCAAGGTTCTTCGACGATGGCCAAGCCGCGAATAGCGAACTGAGAATTCCGAACGCGACAATGACCGGCAATCGCCAGCGCGGATCCCAGCCCAACCCCCAGATACCGCGTGGCTCCTTGGTCGGCGCGAACAGGCCGAACATCCGACGAAGTTGCTCGACCAACGAATCGGTTCCACTGAAGGTCAACACCGCAACCAAGATTGCCAGCGTGACAATGACGCCCACCGAAAACGAACGAACGCCCTTTCGCCAATAAAAGCTGTACCACAGCGGCAATAGGAACAATGGGTAATACACCAGTCCTGCGGCGAGCCCCAAAAACATTCCCGCAATCATCGGCCGGCGGTACGAAAGGATCGCCCACAGCAGTAGCGCAGCCGGTAGGGCATGATCGACACGGCCGGTGTACTGTGCCGTGTACGGAACAATCAGATAAAGCAACGCACACCCCACGCCGCTGCGTAGGTTTCCGAAATGACGGTTCCCGATCAAAATCAGGCCGACCACAATCGCCAGATGTGCCGAGATCGCCAATACCTTGGCCAAGATCGCCGACGACCCTTTGCCGAGATTGACCTCGTCCTCGGTCGGTGCCCGTTCGCCACCAAGTGCGGAGCTGACCGGACGCGTCGTGATCGTTGGTAACTGGTGCATCAAGACATAGCCGGGGCCGAGTTCCGGTCCCTGCCAAACTCGCGCTCGCGGCGTGCTGGTCGCGACGTTGACCATCATAAAGATGAACAACGAGATACTGATAAAGTACGACCCGCCAACGGTCAGGTTTGGATCCAGCATCGGCCGGCGATTCATCACGGGATCAATCATCAGCCGCCCCAAGATCAGCAACTCGACCAAAAACAGCCAGATAAAACCCGCGCGCTGGAGACGCTTCGCAGACTGCTCCGTGTCCGTTTCAATCTGTTCGGGGTGCAGCGTCGTGGACTCCAAACGCTCATCGAGCGCTTCGGGTTCGGTGCGAAGCGGAATGCGTGTTTCGTCTTGGATACGTGGCGGTGCTGTGTCAGCAGGCGGCGTCTCGGGGACACCGTCGATGCCAAACGAATCGCCCTCTTCGGCCAATTCAGGGTCGTCAGGATTGCCAGCAGCGTCTTGTCCGACTTGCGGCGACGGGTAGGCCGACACCAATTCGGATGCGTCGTTGGGTTGGCGCCAATTCGGGTCGGCGACGTCGTAAAACGCGATATCACCAGACTCCATTTCACGAAGATGTCGCCGACGGCCTTCTTGAACCATCAGCAACCCCGGCGCGAGCAGCAACACGAGCAGGATGTCCAGGTTCCGAACGCTCCAAAAGCGATGAAACACAAAGTACAGCCCGATGGTCAAAAACGACGACAGGTAAACCCAGGTCGTGGGGTTTGGCCGTTCGTAAAAAAGCAGAAACTCGCTCATGTAACGCCGTTGGCGGTGTCCTACCGCCCGCCTCGGTCAAACCAAATGAGATGAATTGCGTCAAAACTACCCGGGCGCAGCCACGCTAAATGGCGTTCTAACATACGGGCCATGTCCGCGGGTGAAAACCAGGATCCGATGCTCTGGAAAGGCACCAGTTTAACTCGCACAATGTCCGCCTCGAAGAAGTGTTGGTCGAAGTTCGCTGGTACGAAGCCCGTTTTTGCCAATGAATTCCTTCATCATGAAGGAAAATTGGCACCCGTTTGTCTAATTCTTCCAAGTTAAAACGACAACGCCAATCAGAATCAGCCCCACACACAGCGCTTTAGAGCGGAAATTTGCTTCACTAAGGGCAGAAGCCCCGAATGCGAGGGCAACCACGACGCTGGAGCGACGGATCACACTAACGACCGAAACCATCGCCTCCGGGTCCGATAACGCGATGAAATAAAACGCGTCTGCGGCAATCAACAGTGGACTGACCAAAGCGATGCTATTTCGCCACTGAAAAATGGCTTTCGCACCTTCCGCAGCTAGAACTTCCCCTCGCTGACCTGCCCGGTCGCGACTTCCCCCGTACGAATTGGCTCGGTGCGAATTGACTCGGTACCACCAAATCGCCATGGGCATCATCACCGGAACCAAGTAAACGGTAAACCAAGCCTGTAACGTGATCGGCTCCAATCGTTGCAGCAGCCATTTGTCATAGATGCTGCTACATGACCCCAGCAACGTCGCCAACACCATCAGCAACACATACCGGTCACGCAGAAAGCGGATCCCTTCGCGTCGACCGACCAGGGTAAAACACCAAAATCCGATCAGCACGATCAGCATCCCGATCCATTGGGACAGCAAAGGTCGCTCACCAAGAAAACTGATCGCGATCAAGATCGTCCAGAACGGACTGGTCGCTCGAATCGGGGCACCGATCGAAAGTGGCAGGTGCTTGAGTGCGCTGAACGCCAGTGTCCAAGACGCGCCCACCAAGATGCTCTTCATCATGATCAGTCCGTGACTGGACCACGATAATGATTTAACCCGAATCCAATCGGCAGCGATCCAGTCCGGGGCGATCACCGAGAGAACCATCAATGGTAGATACAAAGTCGCGCCGATCGACACGCTACAAAGCAACACGATCGGAACCGCGTTCTTATTGACGGCCATTTTTTTGGCGCTGTCATAAAAGCCCAACAACAGGGCCGAAATCACGCTCAGGACGATCCAGGAAAACACGGCAATCAACGCTTCAGATAAAAAAACAGCCGCCGTGTGAACCATGGCGTTCACACGGCGGCCGGTGGATGCTTGGTGAGCAAAGAGACCGATTCACACCAAGCCTTCACGCATGGAATCAACTAGCGTGACGGTCGGCTTGATCTAGTTCAGTGCCTTCTTAACTTCGCCCATGATGGCCGCCACGTCAACTTGATCGGCTGTCTTGAACGAGTGCGATGCGACAACTTCGCTGTTAGCTGCAACCACAACTGTTACTGCTGCGTCTTCAGCAATCTTGTAAGAACTAGGTCCGGCTTCGTGATCGGTCGCGACAACAAACGGGATGTTCTTAGCGCCAGTTTTCGAAGCGAACTTGTTCGCCGATGATTTCAGTTTCGATTCGTCTTTCCCCAACATCGTGACCAAGCCCTTCAGTTGAGCTTCTTCATTGGCGGCAACGGCCGCGTCGATTTCCTGAACCAACTTGCCAACATTGCCCTCAGTCTCACGAGCGAAAACCATCACCATCGGACGTTGGCCATAGCGGCAGCGGTAGCACAGCTTTTCGCCTTTTTCGACTTGGTCGTCTTCCGCACCAGCGACTTTGACAACGTAGAACGCGCCGATCGAATCACCCGATTTCAGGCAGGTGTCGCTCTCTTCGGCGTGAACAGCTGAAACGGTGAACAATGCAAGTGCACAGACAGAAGCAAGAATTCGGGACATGCGTGGAGTCTCCATCAAAAGGTGGGGAGGACAATTTTGGGATGGATCGATCTACTCTCAGATCGACTTCGAGCGAAATGGTCGTTGGCGGCCCACACCCGCCACCAACTTCAAATATTATCGCGAGCGGCAAACCCCCAGAACACCCCCGCCAACCAAGGACGGGGCATAATTTCTTTAGCTTTCAAAAAGCTGTGAAATTGCCGCATCAGCCAAACGATTGTCGAATACGCCGGCCTTCTCACGCGATGTGATCGATGAAATGAAACCCGATCGCTCCGGCAAGAACTCACCTTCGCCATTCGATTCTCCACCGGCCAGCGACACATTGGCTGCAGAGCTACCGGCCTGTCTCGCCAATTGATTGATAACGAACAGTGCATCACGTGGCGTGATTTCCCCGTCACGATTCACGTCATACCGCCAGTCAAGATTATTGGACATGCCTAACGCAAGCCGGTTAATGACCTGCAACGCGTCCAGCGGCGAAACCCTCGCGTCGCCACTAACATCCAGCGCATTCACAATCGAATGGTTCGCTCGCGTCAATTCATCCAGTCGCAAGTATTCACCAACGCGCGGGTTGGGCTGACCGGGTAGATCAACGAACAATGTGAAGTTGTCATTGAACTGCGACACGTCGCCTTGATCGATCATGCCTGACCCGTCCAAATCGACATACGCCGGGGCGACCGCCGTCGTTTGGCCGTACCAATAAGCAAGTGTGGCGTAATCACGAATATCGACGACACGGTTACCGTCGAAGTCTCCGTCGATACTAAAGAATCGGTTGACCGAGTCACCGACCATCGTGAAATGTGGCCCCGTGGTTAACGTCGAGGCAACATCCAGTTGGTACCGACCGTCAGGCAGCTGCTCGTGATCCAACAGAATCTCAATCGTTTTTCCATCGCCACTCAATTGAAGCTGTTGCTGCGACAGCGGAATATTGATCGGGGGCGCCGCGTCAGACAGGCCCAAGCTCGTCAACGCCAACTCACTGGTGCTGACACTGGTGACGGGCGCACCGAGCTTGATGCGGATCCGACGCAAGTCCGATCGCTGGATCAGCCATGTCGTTGGCATGATTCCGTGCGGCAAACTCGGCGCATCAATTAAGCTACATTCAAGCTGACCTGTGGCGGCGTGACTGGGTCACCGACGATGGTCCCGACAGCGACAATCTCCGCACCGAGTTCATAGGGGCGGCCGAGCATTTCGACTTCACGAACCGTTTTCAGACTAAATTGGTTGACCGTCAACATTGTGTGGGCGGCGAACGCGAATTTGTCTCTATCGCCGAACGACAGTCCATACACGTCCATGAAGATCTCGCTCTGGCTGCCGGCCGCAACCGGCGCGGTTTGAATCACACCAACATCGCCAGGCGTTTCAAAGCGGATCAACGAATCGAACGGGTCACCTGCCCCTTGTGCCGATAAGACTAAATCGCCATCGGACAGATAATCCAAGTCACCGCTCGATGCATAACTGCTCCGGTAGCCTTTCACAGCCAACGCGTTAGCAATATCAAACACTGGCGTTGTCGCTTCATAAGTCCACGTCTCGTCGATGAGGTTCATGTCGATGCGTTGCACCTGCAAACGATTGAAGCCGACCACCAATAGATCGCCGATCTCTGACCCAAAGTCTCCGTGGCGAGCATCCACCAACGCGTTGCCTTGATCGACATGATGAGCTGCAATATGACGAACCGGAATTACACCGTTCTCAACCGCAGTGAACTGGAGCTCGAAAAGATCGTTGTTCGAGATCCCAAACAGCGTGCCGTCTTCTAAAAACGCAATGTCATTTAATGTTTGTGAGACATCAACCGTACCGAGCACATCGATGACACCAGTTTCGATATCGACAATTCCTAACCGGTTCGCTTCATCAAGCAAATAGTGTTGCGGGTCCGAGTCGTCGGTGATGAAAGTCGCCGCGCCATGGACGGCGTCAAATTCTGTCGCCTCCAGAATCGAAACCGCAACGATTTCGTCACGCTCGATCGCCGAATCACGCTGCGGAATGACTTTCATCCGCACGGTCGACTCGCCGGGAAAGAATGTCGCTGTTCCGACAACAGGACCTGCCATCGCTTCATCAGGCAGATGAATGGTACCGCTGTCATATTCGTCGACCCGATAGTCGACATCGAACTGGGCATCGCCGGCGAGCTGAAACTTGATGACTAAAAAATCATCGTTCGTTGCGCGCTCAAAGGAGTAGATGAGCGGTTTCGTGGGCAGCTCCGGCACCGAAGCCTGTGAAGTCAACGTCACGCTGACTTCGGCCGCCATTAGATCTCTCGACTCCAAGTGTTGCAGCGACAGCGGTGGGGCTGGCTTTCGCGAAAGTCGATGTCGGCGGCCCTGCCAGAATGATGAAACTGCGTTTCGAAGTCGCTTCATGAGACGCTGAAGGTGGCGGAGATCGATTGGCCGCAATCTTAGTTGAAGCTTGCTCCCACCGGACTTTTCATCAGCATGAATCCAAAGAAAACCGTCCTAACCATACGAAATCTTGCTTGATGCCAATGCAGTCGGGGGCAAAGGTGCTGTCCGGCGAAGATTTAGATGCGGCGGCGAACGAAAAGTTACAGTCTTTTTCGGTTTCGTTCACCAACTGCCCGCAGAAATGGCAAGGGTGGTTCGGGCACCGGGGCACTACCAACGGCAGTGCCCCGGTGCGAGCGAATTCGATGTGGAGCGGCTTTCGGAAGACGATTGACCCAGAAACCGTCTTCACATCACCTTTTTGCTCCGACTTCACCTCATAAAAAGGTTCCGTCAGGAAACGATTCCCGCAAAACGTTTGCCTACATCCGAATTCGCTGCTGTGTCTGTTGGCCGTATTTTTTGGGCGATGGGAGGATCAATAGTCCGTACCTGGAGCGGGTGTCAAGTGCATTCAAGAGAAGGAGTATTTGAAAGCAAATGGCTCAATCTCCAGGTATCGGAATGGGCTTGTCGCAGGAGTGTAAATCGGACTACAAGCCCAAGAGCGACTTGCCGCTTGATAGCCGACACCTATTTTCTCGCAGAACGGAAGATGCGACGACAACGCCCTTTTAACACGGCCCTGAATCATCCTTGCTCCCGACCGATCGCGGTCGTGATGATGATTTCGTTGTACGCCTCATTGGTGATTGCGCAGGGGTTCCCAACGACGGACGAACCATTGCCCGAAGACCCCGCGGCAATAGTGGCGGTTGTCGGACAATCTCCGATCCTCTGGGGTGACATTCAGCCCAAAGTTGAAACGCGCATCAAACAAGCGATCGAACAAACGAAGCAAAATATCCCTGAGGAACAACTCGCGATGGCGCGAACGCAACTCGCGCGTTCCGCCTTGCGCTCGGCGATCCAGAACAAGGTGATGAGCGAGTGCTTTTTACTTGAACAAGTCGGGACGCAATCTGCGGAGAAACGCGCCGAGGTGAGCGCGATGATGGCTCAGCGCGCACGACAACTGTTCTACGAAAACGAGCTGAAAGCACTCAAAGAGAAATATGGAACGGAAAGCTTGACCGAAATCGATGCCAAGCTTCGCGAGACCGGGGTTTCGCTGCAGGCACGTCAGCGCGAATTTGGCGACATGATGCTCGGCCACATGTTCATGAAAGACAAAGTCAATCAGAACCCCGACGTCCCGATCGCGGAAATCAAAAACCACTACGACCGAAACATCGACGACTATCGATATGGTGCGAAGGCGAAGTGGGAGCAGCTATCGGTGCTCTTCGCGAATCATCCGACCCGCAAAGCGGCACACGACAAGCTGACCGCGATGGGACGAGATATCTACCATTGGGAAAAATTAAACCTGCAGACTGAAGATGACGCTTCTCGTGTAGAAGCGGCGAATCGCTTGACTGCCCGTGGCGGAATCAACTTCAACAAAAGCTGGGCTCAGACCGCACGCGAAGGCAGCGAAGAATCGTATGCGTCAGACGGCGGCCAACACGATTGGACGTCGCAAGGCGCGCTGGCGTCCAAGGAACTCGACAAGCAAATTTTCAGCATGCCGCTGAATACGATGAGCGAAGTGATCGAAGATTCCCAGGGGCTACATATCATTCGCGTCCAGCAACGTATGCCCGCTGGCGTGCAGCAACTCAAGGAAGTCCAAGAAGAGATTCGCGAGCAAATCAAACAAGCCAAGGTGATGAAAGCACAAGAGAAAATGCTCGCGCAGATGCAAAAGAAGGTCCCCGTGTGGTCGATGTTTCCCGACGATGTTCCGGGAGCGAAACAATTGCGAATCAACGTTGCAGCTCGCAACACCAACACACTGCGATAAGCGATTGGGAAATCGATGAAATCCGTTATGGCAATTGCGACCTCACGGCCAGCGCGAACGACCAGTCCGTTAGGCCTGATCGTGATCATCGCGTTACTGTCCGGGTGTGGGCAATTGGCCTATCGATTGGATCGTCGTGCCCCAGCACAGTACATCCCCAACCCACTGGAACTGCCGCCGGCGAACGATGCCTTCGTATGGTCACAAGTGATCGATACGGTTGACGATTACTTTCGTATTGCCCGCGAACAACCTGTGCAAAACTCGCCGACAATGGTGCTCGATGGACGCGTCGAAACGCCCTATCAGGTCGGTGCTTCAATGAGCGAATTCTGGCGCAAAGACAGCACCGCCGGATTTGAAGCCATGCACAGTACCCTGCAGTCCATCCGCCGCAAAGCAACCGTGACCGTGCGGCCACGTGGCGCCGGATACACCGTCGAAGTCATCGTCCTCAAAGACTTGGAAGACACCAACGCGACGCAGTTCGCGACTGAAACCACCTCGTCGCGACGTCATGATGGGACAATCGTTCGGCAATCCGATGTGCCTGTCGGCGGACAGGGAAGCGTCCCACAAACGCTCGGCTGGATTTCTCAAGGCCGCGATACTTCACTGGAACAGCGGATTTTGAGGGATATTTTTCAGCGTGTGACGGAAAAAGACGGTCGACGTTCCCACCTATAGCTTTTTTCGGAAACTAATCTTCGGTCCCGATCGCGCCGATACCTACGCTGCCCCAAGGCGGGCACGCATTGCCGTCGGAGGAAAGGCCCCGGCGGAAGAGGTGCGTTACTCGATCGATTCCTTCTAGATTTGACCGCATGATTGGGTTTTCCACACAAGCCGTCTCATTCGATCAGTTCTGCCGACACGTCGAAAACACGTTGTGTCGCATCGGCGGACTGGAACCAGGACAATTTCCGATGACACGGCGAAACGTGTCACGCGGTGGCGAATCCTGCGGTTTTTACTTTTGTGTGCACGGTCCGCGGAGCGTGAAATTAACCGCGGTCTACGATCACCAGAAAAAAATGACCATCTACTACGGCACCGACGGCGTTCGCCACACCAACGAACCGATCAGCGTTCGGCTGCCTTCTCCTCCGCAGCGCTAAGCTTGATGTAGCGAGGCGCCAGGGCAAACGCTGACTCATATGGCACGTTGTCCGAGCGATGCCCCGCATTCGGCAATTCGGCCCCTCGCAACCGATTCGCGGCGATCCCAACGCCAACAGCCAGATTGACGCCACCATCGAGCGCGACCAGGTGGCCAGAATCGGGTCCGTCGGATTCACGGGGCGTAATCGCGGGTTCGCAAATCACCTGACCACCCGCTGCCAGGGCCGCAGCGGCCTCGCTGTCCCATGTCGATCGCTCGATCAAGTCAGCCCGACCGTTCCAATCGGAACTCGCCCCGGACTGAAGTTCGTCGTCCGAAAACGCTGCGGAAAAAACTTGCCCCCGGTAGGCATTCAGCCCCACCAGGGTACGGTGTGCTTTGGCGGGCCTAGGCAAAGCGACCGCGATCGCTGCCAAAGCCCCAACCGGTATGATTGGCAAATCGAGCGCGTAGGCGAGCGTTTTTGCCGTAGTGACTGCAATTCGAAGGCCAGTGAATGATCCCGGACCGATGGCTACCGACAGGCAACCGAGATGCAATTCTTGTTGGTGCAAAAATCGCATCGCCTCGTCGAGTTGGACTGCCAAGTCGGCCGCAGCGCGACGATCGGTCCCAACGGCGCGTGACCAAATTGGACTTTCGCCCGAAAGGATTGCGATTGAGCCGCCTTTGCCAATCGTTTCCAATGCCAAATGACAGATCGAAGTCGCGTCGGAATTCTGAAAGTTTGTGGGATTCGTCATGCTGTAGTGGCCTACGGCGTGGGATTGCCGTGAATTTTTGATTACCTTTACAATCTTCGATCCCGATACTTTTTCAAAGCCCCCGACAATCCGCCTGCTCTCGTTCGGAAATCAATCAAAGTGAAGCGAGCACTGATCAGCGATATTCACGGAAATCTTGAAGCGCTGCTCGCGGTTCTTGAGGACATCGGCAAAAATTCCGTCGACGAAATTTTTTGCCTCGGCGACATCATCGGTTATGGCCCCAATCCATGCGAGTGCCTTGACCAAGTGATGCGTCGCGCTCGTGTAACGATCCTTGGCAACCATGACCAAGCGGCGTTATTCGATCCCGATGGGTTCAACCCGATGGCGTTGCAGGCGATTTACTGGACCCGCGACCAATTGGACAATGGGCCCGGAACCAACGCCCAAATCAATGGACGCTGGGACTTTCTCGGTGAATTACCGCGCTATCACGACGACGAACAGTACAAGTTCGTGCACGGGTCACCACGCGACCCGACCAACGAGTACGTGTTCCCCGAATACATCTTCGATCAACGCAAGATGGAAATTTTGTTTGGGAAAGTCACTCAGTACTGCTTCATGGGACACACTCACCTGCCGGGCGTGTTCACCACCGATTGCGAATTCATCCAGCCCGACGAGTGCGATTACCAGTACCAACTCGGTGCCGAAAAGGCGATGATCAACGTCGGCAGCGTCGGACAACCGCGTGACGAAGACTGCCGTGCGTGTTACGTGATCCTCGATAAAGACGCACCGGGGGGGCCCCTGGTGACTTTCCGCAGGGTCGAGTACGACATTGAGACCACCGCGAACAAGATCTATGCCGAACCGGACCTGTCCGATCAACTCGGTGACCGAATCAAATACGGCCGTTAAGACTCAGTGACACGCACCGCTATTCTCAGTGACATTCACGGCAATTTGACCGCGCTCTTGGCAGTGCTGGACCACATTGAGTCACAAAATGTGGACCGCATCATCTGCCTGGGCGACGTCGTCGGCTACGGGCCCAAGCCCTGCGAATGCCTTGACCTGGTGATGAAGTTCGACTTCTGCATCCTGGGCAACCACGACAGCAGCGCGATGTTTGACCCCGAGGGCTTCAACGCGGCAGCCGAGCAAGCGATCTTCTGGACACGCACACAACTGGAAAGCACTTCGGGCGACGAGCAGGCAGACGAGAACGGAATCACCCCGTCACGCCGCCGCATGAATTTCCTCTGCGGCCTGCCTCGAACCGTTCGCGAAGACAACAACCTGTTCGTCCACGGATCGCCACGTGGGCCGACAAACGAATACGTCATGCCGGAAGACGTCCAGAACAGCAAAAAAATGGAAAAGCTGTTCTCCCTGGTGCCCAAACTGTGCTTCCAAGGACACACCCACGTCCCCGGCGTGTTCACGATGAACTCGCGATTCGTCCGACCAGACGAGATCGAAGACAAGTTCGACCTCACCACCGCCGGCGATCGCCTGATGATCAACGTCGGCAGCGTCGGCCAGCCACGCGACCTCGACCCACGCAGTTGCTATGTCGTGATGGACGAGCAATCGATTCAGTACCACCGAATCGAATACGATATCGAGAAAACGGTCTCGCAGATCGAAGCCGAACCCGAGCTCGACAACTTCCTAGGCTACCGCCTCCGCGAAGGCCGCTAAGCCCAAGCTGGAACCTAGGTTTTAGCCGATCTTTCGCACGCCTAAGCTGGAGTCTAGGCTTCAGCCGATCCTCCTCTCCGTGCTCCCCTCTCTCTCTTCTCCCCCGACCCAACAAAAAAACCGAGCTTGCAAACAAATGCAAACTCGGCTTCATGACTTCGCTTCGCGAAAAAGCTTCGCGGCTTACAGGAACTTGCCGATGCGAGCGACAAGGTCTGCGGTGCGGCAGCTGTAACCCCATTCGTTGTCGTACCAGCTGACGATCTTCACCATCTTCGTTCCCAGAACTTGGGTGAAGTCAGCGGCGAAGATACTGCTGTGCGAATCGTGAACGATGTCGCTGCTAACGATCGGGTCAGTGGTGAACTTCAGGATGCCTTTCAGCGGGCCTTCAGCGGCAGCTTTGATTGCTGCGTTGATCGACTCGGCAGTGGCGTCTTTGGTCAGGTTGACGGTCAAGTCGACGACGCTTCCGGTTGGTACTGGAACTCGCATCGCGATACCGGTCAGCTTGCCTTGCAGAGCTGGAATCACCAAACCGACAGCCTTTGCAGCACCGGTCGAGGTTGGGATGATGTTCAACGCTGCGGCACGAGCACGGTACAGGTCCTTGTGAGGTTGATCCTGAACGTTTTGGTCGTTGGTGTAAGCGTGAACGGTGGTCATCAATCCGGACTCGATGCCGAATTGTTCGTGCAGAACCTTGGCAACAGGAGCCAAGCAGTTGGTGGTGCACGAAGCGTTGCTGACGCACAGTTGCTCGGCGGTCAGCTGGTCGTCGTTGACACCCAAAACGCAGGTCAGGTCAGCGCCGTCTTTCGCAGGGGCGCTCAAGATGACTCGCTTGCAACCGGCTTCCAAGTGGCTGTCGTAGCCGGGCTTGTCGCCTTCTGCGCGGCCGGTGAAGAAACCGGTCGACTCGATCACGATGTCGATGTTGTTTTCGCCCCAAGGCAATTTGCGTGGGTCACGCTCAGCCAGAGCAAGGATTTTTTTGCCGTTGACGGTCAGCGAGCTGTCGTCGTACTCGACGTCGCCGTCGTAGCGGCCGTGCACGCTGTCGTACTTCAGCAGGGTCGCGAGGGTCTTGTTGTCGGTCAAGTCGTTGATGGCGACAACTTCGAACTCGCCGCTGCGTTCCATCAGATTGCGGAAGGTCAGTCGACCGATTCGACCGAAACCGTTGATTGCAACTCGAATAGCCACTTTGTTGATGACTCCTGGCGTTGCGGGCATCGTCACTTTCGCTTGCTCGCCGATCGGCAAGCCCCAGCGAAATCACCGACGCCCGATGAAGGGGACGGGAAGATATGTGTTGTTAAGCAGTGGTAATTCAACAGTGGTTGTTAAGATTTCCGACCACGATGACAACGAGTGATGCCTGGCACCACATTTGTCCGCATGTCTTCGACACCCAGTTTGTTATCAATCGTCCTCGGGCCTGCTTGGGACGACGCGATTATAGAAACACGCCCCCATTTACACCATGACCCAAGAATCGATGCCTCCGGAGTGGCGACGCCCCGATGGGGTAGCCCCCGGAACCTGGCGATATCTGCACCAGCGGTCGATCGCACGCCACTACGACCAGTTTGTGGCAGACACGCCGCTCTGTACTCTCGACCGCGATTTCCTGCTCGATCACCTCCGCCAGCAGCGGGGCGAGACCGCATCGCAAACAAAATCTGAAACACACTCCCCGCTCGTGCTCGATTTGGGCTGCGGCACCGGACGGCTTGCCTTCCCCGCAAGTGAACTAGGCTTCGAAGTTGTCGGGGTCGACCTCAGCCAGCACATGCTCGAAGAACTCGCGGCGCGATCGGAACGCGAGCCTCAAGCATGTGTCGTTCCGGTTCGGGCCAGCTTGGTGGAGCTCGATTGTTTTGCCGACGGAATCGCTGACCATGCGTTTTGCATGTTCAGCACCTTGGGGATGATCGCAGGAGAGGCAAATCGACTTCGATTCCTGCGTCACGTGCACAGGATTTTGCGTGATGGCGGCACGTTCGTTTTTCATGTGCATCGTCGCTGGGCGGCGCTGACGGAACCCGGCGGGGCCAAGCAGCTGCTACAAAGCTGGCTACGCAGCCGCCGATCCCCCACGGACGACTTCGGCGATTGGACGTACGCCTATCGCGGCCTGCCGGATATGTTCATGCACCGCTTCGACACCCGCGAACTCCGCCGCCTGATCACCGCCAGCGGCCTGAAGCTCCAACGAATCGACCGCATCAACCTCACCGGCACCGCCACCACCCACTCCCCCTTCCAAACCGGCGGCTACTTCCTCACCACCCAAAAGGTGTCAGGTACCTTTTTGGAGGAATAGGCAATTTCCCATCCAAGCTGAGGCTCTCATCACTGTGGCTGAATCGATTCCTCGCCACTGCGTGTTCCCATCGCTCCCCAGACACCAAAGGGGCTTTCGGTGGGCAATTCGTGTGGCAGGACGTTCGATGCCGAACGGCCTGCGGCCCCAGTGTCGATCGAATTGCTGATTGCCTTGACGGAACCATCCGCCATCAGGACTTGCGCGATGTCGCGGTGGAGACTGGCGGTGCTGAAGATGCCGTCGAAGTGGTGTTTTGATTCGCGGTCGCAGCTTGGCGAGTTGGGTGGAAGAACGGTATTGAAGCCGGTCCAGGTGATCGCCCCGTCCGCCCAATTCCCTCCACGGGACGCGACCCCGTCAGGCGTCATCCGCAATACGATGCCATCGGAGTAATTGCCGCGACTGGCAACCTTTAGACAGAGCGAGGGTGTTTCTGCGATCCCCGCAATGTTGGCAGCAACACTCCGGCGAACATCTCGGTTGCCGTTGAAGGTCACTGTTTCACCAACCATCGCTGTATTCGCTAAGCCATCGGTAACATCATCGAAGCGTACATTGACGCCGTTGGCAAAGATGCCCCGTTGATTGCCGGAACTCGCGTTTCGCCCACGAAAGGACAGCGGTTCGCCGGGAACGTAGCCAACATCAACAATACCGTCGCCATAGCAAAGCACATAATTCGAAAACGCCGCGCGACCATTGGGACTGGGGTTTTGATCGGCTGGGCAGTGATAAGTAGGTTGTCCATATTGCCACGGCGGATAGTCCTTGGCCCGCCAAGGTGCTGGCCCCATCGCCGGAAAGTAACGTTGATTTGACGAATCAACGAGTGGACCAGCAGCCCCCGATCGCTCCGCCATGAACGCATCAAAATAAGGCGACCGCTTGACCGCTTCTGAAGGGCCAATCGGCAGGCTTGCCCACTCCTCGGGATAGTACGGATTTGAAACGCAACCCCAGAACGGACTCGATTCTATAAAGCACGAGATCGCCACAAGGGCAGACAATCGGCATTGGTTCGAACAGCTGTCTTTCGACGTCGGCCCCGTTCCGCCACATGCCGGCGGCAACTGCTTATAAGCACTGTGGTAGTTGTGAAAACCAAGTCCAATCTGCCTCAAGTTATTGCCGCAAGACATCAGGCGAGCTGCTTCTCGCGTGGTGGTGATCGCTGGCAATAGCAATGCCAACAACACGCCAACCGCCGTCAAAACGACAAGTAGCTGCAAGATCGAAAACCGATATTTCGAAGACCGTTCAGACATAGGCATGAAAAAGGTACCAGGTACCGTTTTTAGATTCACCAAGGACTGAGACTACCCAAACTGCCTAAAAGGTACCTGACACCTTTAGAGGGAGGTTTGGATGGATTCGTGCCAGCGGTCGTGAGCGAGGAGCTGTTCGCGGTGCAGGACGGCTGCGCGTTCGCAGTGCTGCTGGAGCTTGCGGATCGCGGTGGTGAAGTCCGTTTCGCATTCACCCATTTTACTCGTGGCACCGCGCATCTGCTTGGAAAGCTCGGGTGCCTGCGCCACGATCAAGTCGTCATCGGCGGCAATGTAAAACTGACAGCTACCGGGATCGCCTTGCCGTGCCGCTCGCCCGATCAGCTGACGATCCACACGCGAACTGGTGCTGATCGTGGTCGCGATCACATGCAACCCGCCAGCCGCGATTGCACGTTCATCAGGTTTAATGTCAGTCCCGCGGCCTGCCATGTTCGTCGCAACGGTGACCGCCCCACATTGCCCCGCCTTCGCGATCACATCGGCTTCGTGCTGATCTTGCAAACCGTTGAGCACCTGATGTGCGATGCCTGCTTGCGTCAAACGCTGCGATAAACGCTGGCTTTCATCAATCGTCTGCGTTCCGATCAGCACCGGCTGCCCCTTCGCGAGACAACCGGAAACTGCCGTCGCGATCGCAATCGCCTTGGATTCAAAGTCAGCGAAAAATCGCATCGCATGATGCACACGGCGACACTCGCGATGCGTGCCAATCTTCACCACAGGCAAACGATAAAACTCTCGCAGTTCGTCTTCACTTCCCGTGACCGTTCCACTGAGACCAGCCACACGTTCGTAAAGCCGCATGTAGCGCTGACGCGTGATCCGTGCTTGGGTTTCGTTCTCATCGGTGATCGCGACGCGTTCCTTCGCCTCGACCGCTTGGTGCAAACCGTTGCTCCATTTCCGTTCGTCGTGAATCCGCCCAGTGTTTGAATCAACCAACAAGACCTGCTGCCCTTGGACGACATAATCGACATCACGCTCGAACAGGAACTGAGCCCGCAGAGCATTTTCGACGAGGTCAGCGAGCGGGCGTGAAAGCATGCCGGCGGGACGATGCTCGAACGCCAAGTGGACTTTCGCGATCCCCTGCTCCGTCAGACCAAGTCGACGCTGCGAACGATCAACTTGGTAGTCAACGTTCGGCGAAAGTTCCTGTGCAACAGCCAAAGCAAACTGATAGATCACCGGCGATGTCGAGACTGTTGACTTGCCGCCGCTAAGCACCAGCGGCGTGCTGGCTTCGTCAATCAGCACACTGTCCGCTTCGTCGATGATCGCGACGAAGTGGCCGCGTTGCATCGGACGCAAGTCGGTATCAGCAAGCCCCTGCAGCACGCGTAGCATCTCAGTGCCAAGACGCTGTTGTTTTCGCGAGCGAAGCAGCAATCGGTCACGCAAGAAATCAAAACCAAACTCATAGCCCGGCCCATAAGTGATCGCGCACGCGTATGCCGCTGACTTTTGTTCGTGCGGCGACTGCGGAACAAGCAAGCCAGCAGAAAGCCCGAGTTGTTCAAAGACCGGACGTAGCGTTTCAAAGTCTCGACCAGACAGATAATCGTTCGTGGTCGCAACATGCACGCCTTTGCCAGTCCACCCATACAGCACCGCAGGCAATGCCGTCGTGATCGTCTTGCCCTCGCCAGTCTGGATCTCCGCGACCGTACCGGCGGCGAGTGCGAAACCGGCAGCCAGTTGCACGTCGTAATATGTCATGCCAGTCACTCGGCGCAGCGCCTCATTCGTCAGCGCAAACGACTCGACCACATTCGCGGCAAGCGTACACTCGGGCAAACCGCTCAAGCGTTGCCGGAGCGTGCTGCATGCTTCACTAAAACCGTCCGACGACAGCGATTGCAACTCGCCACAGCGTTTACGGATCTTGTCGATTTGTCGCTGCGTTGCCGCACTGACTTTGCATGCACCGCGTTTCGGCTGGCCAACGACCGTTCGATAGTTTGCGATGCGAGCTTGCGAAAGGAGCATGCGACGGTGAGCGTTGGCGTTTAAATGACGAAGGCAACGCGAGCGAAAGAGAACGCGTCACTTCAACATTTCGACCAGCGGATGAAATTCACTCCAGTGGCTTCGACCTGCTTAGCAAAGTCCACACAACCGCGTCGTGAACGGGCCGGCCAACCGATTCAATCGATAGTTTTTACCAACAAAAAAGCCTCGACAAGCGAGTGGATTCGCAAGTCGAGGCGTCAAAATTTTGGCGGATGCCGTGTTCGACTGGAAGCAAACTTCGAAGGGCGAACGACTACAGCGAGCGAACGCGGATGTTTTTAAACTCGGTCCACATCGGCTTTCCGGCGTGCAGTTGCAGACCGATGAAGCCTTTGGAAAAGGACTTTTCCTTCAGGTTATCGGTGAAATCCAAAACCAAACGTCCGTTAAGGAAATGCTGCAGGTGGTTGCCCTTTGCGATGATGACGACGTCGTTCCAATCGTCGACTTTCATCAACTCCTTGAACTCTTCTTTTGTGATCAGCGGTTCGCCGACGACTTCTTTTCCGTCTTCGTTCCATACCGCTTTTTCGCCGGCCAAACAGATACGCCCTCGCGAACCACGTTCATCGTAGATAAACGAAGGCACGTTGGGCATGTTTTCTTCGTTGCGGATCTCGTGTTGATAACCGCGCAAAACCCATTGGTTTGGCGAAGACGGCTTGGTGTCAACGCGTTGCGAACGGTACTGGATACCGGAGTTGTTGGTCGCGTTGCAGCGGAAGGACAAACGCAGTTCAAAATCAGCGAGTTCGTTTTGATGGATCAGGAAGGTGTTGCCTTTGGCGACCTTTTCATCAGTCGTTTCGCCGTGGACTACACCATCACGGACTTCCCAAAGTTGTGGATCACCATCCCAGCCTTCCAGGGTTTCGCCGTCAAACAGGACCGTCATACCGTCTTGCTCGGCTGGTGCGGCCGTGAAGGGCTCGTCAGCGGGAGCAAATTGAGGGGCGACAATTGCGACGATTGCAAAGGCGAATGAGTAAAGAAACTGAACGCGCGGCATGAAGGGGTCTCCGGATGGGGGCTTGGTAGGTGGGGATTCTACGGCGAATCGTGCCGTTGGCAATGAATCTCATGGAGGTGAGAAACACAATCTAATCAGAAAACGCCATTTCCACCACGTTTCGTCTCTTCACATCTTTCGGTAAACTGGCTTCAGTCGACGGGAGGGCTTCCGTCGACTGGGCTCGCCCTAAATGCCGCGAGTCGCTAGTCAGATTGCCACCCGAATTGAGCCGAACTATGAGCGATCCGTCTGTCACGGGCGTCGTCCATCTAATTGAAGAAACGAAAACGTACGGAGCCAAAGGGTTCCGCAAGCGATTGGTCGTCCTGGAACAGGACAAAGGCAGCTTCACGAATTTTGTCCCCGTCGAATTCACCCGCGATTCTTGCGATGCGGTTGACGAGATGAACGAAGGCGATGAAGTCGAAATCACCTATCGCTTGAACGGACGGCGATGGCAACGTGACGCGAATAGCGAAGTCAAGTTCTTCGTCAATGTCGAAGCGACCTCGTTCCGCATCACCGGCAATGGTGCTGGCGGCGGCGAACCGATGGTCGAACGCGTGACCGACGCAAACAGTGCGTTCGACGAAGCGAGCGAAGAAGACGCGCCGTTCTAAACGGCAAGCGAATCACCTCGAGTGAGCACCCCGTCAACGATGGCGGGGTTTTTTAATGCGCCGATAACAAACGTTTTCCGCGGCTGGAAATCCAAACGCTTCGCGGCAACTAGTGCCACGGATTGGATTTCCGGTGCCACGAGGGAAAAGTTCTGCGTATCTTTCCCAGCTACCCTAGTTCATGATGCAAAAAATTCCCTTCCCCTGCCTGATGTTAGTTTGCTGAAGACGAACTCAAACAAAGGAAGGGAATATGTCGGGTCGAGCAGTGAA